>CAYYSK010000018.1:0-25640 GCA_964474345.1 uncultured Flavobacteriaceae bacterium
TCCAAATTTACATAAACTTGATCATCTTGCAAAAGCTTTCCTGCCGTTCCTTGACCAGATTTAAGATTATTTGCGATTCCTTCAAAATCTTTAGCTAAATTTTCAAAATTTGACATTAAAGCTCCTATTTCAACTTGAGAAAGCGTGTCAGATATTTTAGCAAAGTTGGTAGATATTTCTTCAAAGTTAGTAATTGTACCACTCAATTTATCTTTATTCTCTAATAAAAGCCCATTCATAGAAAGTGATGTAGCTTTTAATTCGCTTGCTACAACTGTAAAGTTTGCAATAGCATTTTTAAGATTAGTACGAGTTTGTTTATCCAATACGTTATTCACAGATTTAACGAGGGAATCTGTATCTGTGATTGCAGATTCTATAACAGCTTGTAATGGTTCTATACGTTCAGTCACAAGCTCCATAATTCCATTTTCTATCTCAGAAGGAAGTGTATCTCCATCTTTTGCCGGTTCTCCATTATAATCAGGAACAATAGCTAGACTTTTCCCACTTATAAAACCAATCCCATATACTTTTGCTATACTTTTATTAGAAAATTCAAAATCACTTACTACACTAAAATGTACTTTTAATGTACCTTGTTTATCTGCAAATTTTATAGATATTACTTTTCCTACAGTAAGGCCATTAATAGTGACATTTGCTCCAGGAGTAAGTCCTTCTACATTATCATATAGAGCATAAAAATTTCTATTTTTATCTAATAAGTTTTGACCTTTTAGATAGTTATAGCCTACTATAACAATCACAAGTGCTACGATTGCAAGTATTCCGGTTCTGACTTCTTTAGAAATTTTGAACATAAATTGTTTTATTCAAGAAACAAATGTAGGAATTTAAAAAGAATCCCAAGTTTAAGCGAGCATTAATTTAACACTTGTTTTAAAGGAATTTGGATATTATTTTTCTTAAAAGAAACAATAAATGCTGTTGTATATCCTTTGCTTTTTGCTTCTTCTAACTTTCTTTTAATTTCCGTATAATTAGATGTAGCCCCATAATAATACTTATAAATTTTTCCATTTTGTAATCGAGAAATCTCTTTAAGACCTTTAAAGTTATACGGTTTGATTTTTAAATCTCTTTGACTGGCAGCAAGTTGTACTTTAAAAGTTATTCCTTCTACAATTTTATCAGATTGTACATCTTCTACTTCTATGACTTCTTCCCTATCTGCAATGGCATCATTATCTAAGTAGCTAAATATTTTTTCTTTATATGTTTTTATGGCAGACGCCATTGAACTAGCTAATTCTTTTTGCCCTTTTGAAGAATTGAGATACTTTCTTTCTTCAGTATTAGTAATAAAACCTGTTTCAACAAGTATACTAGGCATTACTGTTTGATGTAATACAATAAATCCAGCTTGCTTTACACTCCTATCTTTACGTTTTAATTTTTTTCTGAAATTATCTTGTACAAGTGACGCTAAAAAAACACTTTGGTCTAGGAATTCTTCCTGCATTAATTCTAATCCTATAGCTGACTCTGGCGAGTTTAAATCATATTGAGCATACGTTTCTTCATAATTTTCTTCCAAAAAAACTACAGAGTTCTCTGCTTTCGCAACGTCTAGATTTGTGCCGTTACGATGTAATCCAAGCACATATGTTTCTGAACCGTAAGCTTGTGAGCTATGTGCATTACAATGTATAGATATAAACAAATCGGCTTCAGCTTTATTTGCAATTTCTCCTCTTTTATGTAAATCAATAAATACATCTTTCTTTCGAGTATAAATTACTTCTATATCTTTATTCTTCTCTAGTTCTTTTCCGAGAGTGAGTACAATCTTAAGGGCAATATCTTTCTCTGAAGCTCCAGTTTTAGATGGTTTTCCATGATCTTTACCTCCATGACCTGCATCAAGCACTACTTTAAATTTTTTAGAAGGTGGTTTTTGTGTTAAAGAAGTCGCACTTACATTAACAAAACTCAAGAGTAGCGTTAAATAAATACTAAATGAAATCAAATTACGCATCCTTTTTATCAAAATTTAATCTTTTAGACGTTAGTTAGCAATATTATTAAGAGAATACACACTAGCTAACGTAAATTGTTATTGGTTATTTTCAAAATTACAAGAATTGGATTTCAACCCGAAAAATATACGTAATTTTGGCATTTTAAATAATGCTCATTACACAAAAATAGGATTAATCGCATTGCAAACAAAAACTGTACATTTTCCTTTATTTATTTGGCTCTTCTTGCTTTGCTCATTTTTTGTAAAAGCTCAAGAACTACCAACCAAGAATAATGCCATTCCTGCTATAAAGTCGGATACCACGGCCACAAAGGCAGTTGAAGAGGACTTGAGTACGCTTTCGCAAAAGCAAACCACGACTGATACACTTATAAATGTACGAGAGAATATACTTTCAGATTCTGTCAAAGTAAAAAAAGAACCTCTTACAGACAAAGTTGTTTATAAAGCTACTGACTTTGAACGCATAAGCCGTAGACTAAAGAAAATATACCTCTATAATGAAGCTGAAGTTGTCTATGAAGATATTCAAATAAATGCAGGCGAAATCATATTAGACTATGCAAACAACACTGTTTTTGCAAAAGGGATTGTAGATACAAGTGGAACATATACACAAGTTCCTGTTTTTAAACAAGGTGGAGAAGAAGTAATTCCTGATTCTATAAAATTTAATTTTGATTCGGAGAAAGCATTAATATATGGTTCTAGAGTTGAAGGAGCTGGAGGTCAAGAGGTCAATTTAAAATCTGAAGTAAGCAAGCGTGTTAATGATTCTGTCATTTTTATGCGTAATGTAAAAATCACGACAAGTAAGAATTTAGATGACCCAGAATATTATTTTTATGCTCGTAAAGTAAAATTTGTTCCAGGACAGAAACTTGTCACAGGACTTACTAATATGTACATTGCAGATGTACCTACACCTATAGGGTTACCATTTGCCTTTTTCCCACTAGACAAACAGCAAAGTGTATCAGGGTTTATTATTCCTAGTCCGGGAGAGACTAGACAAAGAGGGTATTCTTTACAGAACGGAGGGTATTATTTTGCATTAAGTGACTATTATAACCTCGCTATTACTGGGGATTACTATACTAATGGGAGTTATGCATTACGAGCAGATTCTGATTATAGATTGCGTTATAAGTTTAATGGGCGATTGAGCTTTAATTTTGAAAAAATACTTGCAAGTGAACGTGGGTTGCCAGACTTCTCTGAAAGAAATACTTATAATATACGATGGAATCATAGTCAAGATGCCAAATCAAGTCCTAACAGTACTTTTTCTGCATCTGTAAACTTAGGAAGTAGTGATTTCTTCCAGCAATCATTAAATCAGAGTAATACAGGAAATTTTCTAACAAATAATTTTAGTTCATCTGTATCATATTCTCGTTCATTTACTGGAAAAACACCCGTTAACGTTACTGTAGCTGCTACGCATTCTCAAAATTCACAAACAGAAGTAATCAATTTGACATTACCATCTGCACAAGTTAGTGTAGATCGTATTTTCCCATTTGCTCCTAAAACAGGCACTAAGAAAGGTATTTTTCAGAATATAAACTTCAATTACTCGTTACGTGCTAACAATCAATATGTAACTACTGACAGCCTCTTTTTCACGCCTCAAATGTTTAGAGATGGACGTTCTAGTATTCAACAAACTATTCCTATCTCTACTAACTTTAAGGTTGCAA
This sequence comes from uncultured Flavobacteriaceae bacterium, assembly GCA_964474345.1. GTDB lineage: Bacteria > Bacteroidota > Bacteroidia > Flavobacteriales > Flavobacteriaceae > Dokdonia. The sequence goes on from CAYYSK010000018.1 coordinate 3,712, forward strand.
AGTATATAAGTGCTACGTTAGGAGCTAATTATACAGAAAACACTGTTTTTAAGACTATAGATCAATCCTTTGATTTAGAAAATAGAGAAGTTGTACGAGACACTGTTAATGGCCTTGCTTCTTACAGAACATATGGAACAAGTGCTAGTTTAGGGACAACTATTTATGGTACGTTTAATTTTAAGGAAGGAAGCAAAATACAGTCTATACGTCACGTTATACGTCCCAACGTGGGTATTAGTTTTACACCAGCATTTGATCAGTTTTTTGATAGTTACCAGCGTACAGATCCCAATAATCCGACAACAACAGATCTTACTGAAACTGTAGAGTTTTCTCGTTTTGAAGGAAGTTTACTAGGCGCCCCAAGTAATAGAGAGAATGCTTCAATATCTTTAGGAATTAATAATGTTGTAGAAGCCAAAGTAAAAGATAGAGATACAGCTGCTACAGAAGACTATAAAAAAATAGCTTTATTACGAAATCTCAATGTCAGAACTTCTTTTAATATTACGGCAGATAGTTTAAAACTTGCTCCTATCAATTTAAGTGGAGCTATTCCTATCATAGATAATAAATTAGAAATCAATTTTAGTGCCGCGTTAGATATATATGCCCTCAATAGTAATAATACTCGTATAAACACTCTCAATATCAATAATGGAGGTAGTTTATTTAGAATTACAGGAGCTAGAGCAAATTTTGGGTATAATTTCTCAAGTAGAGACTTCGAGAAAGGAAAAGATAGAAATACAGATCGTTCACGTAATCAAACATTTGCTGGCGGAGGAAGGCCTGATGATTTGTTTGGAGGAGGTGTAGATATCACAGGAAATAATAATGCAGTTCAAGAAGATGATGAAGATCAAGAAGAACAAGAAATCGAATTCTACAATTTTAAAATTCCTTGGAATTTACGTGTTTCGTATGAGGTAAGTTATGTAAATAGTCGACGAGAAAATGATATAGGATCGCATTCTATTGTTTTTAGTGGTGATATAGAATTAGGGAAAAGATGGACTGTAGGTGGTTCTTCTGGATATGATCTTGCAAATCCAGGGTTTACATTTACTTCATTACAATTTGGCAGAGATTTAGAGAGTTGGAATATGCGTTTTAACTGGGTTCCATTTAGTACGCGTTCTTCGTGGAATTTCTTTATTGGTATCACTGGAAATCTATTTAGCGATATCAAGTATGATAAACGTCGTGCACCAGATGAGCGATTGTAATTTAGTATCTTTACTTTATTAAATTTGTATATCTAAATCTATACTTTATCAAACGTTTAACTCAATATTAAAATTTCCGCTATTGCGAAAATACACACTATGAAAAAAATAATCTCAACTTCAAATGCTCCAGCACCTATAGGTCCATATAATCAAGCAACTCTTTCTGGAAATACCCTTTATACTTCAGGTCAAATTGCTATTGATCCAAAAACTGGAGCGCTTTTTAAAGGAGATATTAAAGATGAAACACAACTTGTTATGGAAAATCTAAAAGCAGTATTAGAAGCAGCTGATATGACTTTTGAAAATGTTGTAAAGACATCCATCTTTATAAGTGATATGGAAAATTTTGGAGTAATTAATAGTGTATATGGAACTTATTTTAATGATGACACTGCTCCTGCTAGAGAAACAGTAGAAGTAGCAAATCTTCCAAAGTATGTTAATGTAGAGGTCTCTGCTATAGCTATTAAATAATAGCATTTATTATGCTTACATATCTGTTTTCGATAGTTGTTATTTTAGCTTTATGTAGTTCTTGTACTAAATTATTGGCAAGCAAAAGTAAATCTTGATCAAAAATTTATGCTTGATTTACATACAAACTCAATCGCATAATCACACTCATAAATGATAAAAACTCACTTCTCAAAGTGGGTTTTTATTTTAACACTTATTTATAAATACTTATGACGTAGTATTTATCTTTTGTATATCAATATAATATATGGTCCTTATGATGTAAAACCAATCCATCAATAGGGCGTTTTAATACTTTTCCTTTAATAAGGCCATATTTTTTTAAAAGAATAGATAATTCTTTCTCCAAATAAAATGAAATAGACCCTACGAAGTGAACAGGTACTTCTTTTGCTTCTGGGTATTGAAAAACTTGATTTTCTATAAATAAAGAAAGTCCTTTTTTAATAAGTGATTGACAATATGCATGATCCTTGTTTTCTATTAAAAAACGTGCAAAAGTTGCTAGATATGTATTAGGGTTTGGATTTTTATACAAATGATTTTTAATCGTTTCTGAACTTAAATCATAATTATTACCAAATATTGTTGCCAGGTCATTTGGAATCTTATTAAACTTATAATCTCTCAATAATTGTCTTCCAAAATAATTCCCACTAGCATCATCCATAAGGATATATCCTAACGAAATCACTTTTTGTTCTATCTCGCTACCATTAAAGTAACTACAATTAGATCCTGTTCCTAAAATACAGATAATTGCTTTTTCATTTTCTTCTGCTGTAGCGTATAACGCTGCGTAGGTATCTTCTTTTATTACAATCTCTTGAGTTTCTTTGAAAAAATCTTCAAAAACTTCTTTTATAAGTTTACGAGGTTTTTTAACCCCACATCCTGCTCCATAAAAATACAGGCGACTTACTTCATTTCTATGTTTATATAATTCAAAATTATTTACAATACGCTCTGTTAATATTTCTTGCGATAATACCTGTGGATTTAATCCCAACGTTTGTGTTTGGAATAGTATATTACCTTCTCCATTAAGGGCAATCCAATCAGTTTTGGTAGACCCGCTATCAACTACTAAAATCATATAATAGTATTAATATTTTATACAGATAATCGATTCTTATATAGAATAAGATTCAATTAATTAATTTTTAAAGTTCGTTTACTTTTTCTGCTAAATCTACAAGTTTATTAGAATAACCAAATTCATTATCATACCAAGAAACAAGTTTAAAAAATGTAGAGTTTAACTCTATAGAAGCGCCTGCATCAAAAATACTTGTACGGTCATCACTCACAAAATCTTGAGAAACAACTCCTTCTTCCGTATATCCAACTATTCCTTTTAAAGGACCTTGTGCTACAGCCTTAAATACTGCTTTAATATCTTCTAGAGATGTTTCCTTTTCAGTACGAATCGTTAAATCAACCACAGAAACATCTGCCGTTGGAACTCTAAATGCCATCCCTGTAAGTTTACCATCTACAGAAGGAATTACTTTTCCAACTGCTTTTGCAGCCCCTGTTGTTGTTGGAATAATATTATTAATAGCCGATCTTCCTAATCGATAATTTTTATGAGAAGGTCCATCTACAGTAAGTTGCGTTGCTGTACTCGCATGAATGGTTGTCATTAACCCTTCTTTAAGCCCCCAATTATCATTTACAATCTTTGCTATAGGTGCTAGACAATTTGTTGTACAAGAAGCGTTAGAAACAATAGTATGTGATGCTGTAAGTGTATCATCATTTACTCCCATAACAAACATAGGAGCGTCCTTTGATGGAGCAGAAATAACTACTTTCTTTGCTCCCGCTTGTATATGATAATCAGCTGTATCAAGTGTTGTAAAAATTCCTGTACACTCTGCTACTACAGTCGCACCAACTTCATTCCATTTTAAATTTTTAGGGTCACGCTCTGCCGTTACACGAATTGTTTTTCCATCTACAACAAGATTACCATCTCTTACAGCAACATCACCATCAAAACGACCGTGAACGGAATCATATTTCAATAGATATGCTAGATGCTCTACATCTAGTAAATCGTTAATTGCAACTACATCTACATTATCACGCTTTACCGTTGCTCTAAAAACGATACGACCTATACGGCCAAATCCATTAATTCCTAATTTTAAATTTCCCATTTGCAAGTATTAAATTATGTGGTCATAATGTCTGACACACGGATAAGTTCTTTATTAATTTTTGATTTCCCTTTGATTGCTTTTTCAAGGGGAGTCAGTTCCATTTTATCATGTATGCTTCCTACCATATAATTACTCTTACCTTCCATAAGAGATTCTACAGCTTTTACACCCATTCTGCTGGCAAGTACACGATCATAACAAGTTGGAGAACCACCGCGTTGCATATGTCCTAAGACCGATACACGTACATCGTACTCTTCTAGATTTTGATCTACATAATCTTTAAGTTCAAAAACACTTTTACCTATTTTATCTCCTTCTGCTACAACAACAATACTCGAAGATTTTCCACTTATTTTACTACGTTCAAGAGATTCTACAAGTCTGTCTATTCCCATATCTTCTTCAGGAATCAAAATTTCTTCTGCTCCTGCTCCTACTCCAGCATTAAGAGCAATATGACCTACATCACGTCCCATCACTTCTACAAAGAAAAGTCGATCATGTGAGTGTGCTGTATCTCTAATTTTATCAATCGCATCTACAGCCGTATTTAAAGCAGTATCGTATCCTAATGTTCTATCTGTACCACTGATATCATTATCAATAGTTCCAGGAATTCCCATAACTGGAAATCCATACTCAGTATTAAATACAAGTCCTCCTGTAAAGGTTCCATCTCCTCCTATAAGAACAATTGCATCTATATTTTCTTTTTGCAAGTTTGCATACGCTATTTTACGTCCTTCTTTTGTAATAAATCGCTTACTTCTTGCTGATTTAAGAAAGGTTCCTCCTTTATTTATAATGCCACGTACACTACGAGCATCTAACCCTATAAAATCACCATCGATTAATCCTTCATAACCTCTATAAATACCAACGCAAGCAATTTTATGATAAGCACATGTACGTGCTACAGATCTAATTGCTGCATTCATTCCTGGAGAATCTCCTCCAGAGGTCAAAACTGCTATTTTCTTAATATTTTGGCTCATATTGTAACAAATAAAAAATAAATTTAGGAAACTTACCCTACATATTTAGAGTATTTTGCAGTGATTTATTAGTATTTACAATCGCAAACGTTTTCGTTTAACAACTTTTTTTCATTTCACTAGAAATCGTATCAAAAAAGTGTTCAAATCGAGTGAATTTTGCTTTCGCGAAAGCGTAATTTTTAAGATTATCGATAGTATAGAGTACCTTGATTTAAGAATATCTCAAAACAAAGGGTGCAAAACAGGCATGTATTTATGAATTTTGGAATCTATTAGTTTTTGAAGGATACTCCATCAGGTCCAATTTTTTCAGATGTAATTTGTTGTTCTTCTAGAGCTTTAAAAGCTTCTTCAGATTTTCCTTTAAATATTTTACGTATTAATTCTCTAAAGGAATTAAAATCAACAGCATAAGATAGACCTGCTCCTTGCGTATATCCTTCAGTTTCTCCTATAAACTGAATATCAGTCTGTCTATTGAAAACTTTTGCTCTTAAAGCACCATTTTCACTCAATAAAAAATCTATTTCTACATCTCCTACAATGACACTCTCACTAATTCCTCCTGTAGGAACTCCAACTTTCCCATTAATAAGTACACGATTTGTAATTTGAGTAGATAGCGTGATTCCTACACGTCCAGCAGATTGTAAATCTGGAGAATTATCTGCTTGTACAAGGTCCAAGCCTACATCAAATATACTATCATCATCATTAAATAATATATTTGATAATACAGAAGATGTGGTTTCTAATAAATTATTAACAGCTCCTGCAGTAGATATCGATGCATCACTTAAGAAAACACCTTGAGATACTAATGAAATCGCATTAAGTTCTCTAGCATTCTTATCACTAAGGCGATATTCAAGTTCTGAAACTACAGTGCTTCCTGTTCCTGGGAATTCTATATCAAAAGTAATGTCTGGTTTTAATAACTCCCCTTCTAGATTGATCACCACATCTACTGGTATCTTGCGATTTACAGATGGGTTTTCAAGAAGAATACTAGGATTTGCTTCAGCTTGATATACAGCACTTATATTAAGTAACGCTCCAGCAGGATCTCCTTCCCAACGTATATTCCCATCTGGTCTAAATTTAAATTCTTTTTGAAAGAGTCCTTTATATTTAAAATTAAATACTCCTTCATAGGCAATGAAATCTCCATACATATCAAACTTCCCATTGGTATCTAATTGTATTAATAAAGTTCCTCCTCCTCTACCTTTTAAAGTACTTCCATTCTCTTTATCGACAACAATTTCTATAAGAGCATCTGCATCTACATCAAGGTCAAAATTGACAGAAAGTCCTTTGATTTCTGTAATTTCTGACACAACTCCATTAATACGAGTTTTCTTTTCTTCTGGACTTAAAAAATGAATATAAGAACTATCGCCTATAGATTCTGAATCATCGATAGGTACATTAAAAACTGTTCCTTCTTCAGTTTCAGCAAGGACATCAATTACCATATTATCTATAGGCCCTTTAAGTGTTGCTTGTCCACTTATAAATGCTGTTCCATAATATAGCGACTCTAAATCTTCTTCTGTATCTAATACAACGAGTCTATCTGTTGTAATTCCTAAATCAAGTTCCCAATCATCAAATGCGCTATGAGAAATAGTACCATTCAATCTACCTAACGTTTCATAGGTTACATCTTCTAATTGAATATTATTAAATATAAATTGTTGCTTATTAAGAGATACAATAGAAGCTCCCTTAAAATTATAATCCGTATTAAGGTAGGGTATTTTTAGCCCTCCTTCTCTTATTGTTAATTCCCCATTAATATCTGGATTCTTATAATCTCCTGTAATTTTTGCACTACCATCTACTAAGCCTCGTATTCTGGTAATGACACCTTCTCCTAAAGGATCAAAAGGAGCTAAATCAAAATTACGTAATCCAACATCTAAATCTATGGTGGCATCTGTTCCCTCTCTTACATTTATTCTTCCTGTAGCTATTAATGGTGAGCCATTATCGTTTTCTAATTTTGTTTTTACATCATATCTAGAAAGAGATGTATCTCCTATTACATTAAGGTCTAGTTTTCCTAATATGTATTTATTAATAGAAAATTGATCGATGTTGACTGTTGAATTAGGATAATAAGCTCCTTTCTTTTGAAGTAAGTCTAATTTCCCATTTACTCTTCCTTCTAGACGTAAACTATCTATAGATGGTGTGATTTTTTCTAAATCAACATTTGTAAATTGAGCTTTAATATCTTTGTATGTACTATCTCGTATAAATCCTTTAAGATCTATACGCTCATCTTTATGACTTAATACAACTGTTTCAATATTTATGTCTTGAAAATTGTTATCAAAAACAATTCTATTTTTTTGATTATTATCTTCATTGATAAACCAAGGATTCTCTTTAAAAACAATTTCAGATTTTCTAAATCCTACTACGGAATTTCCATCTTTATTTATTGTATGATATAAGGATAAATCATAGGTGTCGTCATTGCGTTTGCCACCTGAAAACTGAGATTTCATAAATAATGTATCCTTCAAGGTTACATTAATAAGGTTAAAATCTGAAACCGCATAAAACCCTGCATCTATACTATCGGCAGCTATATAAGTATTAAATAATGGGTTTTTATTATCGATTTTTACTTCTATAGCTTCAGCCATATTACCAAAAGCTTCAATTCTAGGAGATTTGAAAGTAAGTTTAAACTCCGAATCATCAGCAATCACATTTCCCTTTATAATAGTTTCAGGTTCAAATTCTATTTCAGGAATAAACACCTCCACAATCTTATTATTGATTGTAAAATCAAAATCCATAAACTGATCTTCTGTCAGAATTTTTGGTTGATAGTTTGCATATAAACTCCCTATAGCATTTTTGAATAGAGGAATTACTTCATTAAATTTAAATATGCCACTTACTGATCCATCAATAATATCTGAAGAATTAATAGCTATGGTACGTATATTCTTATTATCAAAAGCAGATGTAATATCAAAATCTTTAAAATAATAGGTATCATTTTTGTTTTGATATACTGCCTCGGAGAAAGATAGCTTTCCAAAAGCGTCCTCTATTCCGGTTCCTTTCATATCCATAATAACATTTCCTTTAAGTATGGAAATACTATCGTTTATAAAATTCAAATTAGCAAGGTGTGCATATTCGATTTCTGCTTCAAAATCATAACTATTAATGGTTTTAGAGATATCTATAATACCGTCTACTTTTGCCTTAAGATTAGAATCATCTACAAAAATTTCTCCATTAAATACTGGAGTTTTTAAATCTCCAAAAACAGTAATATTATTATATGTGTACTTATTATAAGTAACATTATATACAATTCCTGAAAGTTTTGTGTCCAAATACTCCTGAATAAACCCTTTTCCATTTATGTCTAGATCCAAAGATGTCTTTCCTAATCTAGGGTCATTAATAAATTTCCCTAGATGAAAGCTTTCTAAACTTACATTTCCAGTATATGTTGCAATATCTGTATTTTGATAGTCTGTAAGTAATACATCTATATATCCATTTCCTAAGGCTGTACTTATTACACCCTCTGTATCAATAGTCTTATTGGTAACTGTATTAAGTCCTATAAGTTCAATAGTGCCTAGTTTTGACATTTGAGTAGGTAATGAAGCTAATACATCTGGCAACAAAGATTTTAAATCAAAATACGTCGTTTGTATTTGTCTATAGTTTCCTTCTATTTTAAAATCTGCATCTGTAATGAGGTTTGTAAATTGAATATCACCACTTATTATAGAATTTTGTAATCCTATTAATTCTAGATTACTTCCTTTAAAGTCATTAAGTACTCCTGAGATATTTCCTTTTAGAGAGAACATTTTATTTTTTGCGAACCCATTATAAAAAGGATAAATATCGTTTGTAGATATATTCGCTTTCGCGAAAGCTGCTTTAATATCAACTTTATTTACAAAATCAGTCATTTTATCACCTGATGTATCTAAGTCTATAGTTCCTTCCAACTCAGAATCTTTAGTTTTAAGAGCGAAGTCCTGTAGACTCATAGCATTTGGTTCATAATGAAATTTTCCACTTAAAGCTTCTATATAATAGCCTCGTCTGGCGTTAAAAGAAAGATGATTAATGTATGTATCTACAACATCGTCTACGAGCTTAAAATCTCTCAATTCGACTTCTAGTCCAGTATAGTCTATAATAAGAGAATCTTGCAAATCTTGGTCTATATATTTAAACTTTGCATCTTTAAGAGATATTTTTGAAGAAGTCATCTCAAACGGAGGTGCATTAGGGTTAGGTTCTTTAGGTGCAAACTTTTTTGAAAAAATAGAGATATTATCACTCTCTTCTCCTGAGTAAAATTTAAGATTAAACTTTGCCCCTTCAAGAGCAATACTTCCTAATTCTAAATTACCGTTTAATGCTTTTTTTGCACTTAAAATACTTGTCGTTATTGAACGAGTATAAATCAATGTATCTTGATGGTGATCTTCTATATAAACATTTTTGAGATTTACATCTAAATTCCATTTAAGTCTTAATTTATCTACATGAATAGATGTTCCGTATTTTGAGTTTACCTTCTTTGTTACAATCTGGGCCATTTTAGATTGTACAGCGGGTATAGAAAATATCAATAATAAAATCACAAACAATAGCAATAGGATTCCTATTGTACGTAATGCTATTTTTTTAAATTTCTTGATACCGCTTATTGTTTTAACTTTGTTCTCTTATTACAAGATGCGTGCCTTAAATGAATACTACTCCAAATTGTTACTTACTAGCTATAGAATCTTCATGTGATGATACGGCTGCTGCTGTATTGCTCAACGATAAAGTGCTCTCTAATGTTGTTGCTACACAAGAAATACACGAACAATATGGTGGTGTTGTTCCTGAATTAGCATCAAGAGCACATCAACAAAATATTGTCCCAGTTGTTACTGCTGCTTTACGTCAAGCAAATATCGACAAAAATGAACTAAATGCCATAGCATTTACAAGCGGACCTGGACTATTAGGTTCTCTTCTTGTAGGAACTTCTTTTTCAAAATCATTAGCATTAGGATTAAATATCCCTCTTATTGATGTAAACCATATGCAAGCTCACATTCTAGCGCATTATATAGATGAAGAAGGATATGAAAAACCTAGCTTTCCTTTTTTGGCGATGACTATTTCTGGCGGACATACTCAGATAGTACGAGTAGATGACTACTTTCGGATGTCTATAATTGGAGAAACTATAGATGATGCTGTGGGTGAAGCTTTTGACAAAAGTGCAAAATTATTAGGTTTGCCATACCCAGGGGGTCCTTTAATAGACAAATGGGCTGCCAAAGGAAATCCAAAAGCATTTCCATTTACTAAACCAAAAGTGGATGGATTGAATTTTAGCTTTAGCGGATTGAAAACACAAATTATGTATTTTATACAAAAACAAAAACAACAAAACTCCGATTTTGTCTCGTTACATATTGCTGATGTTTGTGCATCTATACAATACACTATTGTTAAAATTCTAATGGATAAACTTAAAAAAGCAGTGCAACAAACTGGTATTACGCAAATTGCTATAGGTGGAGGAGTTTCTGCTAATAAAGGGATACGACAAGCACTAACCGATGCTGAAGAAAATCTAGGCTGGAAAACATATTTGCCAAAATTTGAATACACTACTGATAATGCCGCTATGATTGGTATTGTAGGGTATTTAAAATACATACATGAATTAAAAGACAAAAATCATTATGTAGATACTGGAGTTCATGCTCAATCTCGCCTTAAATTATAAAGATGCAACTATTCTATAGCTCAACTATTTCTGAAAATTTAGATCAATATACATTCCCTCGAGAAGAAAGCAAACATATTATAAAAGTCTTACGCAAAAGAATAGGAGATCAAGTTCATATAACAAATGGCAAAGGTTTTTTGTTTAAAGGAAGTATTATCAGCGATAATCCTAATAAATGTACAATTCAACTAGATACTTCTATATATAAAGAGTCAAGAGCATACAAACTCCATATCGCTATAGCCCCTACAAAATTAAATGACCGTTATGAATGGTTTTTAGAAAAAGCAACCGAAATAGGTATTACAGAAATCACACCTATAGTTTGTGATCATAGTGAACGCAAACAAATTAAAAAAGAACGCTTTCAAAAAATATTGCAAAGCGCTATGAAACAATCTCTACAAACTCATCTTCCCATATTACATCCTCTTACTACACTTAAAGATTTTTTAAAATCTCCACAACCAGAATCAACAGTTTCATGTATTGCTCACTGTGAAGAGCGTTCAAAACAATCCCTTACCAAAGCACTTATCACTTCAAAAGATGTATTAATTCTTATTGGACCAGAAGGCGACTTTTCTAAAGAAGAAATAAAAACAGCTATTGAAAACGGGTATACAGAAATCACATTAGGGAACAGTAGACTACGTACAGAAACAGCTGGTATTGTAGCTTGTCATAGTATTTCATTTTTACAACAATAGTTCATTATTAAAGAATATTCTTAAAAAAAATACACAAAAACCACATATACTTAAGCTATTTTTCCTACAAATATTGCTATTTTATTTTGTGAATCTCTTTTATAGTTGTTTATTTACAACCTTAGAATCTTTTAAAAGATATAAGGCCCAACTTACTGGTAGTAAATCATATAGATGAAATTAAGAAATTTTATCAAGTTTGTTGTGCCTTACATCCCCGCTCTCACAAGCGTTTTGGGATGTATTCTTATTATATGGGGATTAGACAATTGGATTTCTAAAGATATACTTGCCTTAGACAAATTAGATACTATTTTACTTATTATATGTATACTCAGTATTCTTCTTGTTATTGTACTCTTTATATTTATTCTTAACAAAACAAATCAGTTACGTTTTAGCGGTAATACATTAAGTACAGAACTCAATGCTCTTACTCAAAAAATGCATCATTTCAGAAATATCGTAGATATTCTTGTACGTTCTGAAGTATGGGCAACTGGTCTGAAAGAGTATATAGACAAAGAGTTTGGTGATTTGAACTATTTTACTATGAAGGAGTTTTATAAAGGAAGGTCAAAACTTGCTTTAGAATATATAGAAGAGAATAATCGCTATGGCGATTCTGAAAATCTATACTTAGAAGCAAAATCTCTTTTACTCAATGATCCTTCTAATAGTAAAGTAGAAACTTTTTCTAACCCCCGTACCTACTCTCCTCGGATATTAAAAAAATGGGTGGAGCATAAATGTGGAGCAGGAATTTGGTATTATTTTGGGTATAAATATGCTTCTTATAAAGATGAACTTGATGTTAATCGTATTTTTGAACGTCATCAAGAGAAAATCTTGAGTTATGCAGTACAATTAGATATACATCGTTATCAAGATATGGGGTTTAGTGAAGATTTGCTTTCTAAATTAGGAGAGCAAATATCTGAAGAAATTACCCCAAGACTTTTTAGTATAACCATGCAATCTCAGCAACGTGTACCTCTCATTATTAATTTTGCATTTATACTTCTTGCTTTACTTACCGTTTTTGGAATTTTCTTACCTATAGCAACACTATTATTTCAATTCCCAATATTTTATAGTTTTATATCTATTGGCCTTGTTTTTAGTATTTTATTATTCATGATGCTTTCTGTTTATCCGTTTGTTATAAAAGAGATAAATACAGACAAATAAATATTCTTACATTAATACAATCACCTTTCTAATGTGCTGTTAAATAAGTAAATTTGTGGTTTTTGCAAATTTATGACTCAAACAGACGAAATCATTGAAGTTTATGGAGCACGAGCTCATAATCTCAAGGACATTGATGTATTAATTCCTCGAGAAAAACTTGTTGTGATCACTGGGCTTTCTGGCAGTGGTAAAAGTTCTCTCGCTTTTGATACTATTTATGCTGAAGGTCAACGTCGATATATCGAAACTTTTTCAGCATATGCTCGTCAATTTTTAGGAGGATTAGAACGTCCTGATGTTGATAAAATACAAGGTTTATCTCCTGTCATAGCTATAGAACAAAAAACAACAAGCAAAAGCCCAAGGTCTACTGTAGGAACTATTACAGAGATTTATGATTTTTTGAGATTATTATACGCTAGAGCTAGTGATGCATATAGCTATAATACAGGCGAAAAAATGGTGAGTTATACTGATGATCAAATCAAAGATCTCATCATACAAAGTTTTGAAGGTAAGCGTATAAATATACTTGCTCCTATTGTACGTTCTCGTAAAGGGCATTATAGGGAACTTTTTGAGCAAATAGCTAAGCAAGGTTTTGTAAAAGTACGAGTAGACGGTGAAGTAAGAGACATTGTAAAAGGTATGAAGATTGATCGGTACAAAACTCATGATATAGAGATTGTTATAGATCGACTTGCCATAAAGACGACTGAAGATGATGATAAACGCTTGCGCGAAAGCATAAATACTGCCATGTACCATGGCGATGATGTGCTTATGGTTCTTGATCAAGATGCAGATGAAGTCCGCTATTTTAGTAGAAACTTAATGTGCCCGTCTACAGGAATATCATACCCTAATCCGGAACCTAATAATTTTTCATTTAACTCCCCAAAAGGAGCTTGCCCTAAGTGTAATGGCATAGGAGAATTATATGAAGTAAATGTAGATAAAATAATTCCTGATAAGAAAAAGTCCATTCAAAATGGAGGTTTAGAACCTCACGGGCCTCACAAAAACAATTGGATATTTAAACAATTACAACTCATCGCAGATCGATTTAACTTTAAATTGACTGATCCTATAGAAAAAATTCCTTCAGAAGCATTGGAATTTATCTTTTATGGTGGAAATGAGAAATTCTCAGTGCAATCCAAAGATCTTGGAGTTACTAGAGATTATAAAATAGATTTTGAAGGAGTTGCTAATTTTATAGAAAACACTTTTAATTCAAGTGAATCAACATCGCTTAAACGTTGGGCAAAAGGATATATGGACAAAATACGATGTCCAGAATGCAAAGGTTCAAGGTTGCGTAAAGAATCGCTATTCTTTAAAGTAGAAAATCTAAGTATTTCTGAGCTATCTCACATGGATATTTTAGAATTACAGGATTGGTTTCAAGAGCTTGAATCCAAATTATCAGAGAAACAACTCAAAATAGCTTCCGAGATTATCAAAGAAATAAAAACTCGAATTCAATTTCTAGTTGATGTAGGGCTTACTTATTTATCATTACACCGCAGTTCAAAATCTTTATCAGGAGGAGAAGCACAACGTATTCGTCTGGCTACTCAGATAGGATCTCAACTTGTAGGAGTATTATATATTCTTGATGAACCTAGTATTGGGTTACATCAAAGAGATAATGAAAAACTTATCAATTCACTGATATCTCTTCGTGATATTGGCAATTCTGTTATTGTTGTTGAACATGATAAGGATATGATAGAACGTGCTGATCACGTTATAGATATAGGTCCAAGAGCTGGCAAGTATGGTGGAGAAATAATTAGTGAAGGTACACCTAAAGAGTTACTAACCCATACCACACTGACTGCACAATATCTCAATGGAGAAAAGGAAATTACAATTCCTAAAAAACGTAGAGAAGGAAATGGAAAAACAATAGTACTTAAAGGTGCCACGGGAAATAATCTTAAAAATGTATCTATAAGCATTCCTCTTGGGAAAATGATTGCAGTAACAGGAGTTTCTGGAAGCGGAAAATCTACATTAATCAATGAGACTTTATATCCAATTATGAATGCTCATTATTTTAATGGAGTAAAACAACCTATGCCCTATAAAAGTATTAAAGGGTTAGAACATTGTGATAAAGTAATAGATATTAATCAAACCCCCATAGGAAGAACACCTCGCTCTAATCCAGCTACATATACAGGTGCTTTTAGTGAAATACGCTCTTTATTTGCAAAAACTCCAGAAGCATTAATACGAGGATATAAACCAGGGCGTTTTAGTTTTAACGTTACAGGTGGTCGTTGTGAGACCTGCAAAGGAGGTGGTCTACGTGTGATTGAAATGAACTTTCTGCCTGATGTTTATGTAGAGTGTGAAACCTGTCAAGGAAAACGTTTTAATAGAGAAACATTAGAAATACGTTACAAAGGAAAATCTATTTCTGATGTCTTAGAAATGACTATTAGAGAGGCTACAGATTTTTTTGAACATATACCTAAAATATATAGAAAACTCAAAACAATTAAAGATGTAGGTTTAGGATACATTACATTAGGGCAACAATCCACTACGCTTTCTGGAGGAGAAGCACAACGTATTAAATTAGCTTCAGAGCTTAGTAAACGAGATACTGGAAATACATTTTACATTCTTGACGAACCTACTACTGGTTTACATTTTGAAGATATTCGAGTGTTAATGGATGTTCTAAATAGGTTAGTCGACAAAGGAAATACCATTTTAATTATAGAACATAACCTAGATGTTGTGAAGATGGCAGATCATATCATAGATATAGGTTATGAAGGAGGAAAAGGCGGCGGCGAAGTAGTGGCAAAAGGAACCCCAGAACAATTAATTAAAAACAAAAAGAGTTACACTGCTCAATTTTTAAAGAAAGAAATAAACTTGTAATAACAGTATACCTGTTATCATAATACATTAAAATACTATGCAAGAAAACAATAGACCTAAAGGTTGGAACGAAATAAAAACAAATGATTCGTGGGCAATATTTAAAATTGTTGGAGAATTTGTAAACGGATTTGAAAAAATGAGTCAGATAGGCCCATGTGTATCTGTTTTTGGAAGTGCTCGTACAAAACCAGAAGACCCATACTATCAACTCGCTGTAGATGTGTCTCAAAAGATTGCCGAAAACGGATATGGAGTAATTACTGGAGGAGGACCTGGTATTATGGAAGCAGGAAATAAAGGTGCTCATCTCGCCGGTGGAACTTCTGTTGGGCTTAATATTGATCTCCCTTTTGAACAACATGATAATCCTTATATCGATAGTGATAAAAGCTTAGACTTTGATTACTTTTTTGTTCGTAAAGTGATGTTTGTAAAATATTCTCAAGGATTTGTCGTAATGCCTGGAGGGTTTGGAACACTTGATGAACTTTTTGAGGCAATCACGCTTATACAAACACACAAAATTCAAAAATTCCCTATCATTCTTGTTGGTAAAGAATTTTGGAGCGGACTTTTAGAGTGGGTAAAAACAACTTTACTAGATAAGTTTGGTAACATTAGTCCAAAGGATATTGATTTAATTCACCTTGTAGACACTCCTGACGAAGTGATAGAAGTATTAAATGATTTCTATGAAAAATACGAGTTAAGTCCAAACTTTTAAAACTTTAGTATATTAACTATTTTTTATGAAATCAATCATTCATTTGGCTTAAAATTTGTTATTTAATAAATCATAATTTTTATAGACTACCACTAATAATAAACAAAAGTCATTTTTAAAATGCTATCATTTTTAAATTATCATTATTATCATACTTAAAATATTATTATAACGTCTAAAACACATATCTTTAAACACAAACTACAATTCCTATCCAATCTAATGATGTAAAAAATATACTTGAAATTACACATGGATAGTATCATATGTAAACCTATGAAATTTTAATTCTTTGTTGAAAAACCTCTTTAATGCCTTTTTATTATCGTGCTTAGTATACACTAGTGCTATCGCTCAAAACATGATAGGAATAAATGCACATTTATTACCTGAAGAAGATATTATTGAAATAACGCAAAATATCACTTATCAGAATACAAGTCTAGACACACTGCAAACCATATATTTAAACGACTGGGCACATAGTTTTTCTTCTAAAGAAACACCACTTGCTGTACGTTTTGCTCAAGATTTTGAGAAAAAATTTCACCTTGCTAAAGACAAGGAACGTGGATATACAGACATTACATCTATTTATGACGGGACAACTTATTTACAATATAAAAGATTAGACAAAGCACAAGATGTTATAGAAATAGAACTCAAAGAACCTTTATTACCTAAAGCATCATATACATTAAAACTTGTGTACAAAGTAAAGTTGCCTTATGCTCGTTTTACAAGGTATGGTGTCACAAAAACAAAAGATTATAACCTTCGATATTGGTATATCACACCTGCGATATATGACGGTTCTTGGCAATATTATAGCAACAAAAACTTAGTAGATCGTTATTATCCAAATAGTGACATCAGAATAACATTCTCTTTCCCTAAGGAGTATACCATCATTACAGATTTTGATACTCGTATAGAAGATACCTCCTATAATTCAACAGAAAAAATAGCTATTCTCAATGGTAAAGATCGCATCAATCCTAGAGTATATCTTACTAAGAATTCAAATTTCCAAAAAATTGAAACGGATTACTTAACATTACATTCTGATATAAGTGACCGCATGGTTGGTAGTCATATAAAAGCACTAATAACAGATCGTGTTGCTGGATTTATGAAGGAGAACCTAGGTGAATATCCTCATAATACATTACTTGTGACAGAGTTAGATTATAAAGAAAATCAGGTGTATGGTCTTAATCAATTACCTAATTTCATACGCCCTTTTCCCGATGGTTTTCAATATGAAATTAAACTTGTAAAAACCATTATTAATAAATATGTAGATAATACACTTCTAGTAAACCCTAGAATGGATCGATGGGTCATTGATGGTATTAAGGTACATCTTATGCAGCGGTATATTAACACTTTTTATCCAGATTTAAAAGTAGTTGGGAATTTAGATAAATATTGGTTGGTAAGACAGTTCTATCTCTCTAAGTTAGAATTTAATGATCAGTATAATCTCCTATATATGAATATTGCGAGACTTAACTTAGATCAACCATTATCTAAGCCGTATGATTCTCTTATTAAGTACAATGTTCAAATAGCAAATTCATATAAAAGTGGTGCAGGTTTTACTTACTTAGCTGATTTTTTAGAAAAAGATATAGTAGAAAACACAATCAAAGAGTTTTATGCAAACTATAATCTACAACAAGGCATAAGTTCTAAAGACTTTGAAAAACTTATTAGAAATAATACAGAAAAAGATGTAGACTGGTTTTTTAATGAATACGTAACTACTAGACGTAAACTCGATTTTAAAATAAAAAATTCTAAAAAAGAAGGTGATTCATTACTTGTAACTATCAAAAATAAAAGAGACAATCCTGCTCCTATCTCTGTATATGGACTTAAAAATGGAGAAATTGTTTCTAAAACATGGGTTGAAAATATAGAAAAAACAAAAACTGTAGCTCTTGCTGCAGATAGTATTGATAAAGTTGTTTTAAATTATGATGAGATCATACCTGAATACAATTTAAGAGACAGTTATCACAATCCCAATGGTTTTTTAGGACTTAACAAACCTATTCAATTCAAATTCTTACAAGATTTTGAAAATCCATCAAAAAATCAAGCCTTTATTATTCCTACAGCAGAGTTTAATATCTATGATGGCTTAAGTCCAGGGCTTAAGCTGTATAACAGTACCATCTTACGTAAAAATTTTAGATATAAACTTGAACCTCAATTTGGTTTACGATCGAAAGCTCTTATTGGAAAAGCATCATTATCATACACACATTTTTTAGAAGAAAATAGACTCTTTAGTATACGTTATGGGGTTTCTGGTAACAGATCTTCTTTTGGTCCAGATCTTTTCTTTGAGCGTTTTGTTCCTTTCTTAAACTTTAGTTTTAAGCCTAGAGATTTTAGAGCTAATAAAGGATCTAATCTATCTACCCGATTTGTACGTGTACAACGTGATGAAGATTTTAGACAAGAATCTCAAGATCCAGATTATTCTGTATTCAATATACGTTTTTCACATTTTGATCGTGCTATCATTAATACCATAAGTTACAATACAGACTTGCAAATAGCCAAAGATTTTACGAAGCTCTCAGCAACGTTCTTTTACAGGCATTTATATCTTAATAATCGTCAATTAAATTTACGTTTTTATACAGGTGCATTTTTAAAGAATAACACCAGAGATAGTGGCGACTTTTTTAGTTTTGCTTTAGATAGACCTACAGATTATCTCTTTGACTTTAATTACTATGGACGTTCAGAGGATAGCGGGATCTTTAGTCAACAGTTTATATTTGCCGAAGGTGGATTTAAATCAAGGTTACAACCTGCATTTGCAAATGAATGGATTACGACCATAAACGCCAGTACTACTATTTGGAAGTATATATATGCTTATGGAGATGTAGGGCTCGTTAAAAATAGAGCTCAAAATATAGAACCATTGTACGACTCGGGCATTCAAGTAAGCCTTCTCGATGATTATTTTGAAATTTTCTTTCCTGTATATTCAAACTTAGGTTGGGAAATTGGGCAGCCAAATTATGACCAAAAAATTAGATTTATTGTCTCTTTAGATATAGATACTGTTATTAGGCTTTTCCAACGTAGGTGGTATTAAGTAGAATAATCCTTTAGAAAACATTTAATAACAATCACATAACTAGTATACTAATACTATATTCCTGTGTACGCTTTCGCGAAAGCGTACCAAATCACATTTCCTTTGTCGATTTCTTAACAAAAATCTAATTTTTTACATTTTATTGAAATATTCATAATAGAACACCGACTATATTGAAATATATTCAACATGTTAACACATAATTGACTTGTTTTTGAGGTCATTTTTTCTTAATTTTGCAGTCCTTTTCACATATACTCTCTATGGCAACAACTAAGACTCAAAATACCAAATTATCCTTTGAAGATTTTAAAACATCAGTTCTTTCTGATTATAAAATAGCGGTAACGAGTCGTGAATGTAGCTTATTAGGAAGACGTGAAGTTCTTACCGGAAAAGCAAAGTTTGGAATTTTTGGAGATGGTAAAGAATTACCACAACTTGCATGGGCACGCGCTTTTAACAATGGAGATTTTAGATCTGGTTATTATAGAGATCAAACCTTTATGATGGCAATAGATCATTTATCTATAGAGCAATTTTTTGCTGGTCTTTATGCGCATACAGATATTGATTTTGATCCGATGAGTGCAGGGAAGCAAATGGGAGGTCATTTTGCAACTCATAGTTTAGATGAAAATGGAAATTGGAAAAATTTACTTACGCAAAAAAATTCTAGTGCTGATATCTCTCCTACTGCTGGGCAAATGCCACGACTATTAGGACTCGCACAAGCTTCTAAGGTATATCGTAATGTAAAAGGAACTGAAACAGAAAACTTTTCTGATAATGGAAATGAAGTAGCTTGGGGAACCATAGGTAATGCAAGTACTAGTGAAGGGTTATTTTTTGAAACAATTAATGCCGCTGGTGTATTACAAGTCCCTATGGTTATTAATGTTTGGGATGATGAATACGGAATCTCAGTACACGCAAGACATCAAACAACCAAAGAAAACATATCAGAAATCTTAAGCGGTTTCCAACGTACAGAAGAAGAAAAGGGGTATGAAATTATTCGAGTACACGGTTGGGATTATCCTGCGCTTATAGAAGCCTATGAACGTGCTGGAAAAATTGCGCGCGAAGAACACGTACCCGTTCTAGTGCATGTACTAGAACTTACACAACCCCAAGGACATTCTACTTCTGGTTCTCACGAACGTTATAAAGATGAAGAGAGACTCGCTTGGGAAAGAGCATACGATTGTAATGTAAAATTTAAAGAATGGATCATTAGCCAAGGGATAGCAACACAAGAAGAGCTAGATGCTATTGATAAAGTAATAAAGAAAGAAGTAAGAGATGGTAAGAAAGCAGCTTGGAGCGCTTTTTCATACCCTACTCAATCTGAACAACAAAAGGTACTTTCTATTTTATCTGATCTTATTGAAAATTCTTCAAACGGAAGTTTTATACAACCATTACATACGGAATTATCAGGAAATAAAGATCCACTTAAAAGTGATCTTTTACGTATTGCTCGTAGAGCTTTACAATACACCATAAAAGAATCCTTTACAGCAAAAGAGAATCTTCAAAATTGGATTACATCCTATATAGAAAAAACGCAACCTGATTACAGTGCTCATTTATATAGTGAAACTGCATCTAATGCTACAAATATTTCTGAAGTATTGCCTCAATACGCAAATGAATCAAATCCTGTAGATGGTCGTGTGATCTTACGAGAAAACTTTGATGCTATATTTAAGAATAACCCTAATACACTTGTTTTTGGTGAAGATGCTGGAGCTATTGGAGATGTAAATCAAGGACTTGAAGGACTACAAGAAAAATACGGTGAGTCACGTGTTTCAGATACTGGAATACGTGAAGCAACTATTATAGGTCAAGGTATCGGCATGGCTATGAGAGGTTTACGCCCTATTGCTGAAATACAATACTTAGATTATTTATTATATGCTATTCAGATTTTAAGTGATGATTTAGCAACACTGCGTTACCGTACACACGGTAGACAAAAAGCGCCATTAATTGTACGTACTAGAGGGCATAGACTCGAAGGTATTTGGCATAGCGGTTCTCAAATGGCTGCAGCTATTCATTTATTAAGAGGCATGTACATTCTTACACCTCGCAATATGACTAAAGCAGCTGGTTTTTATAACACACTTCTTGAAAGCGATGAACCAGGACTCATTATAGAATGTCTTAATGGGTATCGTCTCAAAGAAGAGATGCCTACAAACTTAAACAGTATTAAAACACCAATAGGTGTTGTTGAAACTGTCAAAGAAGGTTCTGACATAACTATATTATCTTATGGAAGTACGCTTCGTATTGTTCAAGATGTAGCAAAACAACTGTTAACCGTAGGAATTAATGTAGAAGTGATTGATGCTCAATCTTTATTACCTTTTGATTTAAATCACGATGTTGTAAAGAGTGTTCAGAAAACAAATAGAATCTTAGTTGTAGACGAAGATATGCCAGGTGGAGCGAGCGCTTATCTATTACAACACGTTCTTGATGATCAAAATGCATATCAATACTTAGACAGTAAACCGCAAACACTCACTGCAAAAGCACATAGACCTGCTTATGGTACAGATGGAGATTATT
>CAYYSK010000019.1:0-18452 GCA_964474345.1 uncultured Flavobacteriaceae bacterium
TCAATATAGATAACCTGCAAAGAATTGGTTAAACTTATATCGAACTCACGTTAATATAATAGTCTCTAAAGGTGTGATTTCAATATCAGTTAATGGTTCACGACCTCTATCAAGAATATAATCTTCTTGAGGTATAGCAGTAATAGCATACAAAAAGGAAAGAAGAAACATTGAAAAAATACATTTTACTGCAAACAACCACTCGCCTATACCCTAGCATGCATCCATACCTGGAAAGGCAAGCATTTGCCCCATACCAACAGTAAAGAGCCAGTTACCATATATAGCATGCTCTATAGAAACCAATGTAGTTGATTTTGTTTTTGCAAATGTATATGCAAATAATAGCCCTCCTATAAAAGTAAGAATAGTGACAAGGGTATTTCGTAAAAACAAATGTGCCATAGAAAAGATGATCGCATTTATAAATATAAGAACATTCTTATTCTTAAAAAATGAACCATAACGTGCAAAGAAAAAAGTGCGGTAAATGATTTCTTGCGGCCACACAGATAAAAATGTATACACAAAAAGAATTGTTACCCATAGTTGTGGTGTGTTACGCGGTACACAGAAAAGGGCAGAAGCATCCATAATATACACATATATAGATGTAATTACAGCAATCCCTATAAGTTTGATTCCTGTAGTTTTCCAAAAAGACATCCATTGAATATCTTTTTTTACTTTAAAGCGTACAGGGGTCTTCTTAAAAAGAACATATAAGAGATATATAAAAGCAATCAGTATAGATATACCCTTAATTTTAAAATCATAAGGCAGTAATAGACTAAGTGGTAATGCTATAAATAAAATAAAAAGTTCTGCGGCGAGATACTTGGGTAAATTCATGTTAAATCGTAATGGCTGTGGTATATTTTACTTCATTAATTACAAACGAGCTATGTGTACTTCCTATATGATCTAATGTGGTAAGTTTTGTAACCATAAACTCTCTAAAGTCATTCATATCTGCAACTAATACCTTAATGATATAATCGTAATCACCACTTACATGGTAGCATTCGACTACTTCTTCAATAGCTAGTACAGCTTTCTCAAATGTAGTAAGATATTCTTTACGGTGCTGTAATAATTTGATATGACATAATACAACAAAATCACGATTCACTTTTGTCTTATTAACCAGCCCAACATATTGCTCTATGACCCCTTCTCGTTCCATTTTTTTTATACGTTCATATACAGCGGTTACCGATAAATTTAAAAGTCCAGAAAGTTCTTTATTGGTCTTTTTACAATCTTCTTGGAGATAGGCTAACAGTTTTTTATCTATAATGTCAAAAGTCATACAGAAAATATTTCTAAAGTTTATGAATCTATATACGCTTTTGCGAAAGCGTATACTACAAAAATACAATTTATATAGTTTAATTTTCTAAATATGATGATAATGATTGATAATTAGTCTAATATAATATATTTTTGATGTATAAAATATTAATAATTGTGGCTATGTAATTAAATTATTCATAGTCAAATATATCATAGATACTATGTCATTTAAACCAGCAAATAAAATTCAAGACTTACAATATTTTGGAGAATTTGGAGGCGTAAACCCTTCTATATCTGATAGTTCTACGTATACGTTTTTATCAGCTAAAACTATGTTTGATACTTTTGAAGGAGATGCAGATGGATGTTATTTATATTCTCGTCATAGTACGCCTTCTAATTTATATTTAGGCGAAACGTTGGCAGCAATGGAAAATACAGAAACCGCAAATGTAGCAGCAAGTGGTATGGGAGCTATTACACCTGTATTACTACAATTATGTAAGGCTGGTGATCATATTGTTTCTAGTAGAACGATCTACGGTGGTACATATGCCTTTTTAAAGAATTTTGCACCAAGATTAGGAATCACTACGAGTTTTGTGGATATTACAAGTTTAGAGAAAGTAGAAGCCGCAATTACACCGCAAACTAAAGTACTTTATTGTGAGTCGGTAAGTAATCCACTTCTAGAAATTGCCGATCTGGAAGCATTAAGTGCGCTTTCGCGAAAGCATAACTTAAAATTAGTCGTTGATAATACGTTTTCTCCATTGTCTATAACACCTACAAAACATGGAGCAGATATCGTGATTCATAGTTTGACAAAATTTATTAATGGATCATCAGATACTGTAGGAGGCGTTACTTGTGGAAGTCAAGAATTTATAGATCAATTACGTAACGTGAATGATGGCGCTAGTATGTTATTAGGTTCTACAATGGATAGTTTGCGAGCAGCGTCAGTACTTAAAAATTTGCGTACACTGCATATCAGAATGAAACAACATAGTTTTAATGCACATTATCTAGCAGAGCGTTTTCAAGCAGATGGATTACGTACTGTATATCCAGGATTAAAGACACACCCTAGTCATGAAGTTTTTACAAGAATGATGAATGAAGAATATGGATATGGAGGAATGCTTACTATAGATGTAGGAAGTCTGAATAAAGCCAATGCACTTATGGAATTAATGCAAGAACAGAACTTAGGATACTTAGCAGTGAGTTTAGGGTTTTATAAAACACTATTCAGTGCACCAGGAACTTCAACATCTTCAGAAATCCCAGAAGACGAGCAAGTAGAAATAGGACTTACAGATGGATTAATTCGTTTTTCTGTAGGACTTGATAATGATATAGAACGTACATACCAAGAGATGAAAAAGTGTATGGAAGCAGTAGGTGTTTTTGAAGAAGCAGTTATTATATAATAGTTGTATTTTATTATGATAACATTTATAGTTTTTTAATATTCATATAACATTGTTCAGGTAATACAATAATTCCATTATCAACATTCCCAGCTCCTTGTTCAAAAGCATCTGTAATAATAAAGTCAACATTTCCAGAAACTGCTGTTATTTCAAATACAGCAGAAACAGGAGAGTAACTTCCTGCATCTGAATTAAAGGAAGCAGAACTAGAAGTACCAACCGAGCCTATGTTAACCCCATTTAACCTTGCTTGATAGTCTAAAGATATACGTTCATTTACACGTATAGTAGCTGTTAGTTCATATACGCCTCTAGGTAGTGTTAATGTAGTTCCAGAAAAAGAAGCGCCATCTATATTATTAAAAAGTTCTGTGTCATAATTGAAAGGGATAATTGTATCAAAACTTAATACGTTAGAACTAAAAGAGCGTTGCATAATTTGAGTTTTAGGCGCAATACAGCTCCATTGAGAGCCATCCCAAAAAACAAACCCTTCTTCTAGTCCGTTTATACCAGTTACTAATGTAGTATTATAAATTAATGTTCCTATTTCAAGAGCAGTGCCTTGAGGATTGGTAACTGTAGAAATATCATCATTTCCTGAAAGTGCATACTTAGGAACAAGAACACCCCCTCCTGTAGTTTCAGAAACTTCTAAGGAAGCTCTTGGAGTTGAAGTTCCTACACCTACTTGACCATAAAATATTCCAGTATTTATAAAAATAAATAGTAATATAAAGGCAGCTTTTTTCATTTTTTTTTTTTAAAATTAAAAATAAATACGTTATTTGAAAACGAGGCTAATTAACACAAAGTATTCGTTGAAATGTAAAATTTCATCTACAAACAACTATTTATTTTTTGTTTTTACGTGAAAACTAGAATTAAATTACGGTTTAAAGTTGTTGAAAATGTGCTGATTATGATTTATTAAAATATTTAAGAGCATTTTATATATACAAACAAAGCCTTAAATATAAATTTCGAGCTTTGTATATAAATATATGTATATAAAAATCTCGGTTTATAAGCGAGATTTTTGATTTGAATAGATTCTATATAGGGGGTATAATCTATTTTTTATTTAAGCTTTTCAATGAAGCTTTCTAATTTTTGAAGACGTTCTTCAAGAGATTCTATTTTATTATTTTGCGATTCTATAATATCTTGTTGTTCTTGTACTGCTTTTACTAACGGAACGACAAAAGTACTATAAGAAACCTTATAATTATCTGTCGCTTTATCTTTAGGTACTATAAGACCACTGAAATTATAATTTGATTTTAAGCTCGCTTCTTCTATTTCTTGTGCAATAAATCCAGATTCCTTTCTTGTTGTATTAGAAACAGCATTTACGTTGTTATGAAACCTATTATACTTCTCTCTATCAAATTGGTAAGTAACGGGTCTTAGATTAAGAATAAAATCTAGACCTACAACATTCTCTTGAACATCATTTTTAAAACGTCCATCAGATGCGTTTGCTATAGTAGCAAAACCTTGATCTATTTCAGTGATATTTCCGTATCGTAATTGATTGTTTTTTGTGGTAGTGGCCCCTCTTCCTAATGCAACAGCATTTTGATTATTTGTAATTGCAAAAGATCCAATAGCAACTCCATAATCTTGAGTAGCTTGTGCATTTTCTCCTATTGATATTGTGCTTAATCCAGATGATACTGTTGAAAACCCAAACGCTAATGCCTCATCTCTTGATGCAATAGCTCTATTACCGTAGGCTAGTGAATTTTGTGCACTAGACGCAGCTCCGGATCCAATAGCAATTGTATTACGATTACTTGAGTTTGAATCTCGCCCAATAGCTATAGAGTTCTCTTGAGAAGCACTACTGTTTTGTCCAATTGCTACTGTAGCACTATTAATCGACTGCGCAATATTTCCAATAGCAACAGATGATTGTTGAGATGCCACAGCATCTGATCCAATAGCGACTGTATTAACATTAGAAGCTAATGAACCTACACCAACTGCAGTAGCAAATTGTTGATTAGCCTCAGCATTTTTTCCAATAGCAGTCGAAGATGTATTTTCTGCTATTGCATCATTTCCAATAGCAACAGCATTTACTCCATTAGATTCAGCAGCTTGGCCTATAGCTACTGCAGCATCTTGTTCTACTCTAGCATCAGAACCAATAGCAACAGCATTTGTAATTTCATCATCAGCTGTATCTGCATCATTTCCAACAAATACATTATTGTTACCTGTTGTAACTCCATCTCCGCCGCCATTTCCAATACCTACATTTCGATCTCCATTAGTTACATTTTGTAAAGACTCGAAACCAATTGCTACATTTCTAAATCCATTAATATTAAACTCTAATGAATTTGAACCTATAGCAGTATTATTATTACCATCGATATTATTGCTTAAAGCATCTTCACCTATGGCAGTATTATAGTTTCCATTTGTATTACCTCTCAAAGCATCATTTCCTATAGCAGTATTATTAGAGCCAGTTACATTATTTTCCATCGCTTCATCGCCAATCGCAGAATTAAAATTCCCTGTTGTGTTTTCAGCAAGAGAACGTGTTCCTACGGCCATATTATCTCTTCCGCCATTTGTATTTGTACCAGCTTGATACCCTAAAAAAACATTCTGTTCAGAACTTCCAGCTGTACCTACATATGCTTCACCTGCTTCAAACCCAATAAATAAAGACCTTAGATCAGATTCCAATTCAAACTGCCCTTTTTCAGTCAAACGACCTACAAAGGTATTATTTACTCTAAAATCTACTTCTTGATTATTCGTAGTTCCAATAAAATGAGTACCGCTTATTACATTGTCATTACCATTAATTCTCCACCCTTCACTTGCAGTAAATGGAATCCAATTTGTAACTGCATTATCCCAATAATAAAACCCTAAATCATAATCTTGCGGTGTACCATTGATATTTATATTTGCTCTATCAGTAGTAAGATATACAAGCATAGACTGTTGATCTGCAGTAGGATTTGTTGCTGGGAAATTACTAATACGAGGTATTAATATCCCATCTGTATTTTGTGGGGATAAAATGTTAGCAGCAGTTATATCTAATGTAGATTGTGGATTTGTAGTATTAATACCCACTTGAGCTGTTGTAATAGTACTTACCAATAGTATGGTAATCAGTAGTAATTGTTTCATTATATAGGATTTGGGATTACAAATTTATATATATAAGAATTGATTAAATATTTGAAAATATACTTTTCGTTCATCTGTGTTAAAACACCGATGAACTTCACAAAAAGATACTTGATTAACGCTTTTTCATTACAAACACACACTTTTTTTACGGAAAAACCGTAAAAACCACCTTATTAGATCTTAAAAAATGATACTATTTGTTTTCTATAAAATGGTTACATTGTGAGTTCAAAATTAGATCATATGAATAGTCAAACGGAAGACATTAAAAACCAAAATATTGTAGAAAATAAAGAATTAAATATATGGGAAGCGATGATTCCTGTTTTTATTTTAATGGCTTTGTTAGCATATAATATTTTCTTTAAAGATGGAGCGTGGTTGGGAGATTATTCTAATCAGTATATTCTTTTAATGGGAGGAATTGTAGCCGCAATTGTTGGTTTTTTTTATAAAGTACCTGTTAAAACAATGATTGCTGAAATATGGGAAAACTTAAAAAGTGTTTTTGTTCCAATTATGATATTATTTTTGGTTGGAGCACTTGCAGGAACTTGGTTGGTAAGTGGTATTATACCAGCGATGGTATATTACGGTTTGCAAGTACTTAATCCTTCTATTTTTTTACCAGCTTCAGTGATTATAGCAGCTATTATATCAATTGCAACAGGTAGTTCTTGGACAACATCGGCAACTGTAGGTATTGCTTTAATAGGAATAGGTTCTGCGCTAGGCATTCCGGCAGGAATGATTGCGGGTGCAGTCATCTCAGGAGCTTATTTTGGAGATAAAATGTCTCCATTAAGTGATACAACAAACTTAGCACCAGCAATGGCTGGTACTGATTTGTTTACACATATAAGATATATGATTTTTACTACAGGTCCAACTATTTTAATTACATTAATAGTCTTTAGTATTTTGAGTGCTACTATTGATACATCTGGGAAAGCTGATGTAAGTAGTCTTTTAGGAACAATAGATACCACATTTAATATTACTCCATATTTATTTATAGTTCCGCTAGTAGTAATTGCATTAATCCTTACAAAAACAAAACCTCTTATTGCTCTTTTAACAGGTGTAATACTTGCAGCTGTATTTGCTTTTATTTTTCAACCAGATATATTGACAGGTTTAGCTGATTCTAAAATAAGCGCTATTACAACTGCAGTTTTAACAAATACATCCATTACAACTACAAATGAAACACTCAATGAGTTATTTAGCTCTGGAGGAATGAATGGAATGATTTGGACAATTCTATTAATTGTTTGCGCCATGGTTTTTGGAGGAATCATGGATGGAATAGGTGCATTAGCACGTATTACAAAATCATTATTAAAAATGGCTGATTCAGTATTTGGATTATTCGCTAGTACAGTTATTAGCTGTTTAGGTTTGAATACTATAGCATCAGATCAATATTTAGCTCTTGTTATTCCTGGAAAAATGTTTAAACAAGCCTATGAAGATAAAGATCTAGCTCCTGAGAACTTATCTAGAACTCTAGAAGATTCTGGAACGGTAACCTCTGTTTTAATTCCTTGGAACACTTGTGGCGCCTATCAAAGTGGAGTGTTGGGGGTTTCAGTAGCAGATTACTTTATATATGCGATATTTAATTGGCTGAGTCCTTTTACTACACTATTATTTGCAGCTTTCAATATTAAAATTCGTCAACTTAAAGACGCCAAAAAAGAAGCCTAATTTTTATGATTTTAATGTGATTTTTCTTAAAAAGACACAAAGTTTGGCTGTTAATTTATTGTTATAGAAATTCACTTTCTTCTAATAGAAAGATAGTATTCTCTTTGAGATTTTTTACATTTACAAAAAGACTCAAATTATGGCATCAGTAACACTCGGAGGAACTCCTGTTAATACAATAAATAACCTTCCTGAAGTAGGAAGTCCAGCACCTGCATTTACGCTTTCGCGAAATGATTTATCATCTGTAACACTTAATGATTATAGAGGAAAGAAATTAGTATTGAATATCTTTCCAAGTGTAGATACTGGTGTATGCGCGCAATCTATCCGTACGTTTAATGAAAAAGCGACTGCCCTAGAAAATACAGAAG
The DNA here is from genome assembly GCA_964474345.1 of uncultured Flavobacteriaceae bacterium. GTDB lineage: Bacteria > Bacteroidota > Bacteroidia > Flavobacteriales > Flavobacteriaceae > Dokdonia. The sequence goes on from CAYYSK010000019.1 coordinate 7,988, forward strand.
TATTATGTATATCTCGTGATTTACCGTTTGCGCAAGCACGTTTCTGTGGAGCAGAAGGGATTGAAAATGTAAGTACACTTTCTGATTTTAAAACAGGCACTTTTGGAAAAGACTATGGAGTAGAACTTGTAGATGGCGGTTTTGAAGGACTCCATGCTAGAGCAATTGTTGTAGTCGATGAAAAAGGAAAAGTGATACATACAGAACAAGTTCCAGAAATTGGAGAGGAACCCAATTATGAAGCTGCACTTAATGTATTGTCATAATGCCTTTAGCTTTTATAAAAGGACGTCTTAAAGGATGTGTATATGCTTTTAAAGGAGGAATATTACTTTTAAAATCTGAAGCAAGTATTCAAGTCCAATTTGGTGTAGCTATTTTAATTACTATAGCAGGATTTTATTATGACATATCTACGACAGAATGGATTGTTCAAACCTTATGTATAGGAATGGTGATGAGTATTGAAGGATTAAATACAGCAGTAGAAGAAATAGCAGACTTTGTACATCCAGACTTTCATAACAAAATAGGTAAGATCAAAGACATTGCAGCTGGAGCAGTAGGTATTGCAGCACTTATTGCTGTTATTGTTGCGGCTATTATTTATGTTCCTAAGGTGTTTTAAAGATGAAATTTTCACACTTATTCTTTGAGAAGTATATAGTTTACTGTTACTGGTAGTAACCTCATGTGGTAGTGATGATACCAATACAGTAGCATTAGATAATGAGTCTAGTTTACTATCAGACTTTCCTGTTATTTCTATAGGAAAAGCCTGAAGAACATTTATTACTACTTCTGATGTAAATATATATATGATACTATTCATCCTAATATTAATGACACATATCTAACAGCGAAGTTATTTTTTAAGAAATTATTTTCTGATCAAAATATTATATCTTCACCCTATAATAGTTCTTTAACACCTGAAATAGCAAATGAAATTAAAATATTTGTTAGTTCACAAACTATAATACAGTAGAATTGGATCATTTTTTGTAAATCATTAGAACTACAAGCACCAAATTTTGATTTTTTCCGTTTCATATTTGTATTTTTAACACAACAACGCAATCCAATCAATTGCTTAATGGCAAAAAAGAAAACAACAACTAAAAGCAAACCTAAAAAAGTAAAAACATCTAGAAAACCAATTAATCTTAAACTTTCCAGACAACAACAAATTATTCTTGGAAGTTTCTTGTTTTTTCTAGGCGTAGCTTTATTCTTCTCATTTATTTCCTATTTGTTTACTTGGAAAGTTGATCAAAGTATCCTTTCTGATATAACCAATAGAGAGACTCCTACAGCAAACTGGTTAAGTAAGTTTGGAGCTGGAGTGAGTCATTTTTTTATATACAAAGGCTTTGGTATTTCAGCATTTATTATAGCTGTATTATTTTCAATTTCAGGAGTCTATTATTTCTTTGACTATACAAAACAAAAACTACGTCAATTTTGGTTTTGGGGAATATTAGTGATGATATGGCTCTCTATATTTTTAGGCTTTTTTCATGAGAAAAATGATATTCTAGGAGGAAGAGTAGGATTTGAAATCAATGATTTTTTACAAGATTATTTAGGATTTATAGGTACAGCATTCATGATGGCTTTCTTAGCCATTGCATATGCAGTAATACGACTTAAAATGACACCCGATAAGGTGAGAGCATTTTTTAAGAGTACAAAAGATCAACTTTCAGAAGAATTCACCGAGACTTTGCCAGAAGACTCTATAACAGAAAACATACCTTCTACAGAAGAACCATCTATTGCAACAACAAAAACCGCAAACGATACCATACCTGTAGCTAAAGAAACAATAGAAGAACCTATAATTCTCAAAGAAGAAGAAGTCAAAGCAAAATCTACATTTGAAATGAATGTAGAAAACTTACAGCCTACTATAGGTAAAAAGTCAAAAGGAGATGCACAAGACCCTCCTATGGAAATAACAGCATTGGAACCAGAAATTATTCAAATTCCTGAAGTAGATATAGAAATAAAACCTCTTGTAGAAGAAAAAGAAATTAAGAAGAATTTAAGCGATAAACTGGTAGATGATTTTGGAGAATTTGATCCTACATTAGAGCTTGGGAACTATAAGTTTCCGCCTATAGACTTATTAAAAGATTATACTGCTGGACAAGGAATAACCATTAATCAGCAAGAATTAGAAGAAAATAAAAATCGTATTGTAGAAACTTTAAATAACTACAAAATTGGCATTGCAAATATTAAGGCAACTGTTGGGCCTACAGTGACTTTATATGAGATTGTTCCAGAAGCAGGGGTACGTATTTCTAAGATTAAAAATTTAGAAGATGATATAGCGTTGTCATTAAGTGCTCTTGGAATTCGTATTATAGCTCCGATACCTGGAAAAGGAACTATTGGTATCGAAGTACCTAATAAAAAACCAAGAATTGTATCTATGCGTTCTGCAGTGGCATCTCCTAAGTTTCAAGAAGCAGAGATGGAATTACCTCTTACATTAGGTAAAACAATTTCAAATGAAACCTTTGTTGTAGATCTTGCAAAAATGCCACATTTATTAATGGCAGGAGCTACAGGACAAGGAAAATCAGTAGGACTTAATGCAATATTAGCCTCTTTGCTTTATAAAAAACATCCAGCTGAGGTTAAATTTGTACTCGTAGACCCTAAGAAAGTAGAATTGACACTATTTAATAAAATAGAACGTCATTATCTAGCAAAATTACCAGATACTGAAGAGGCGATTATCACAGATAATTCAAAAGTGATTAATACGTTGAATTCACTTTGTATAGAGATGGATGCTCGTTATGACTTGCTAAAAAATGCTATGTGTCGTAATATAAAAGAGTATAATGCAAAATTTAAAACACGCAAACTCAATCCAAATAATGGACATAAATTTTTACCTTATATCGTATTGGTAGTTGATGAGTTTGCAGATCTTATTATGACTTCTGGAAAAGAAGTAGAAACACCCATAGCTCGCCTTGCACAACTTGCTCGTGCCATAGGAATACATCTTATTATAGCAACACAACGACCGTCAGTAAATGTAATTACAGGAATTATTAAAGCCAATTTTCCTGCGCGTATAGCTTTTAGAGTAACTTCAAAAATTGACAGCCGTACAATTTTAGATACCTCTGGTGCAGATCAATTAATAGGGCGTGGAGATATGTTATATACACAAGGTAATGAAGTAGTGCGAATACAATGTGCCTTTGTAGATACTCCAGAAGTAGAACGTATAGTAGATTATATAGGAGGACAAAAAGCATATCCTGATGCTCATCTATTACCGGAGTATGTCGGAGAAGAAAGTGGCACGAGTCTTGATATAGATGCTAGTGATAGAGATAAACTCTTCCGTGAAGCCGCAGAAGTACTGGTGATAGCACAACAGGGAAGTGCCTCTTTATTACAAAGAAAACTCAAATTAGGATATAACAGAGCGGGTCGCCTTATTGACCAACTGGAAGCAGCTGGAATTGTAGGGCATTTTGAAGGAAGTAAAGCACGTCAAGTACTAGTTTCTGATATTGCTGCTCTAGACCAACTTTTAAACAACGAAGGAAAATGATTAAAGTACGTATGCGATTTTTAATGAGTATGCTATTAATTGTGGGAGGGTACGCTTTCGCGAAAGCGCAATCTGCACAATCGCTACTCAAAGAAGTAGACACAAAAGTAAAAAGCTATGATAATATAGCTATTGATTTTAAGTATGCATTGACCAATGAAGCCGAAGGCGTTAATCAAGAAACTAAAGGAAATGTAGTACTTGATGGAGATTTATATGCACTGAATTTGTTAGGCACTACACAACTTTTTGACGGATCAAATATTTATACTATTGTTCCAGAAGATGAAGAAGTAACTATAAGTTCAATTAGTGATCAAGATGAAACAGCAATTACACCGTCAAAAATGCTTTCTTTTTTTAATGATGGATATACCCAAAAAATGGATATTTCTCAGAAAATCAAAGGACGTACAATACAGTATGTGAAATTAACACCTATGGACTCTAATAGCGAGGTGAAACATACACTATTAGGTATAGATACTATTACCAAACATATATACAGATTGATTATTGTACAAAAAAATGATACAAAAATCACAATTACGGTAAGCTCATTTAAGACAAATCAATCCCTGTCTAAAAAAGCTTTTACATTTGATAAAAGTAAATATACAGACTACTATATTAATAGGATATAAAGTCTACAATTAACAAAATATAACAACCTCCGTACTGTAAGAATGAAGATGGTATCGTATTTTTGTTTCTGAATTTCCTAATTCATGAAAATACTAGATCGTTATATACTTTTTACATATGTGAAAACATTCTTGAGCATCTTTATCATATTGATGTTCATTTTTGTTTTACAAAGCGTCTGGCTCTATATTCAAGAACTTGCAGGTCGAGATCTTGATTTTGGAGTGATATTCAAGTTCTTATTGTTTGTAACTCCAAGCCTTGTAACACTTGTATTACCACTATCTATACTTTTGACAAGTATTATGACCTTTGGTAATTTTGCAGAAAATTATGAATTTGCTGCCATGAAATCTACGGGAATTTCATTACAACGAGCGATGAAAAGCCTGATCGTCTTTATTCTGTTTTTGGCAGTAACATCCTTCTTATTTGCAAATTATGTGATTCCAGCTTCTCAATTTGAATTTAGAAATCTACGTAATAATATAGGAAAGCTTAAGCCAGCCATGATTATACGTTCTGGCCAGTTTAACGATATTGGAGATGATATCAATATACGTGTTGCCAAAAAACATGGAGATCGAGATCAATATCTTACAGATGTAATAATACACCAAAAAGAAGCGGGACGCATAGGAAATTTCACAGTGATCAAAGCAAAAAAAGGAGAACTTATTAGTTCGTTAGAATCTCCTATTTTATCGCTCAAACTCTCCGATGGTAATTACTATAGTGAAGTAGCTCAAAAAGACTATAAGAAAAAGAAACGTGAACCTTTTGCAAAAAGCTTTTTTGAAACCTATACACTTAATATTGATTTAGGAAGCTTAGATGATGTAGATTTGGACGAAAAAGGAATAGATAATTCTTACCAGATGCTCAATGCAAAAGAGCTAGATTCTTCTGTAAAAGTGTTATCTGTCAAGTATAATAAAAGTGTAGCTGATTTTGGAGAAACGTTTGTAAGAAAAGCTAACTTCACACCTATTAAAGATTTTAAAGTTCCTGAAGAAGATACAATACAAGATATTCTTCTCGATAATTATGAACTTACAGAAAGAGTTGCCATTTTACAATCAGTAAAAACAAATGTTAGTAATGCAATTACTTCAATAGATAGGAGAAAAAAGATACATGCAGTAGATGTAAAGCGACTTAATAAATTTGAAATTGCCATTCATGAAAAGTTTGTATTAGGATTTAGTTGTATTGTTCTTTTCTTTGTAGGAGCACCATTAGGAGCAATTATTCGTAAAGGAGGATTAGGCTTACCTATTGTAGTTGGAGTGGTATTATTTCTCACATTTCATTTTGTAGGAATCTTTGCAAAGAATAGTGCAGAAGATGGATCTATTTCTGCGTTTCATGCAAGTTGGTTAAGCACCTATATTACACTTCCTTTAGGAATTTATCTTACGTATAGAGCAACAACAGACCAAGGCCTTGTTGATTTTGATCCTTTACGATTATTTTTCCAAAAGCTTTTTGGTAAAAAGAAGAAAGAGGTTATAGAAGTTGTAGAAGAAAAGATAGCATATACATTGACAGAAGAAGAAGAAGCTATTCTGGATGCTAGATCTGTAAATCAATTGAAAGAACTTATTAAAAGCTTTAATGAGAATGAACATGATTTCAGAGAAGCTGTAAAATATGGAGCACTTGATAAACTTGCCAAATTGGGAATCACAAAAGAGAATCTTAAATCTCAAGGATTTCTTTAGCTAGCTACTATATCATAATCCGTATCTTTGTAATCAAAATAGTAAGCTATGCAAATGACTGTAGAACGTACGACCCAACTCCATACCATTCAAGAAGCTATAGAAGACATTAAACAAGGTAAAGTCATCATTGTAGTAGATGATGAAGATCGTGAGAATGAAGGTGATTTTGTAGCTGCTGCTGGCGCTGCTACTCCAGAAATGATCAATTTTATGGCAACTCATGGCCGTGGATTAATCTGTGCACCTATCACAGAAGATCGTTGTGATGACCTACAACTTAATATGATGGTGACTAGTAATACAGATCCTATGGAAACTGCATTTACAGTGTCTATAGATTTAAAGGGACAAGGAGTTACGACTGGAATTTCAGCAAGTGATAGAGCAAAGACTGTACGTGCACTTACCGATCCTACAACAAAACCTCTTGATCTAAGTAGACCAGGGCATATATTTCCTTTGAAAGCTAAAGAAGGTGGTGTTTTACGTCGAACAGGACATACAGAAGCTGCTATTGATTTTGCTAGACTAGCAGGTTTTGAACCTGCTGGAGTGATTGTAGAGATCATGAATGAAGATGGCACCATGGCAAGACTTCCACAACTATTAGAAGTAGCTGAAAAATTTGACTTAAAAATTGTTTCTATAGAAGACCTTGTTGCATATCGTATGGAACATGATAGTCTTATTGAGAAGAAAGAAGATTTTGATGTACAGACACGTTTTGGAGATTATAGATTACGTGCATATAAACAAACAACTAATGATCAGGTACATATAGCACTAACCAAAGGAAGTTGGACAAAAGAAGAACCTGTTTTAGTTCGTGTAAATTCGACACAAATCAACAATGATATCTTAGGTACATTAACTAATAATGTAGATAAGAAATTAGATGATATGTTTAGAGTAATTGATGAAACTGGAAAGGGAGCCATTGTATTTATTAATCAAGATAATACTGCTGCTAATTTATTAGGCAGATTGAGCGAACTTAAAAAAAATCAGAAAGAAGGTATCATGAAAGCTCCTAATATTGTGATGGACTCTAAAGATTTTGGGATAGGAGCACAAATACTCCATGACCTTTCTATCACAAAGATTAAGCTATTATCTAATAGTGATGGAACCAAACGTGTAGGAATGATAGGATATGGCCTAGAAATAATAGATCGCGTACGATATTAATATAGAAATTCTTATTAAAAAATAGCGTAGTATTCTAACTTAGAATACTACGCTATTTTTTAAATCTCCTTTTTCGCCTGTATTTCGTTCCTTCAATACATTCACCTCCCCATAAGCGAGAAGCTTTTTCTTGATTGTGTATTGTTGTATACGCTTTTGCGAAAGCGTATAACTCAATCATCTCGACATTAGGAGAGACCTCGCAAGAAACTCTTTTTGAGCTTCTTGTGTATAGATAAAGAATCGTGTTTACTCAAATGAAATTCCTCTTCACCCATACCTCGCTCTATCGAAATGACGATTTGTATTTATCCCTGATTCCAACTAATCATTAGATTTTAATTGGTTATCACAAGCTCCATACGATCCAAAATAATCCTATATAAATAAGTAGATATCCCCTCTGAAAACTAGAGAAATTAAAACAATTCTATATAAACTTTTAAACTCAAGTAACGGTTCGTACCTTTGCATAACTATATTAAAAAAAACTTATGAGTTCATACGATGTAGCCGTTATAGGCTCTGGCCCTGGCGGATATGTAGCAGCAATACGTTGCGCGCAACTAGGAATGAAAACTGCCATTATAGAGAAGTACAATACCTTAGGTGGAACCTGTCTTAACGTAGGGTGTATTCCGTCAAAAGCATTACTGGATTCTTCACATCATTATGAGGATGCCATAAAACATTTTGATGATCATGGTATTGAAGTAGGAGATGTAAAGTTCAATCTAGAAAAAATGATTGCTCGTAAGCAAGGTGTTGTTGATATGACCACAAAAGGAATTGAATTCCTTATGGGGAAAAATAAGATAGATGTATATCAAGGAGTTGGGTCTTTTAAAGATGCAACTCATATCCATATAACAGGAGAGAAGGAAGAAACGATCGAAGCAAAGAATACGATCATTGCTACGGGGTCAAAGCCAAGTACACTCCCTTTTATAACTCTAGATAAAGAACGAATCATAACGTCTACAGAAGCCTTAAAACTTCCTGAAGTACCAAAACACCTTATCGTTATTGGTGGCGGTGTGATAGGCTTAGAACTTGGACAAGTATATAAACGTTTAGGAGCTGAAGTAACGGTTGTTGAATATATGGACCGCCTGATTGCAGGAATGGATGGAGCTCAAAGTAAAGAAATACTCAAAGCACTTAAAAAACAAAAAGTGAAGTTTGCATTGTCTCATGGAGTAACAGCTGTAGAACGTAATGGAGATGAGGTAACTGTAAAGGCAACTAACAATAAGAAAGGCCAAGAAGTAGAATTTAAAGGAGATTATGTACTGGTAGCCGTAGGACGTCATGCATATACAGATGGATTAAATCTTGAGGCTGTAGGAGTTGCTACAGATAAACGTGGAAAAGTTGAAGTAAATGAACATTTACAAACTAATGTGTCAAATATTTATGCAATAGGAGATGTAATTGCAGGAGCGATGCTTGCTCATAAAGCCGAAGAAGAAGGTGTTTTTGTCGCCGAAACATTAGCAGGACAAAAACCGCATATCAATTATAATTTAATACCAGGAGTGGTATACACGTGGCCAGAAGTTGCTTCAGTTGGAAAAACAGAAGAACAATTAAAAGATGCTGGTGTTGCTTATAAGTCAGGACAATTCCCAATGCGTGCTTTAGGACGTAGTCGGGCAAGTGGAGATATTGATGGGTTTGTAAAAATACTTGCAGATAAAGCTACTGATGAAGTATTAGGAGTACATATGGTAGGCGCTCGTGTAGCCGACCTTATTGCAGAAGGAGTAACAGCAATGGAATTCAGAGCTAGTGCAGAAGATATAGCACGTATGAGTCATGCACACCCAACCTATGCTGAAGCTGTAAAAGAAGCAGCCCTAGCTGCCACAGAAGATAGACCATTACATATTTAATGAAATTATGTTTTAAGAAGTGTAGCGCACTTAAAACATATAACTGAATATATCCCGCGCTGGTCGCGGGATTTTTTTATAAATTATGTGTACTTTGATATAACTAGCTATGTACAGGACGACTCTCAAAATTTCTATCATTTTCTTATATCTTATTATTATTGCCGGAGCAGTTGTTAGGATGACTGGTAGTGGTATGGGGTGTCCAGATTGGCCTAAATGTTTCGGGTATTATATACCACCTACAGAGGAAGCACAAATCCAATGGAAACCTAATAAAGAATATAAAGAAGGATACATTATTATCGTGCAAGAATCATTACGTATAGCTCCTACTAATTTTACATCTGGTACTACATATTCTGAGAATAATTGGTCTACATATGAAAAACATGACTATGCCAAATTTAACGTCCTACAAACTTGGATAGAATATATCAATAGGCAAATAACAGTACTTGCTGGCATCCCAATTCTCTTAATGATCATTAGTGCTTTTTGGTATTGGAAACGCCGATCTTGGCTCATCTTTGGCTCTTTCTTTGTATTGCCTTTAATGGGATTTGAAGCTTGGTTAGGAAAACAAGTAGTAGATTCTAATTTACTACCTGTAAAGATTACCATTCATTTAATAGCAGCATTAGTCATTGTAGCATTATTACTATATCTATGGTATAAATCTCAAGAGAAGGAGGGAAGTGGACTACTTCGACAAGCTCAGCATGACATTTCGCGAAATCGAACTCGTGAGATTCACGACCATAGGAAGAGCGAAGCGTTAAAACAAAAAAAGTATGATCCACTATTTAAGAATTTAGTATTAGTAGCTGGTATACTCACTTTAATACAAGTTGCTTTTGGAACACAGGTACGTCAACACGTAGATGAGCAAGTCATTGCAGTAGGGTATGATGCTAAAGATCAATGGCTCAATCCGCCTACATTCTTATTTTATGTACATAGATCATTTTCTATACTCGTTACTTTATTAAACATATATCTTTTCTGGCGTAACCGTAAATATCTATTAGGACATGCCAATCTATTGCTATGGGTACTTATTCTTATCGCACTGGAAGTAGTTACAGGAATTGCGATGTATTATATAGATTTCCCATTTGGAACACAACCTTTACACCTTGTACTAGCATCTTTACTATTTGGGGTACAGTTTTATGTGTTTTTGGGGAGTGTGAAGAAAAAGAAAGAAGAAGTAATTGTAATAGCGTAATCTATTCCCTCCTAAGAAGGAGGGCTAGGGAGTGTTTTATGTAGAATTTAATGCTGGGTAATTCTTTTATATTTTTTGGAATACGTTTCTTAAACTTATTACACCCTTAGTTGTATATTTTTTGTGCTAAAAAGTATTCGTCCCATAAATACGTGATACGAAATCACAAAACATAATAATCATACATATTATG
>CAYYSK010000019.1:18552-25551 GCA_964474345.1 uncultured Flavobacteriaceae bacterium
CGTCCCATAAATACGTGATACGAAATCACAAAACATAATAATCATACATATTATGATAAAAAACAACACATTTTATTGGGACAAATTAAATTGAAGAATTGTGGTAATAATTTTACTGTAATGTTTTACTGTACTTGTATCTCTTTTATATCATACAAGATATACGAATGTTAAGACCTTTTTAACGCGTTAATAAATAGACAAATACCTGATAGTCTTAAAATGATCAGGAGTTTAATTTATAAAAAAATAAAAAATGAAAACATTTAAATTCATATCACAAATAGTAATAGTTATTTTTGTAACACTTGTTTTTGTAGCATGTCATCAGGATGATGATGAGGTTATACAAACGGAACTTATCACAGAGGACGATACTGTAAATATTGAATCTCTAGATTCAGAAATACAAGAATTCCTTACAAATATTATTACTACTGAGACTGAAAATAATGGAAGAAATATTTTTGATCCTAATATACTAGAAATTGGAGTTAGAAATGGAAGTCAAGGTAGTTTTAGAAGAGTAGGGACCGATCCTATAACTTGTTTTAGACCCAATACAAGTTATGAAGTATTACTTACGATGCCTTCTTCTGGGCCACAAACTAAATCTTGTGCTTGTTTAACTATTAATAGAAATGGTGCTATAGGTACTTCTAGTGCGCGACAATGTAGAGATACTCGAACAATAACAATTCCAATTCCATTTAGTAATACAATATCTTTCAATTATATACTTTATGATGTGCAAACAAGTAATTCTGGAAGGTTCAATTTTACAGCAATTGCAGGTTGTGGTGGAAATACACCCGTTTCTAGTTTTTCAAACTCTACTAGTGGACTAAGAGGTCTTGGTGTTAGTATTTCGAATTTTTCATTCTGTCTATAACTACAAAAAAATATCTATAAGCAATAGAAGTTGAATTAAATAATCACAACCCTAGTATTAAAATTATTTTTAATACTAGGGTTGTGATATCCATTATATTGAAAGTAATAATTAGAGTTACCTAATAATATATGAATTTCTATTTGCGGTATAGCTAGTTTATATGCTTAGTAATGAAGTAATCAATTATATGGTTTTTGTTACGTTTAATGATATGTGAGTGAAGAAGAAAATTATATTTTTATGAACTACAAGACAACATAGAACATCCTACTTTATGACGTGCCCATTCTGGTCGTTTGGCAAACCAATGTGCATATTCGGGTTGTTCATCATACGGATTTTTAAGTAGTGTATGAATTTCATTTAGAAGGGTATAATTTCCTTTGTCGGCTTCATCAATTACGAGTTGAGCAATATAATTGCGTAAGACATATTTAGGATTTACAGCGTCCATTTGAACTTTACGTTCAGCATCTGTCTGACGTTCTTGAGAGAGTCGTTTTATGTATGCTTTAAACCACGTTTCCCAATCGGATCGAATAGTTCCTGTAACCTCTTCAGGAGTATAAAAGGCTGCTTTCGCGAAAGCAAAAAAAGCACCTTCCATTTGTGTAGTTTCATCTTTAGATACTTGTGACAAATTCCTAAAGAATAGTGTCATATCAGTTTCTGAAGCTTGTAAATTCTTTTCCAGATCGGCAATGAGTTGGACATCAGTTTCTACTGCTTGTTGAAGTCCTAACTTCTGACGCATCATAGCAATATACTTCTTAGGGTATTCTGTATGATAGTTCTGTAAAATAGCTTCTAGAGATTCGGTTTCTCCAATTAGAGGATAGAGTGCATTAGCTAGTTGTAATAGATTCCAGAGACCTATCTGTGATTGATTACCATAACGATACCGTTTATGTTGTCTATCTGTTGTATTAGGTGTCCATCCTGGTTCGTATCCTTCTAACCATCCATAAGGTCCATAATCTATGGTAAGTCCAAGAATAGACATATTATCAGTATTCATGACTCCATGTACAAAACCGACACGTTGCCAATGAACAATCATATCCAATGTATTTTGTACAACTTCATTAAAGAAGCCTAAATACCCTTCTTTAGTACCTCCTTCATACTGAGGATAAAAATGTTTGATAGTATAATCAGTAAGTGATTTTAATGTTTCTGTATCTTGACGGCTTGCAAAAATTTCAAAACTTCCAAAACGTATAAAACTAGGAGCAACACGACAGACAATAGCTCCTTTTTCATAGGCTGCATTACCATCATATAATACATCTCTTAAGACTTGATCTCCGGAGAGTGCTAGTGATAAAGAACGTGTGGTAGGAATCCCTAAATGGTGCATAGCTTCACTGCACAGATGTTCTCGTATAGAAGATCGTAAGACAGCTAAACCATCAGCAGTTCTGGAATAAGGAGTTTCTCCAGCTCCTTTAAGTTGTATTGCCCAACGTGTATTGTTATGCGTAATTTCAGTAAGATTAATAGCTCTTCCATCTCCTAATTGCCCAGCCCAATTTCCAAATTGATGTCCACCATAACACATAGCATATGGTGCTGTCATACCTACTACTTTTGCTCCTGAGACCATTCCTAGAAAATCTTCAGATGCTATATCTTCTTTAGAAAATCCTAATGTGGTTGCCATTTCTTCAGAAACTTGAAGTAGGGTAGGAGCAGAAGGTATTCTAGGGGTTACATAAGAAAAACAAGCCTTTTCTACTTGTCTTCTTGAATTTGCAGTAATAGGGTCAGCAGGTAGTTCTGTAGTAAAAGTGTTTTTTATCTTTAATTCCATAGTGTTTATGTACAGTGGCATTATTAGTCGTAGAAAAGATAAAGTTACAACGTCTTATGCGATCTTCCTATAAATACACTGAAACTACTGATCTAATCTTAAAAAAAATACTTGATTTAGAATACACTATACTATTTTTGACCTGTACGTAATAATGATGGAAATCGAGATAACGAAGTGCCAATAATACGAGAAAGTAAGGTGCAAATACATTCTAAAAAGTAAATTAAAAAATGTGTGCTTAGGGGGGACACAAAACTACAAGAATGATCTTGAGATAATAGTGTGATTCTTGATTTCCTCATTTTCTTTTAAGCTGTATAAGACCTCCTTCATCAAAAGGATACATGTCTGTATAAAATTGTTTATATACAGTAGATGGAATTCCTAAATCTGCAATATAAATAGTGATTGATAGAGGAAGATCATATAAAATTTTCTTAGGAGCAGCTAGCGTTACTATTGTTTCTGTTTCAAAAAATAAGGATTGTGTATTTCCTAGATACCCTGTTGGAATATCAAGAGTTATTTTTTGAGCATTACTAGCATTTGCTTGTTTAATTCTATTTTCTAAGGCTTCTCTTAAAGGGAGCTTTTGCGAAAAACCTAAATAGGCATCTACCCATATATCAGGATTTGATATGGTATCAAGCGAAGCTCCAAATTTTAAAGCTCTCTCTAGTTGAATTTCTGGTAGTTTTTTAGTGATTTCTGTAAAAGGATCTATATATACAGAATATCCCCAAGCCGAAAGCCTTCTAGCAGCGACAAGCCCGCCGCCACCATTATTTCCATTGCCAACACCTATTTTAATAGATTGTGTTTTAATGGTTTTATTTGCAATTACTTGTGCTAATTGTAAACCTGCATTTTCCATCATAAGCTCTATAGGAAGATTATAATGCGCTACAGTATAATAATCCATATCCTTAAAGTTCTGTAGCGTTAATGCTTTTTCTTTTGGGTATTCAATTTCAGGATAATACATGAAAATTTCGCGAGTATGTTAAGAGTGAATTAATCTTTGATGCCAGGCTGTTTAATTTTATAACCGCCTTCATCTGCTTTGGCTTTATCTACCATAGCTTTTACATCACGAAGTAATTGTTTTGCATCATAGATAATACCATCTTTGATTGTATATTTTACTCCTCCAGCGCGTATTACTTCATTATCGTCTGTTAGTTTAATAGCACCTGTACCATACAGTACTTTTAGGTTTTGTAATGGATTTTCATCTACAATCACAAAATCAGCTAGTTTTCCTACTTGTACAGAACCTATTTTATCATCCATGCGTAACGCTTCAGCTCCATTGAGTGTAGCAGCGCGTATCACTTCCATAGGATGAAAACCAGCTTCTCTTAGAAGTTCTAGCTCTCTTATATATGCAAATCCATACAATTGAAAGATAAATCCAGAATCTGATCCTGTAGTCACGCGTCCCCCTCTATTTTTATATTCATTGATAAATGTCATCCATAAGCGGTAATTTTCGCGCCAAGCAATCTCTTCTTCTGTTCCCCAGAAGTGCCAATATGATCCATGAGAGATTTTACTAGGTTGATAAAAACGCCATAATGAAGGTAATGTATAATCTTCGTGCCATTCTGCACGACGCGCTCTCATTAAATCCCGACTAGCTTCATAGATATTGAAGGTAGGATCAAGCGTAAAATCTAATGAAAGAAGTTCCTCCATTACTGCATTCCAATGGTCAGAATAAGGAGCGGCAGCTTGTTTCCATAAACGCCCTGCTTCTCCAAAACGATGTTGCTCATTATTATAATTATAATCTAATGGGTAATCTTGTACGGTACGGTCTTCAAAAAGCGCTTCAGGTAACCCATACCAATGCTCCATCGAAGTGAGTCCTGCTCTAGCTGAGTGTAATACATTCCATCTTGCAACACTTAATTGGGCATGATGCATAGATGAAGTAAGGCCTAGTTTTTTGTTTTCATCTAGAGCTGCTTTCATAATGTGAGGTTCTGCTCCAAAAAACTTAACTCCATCAGCTCCTTTTTTTGCATTATCTCGTACCCATTGTCTTGCTTGCTCAGCTGTAGTAATTGGAGTTTTACTTCCAGACCCAAAACCTGTATGTGCAACAAGTCGTGGCGCAATAATCTCATTTTTTGCAGAGCGGCGCTTCAAGTCTAATGTATAGTCGAGACCTCTTCCTGAAGGTTCTCTAACCGTAGTGACTCCGTGTGCCATCCACAATTTAAACACATAATCCCAATCAGCTCCTTGCGCGACACCTCCTATATGTCCATGCATATCTATAAATCCAGGTAAGAGGTACATTCCATTAGCATCGAGTTCTTTTCCGCTACTTTTAAGTTGAGGTCTTTTAGAAGTATCTATAGGTACTCCAGGATATCCCACAACTGTAATTTCTTTGATAATATTGTTTTCTACAACAATATCTACAGGCCCTATAGGAGGTGCGCCATCTCCATTAATAAGTGTTACGCCTCGTATAATCAACTGATTAAATGGACCTTGTTGGGTTTGCGCTTTCGCGAAAGCGTATATACTCAAAACAAATGTTAAGGTAAGGAGTAGTTGTTTTTTCATAGTTTTTAATCTGAGATTCCCTTCTGAGTGAGATAGGTCAATTTACAGTTTTTATTTGTAAACAAGGCTTAGCCGTTCTTCTCTTTGTTTTAATTAATACATTGTATTTGTATAGTATTAATTAATGATTCAGTGTATCTACTACAGTTTGAGGAAAATAATCCTTTGTGTTTTCTTCAATTAATTTCTTTAAGTTATTTAAGTTTTCATCTTCTTGTGCTTGCATTGAGCTAGTCATAAATGAAATCATTGATTTTGCTATGATACCATTCCCTGTAGTTGTTGATTTTGATTTAATACTCGTTTTACCATCTTTTTCTTTAAACAAAATCTCATAATCCATATCCATAAAATCCATAGTAAAAGTCATTGCTAGATGTTCATTTGGTGTTACAGCAGTAATAATCTCTTCCATAATCATTTCTTGACCGTTATCTTCAACATAGATTTTAGAAATTGCTCCCACTGTATTTGCTGTACCATTGATAAGCTCTATTTTTTTTAATCCTTTTATCCATTTAGGTAAGTTAGTATCGTCTGACATTACTGCCCAAGATTCATTAACAGGTTTATTTACAATAATTTCACTTTCATAATATATAGATGGAGTTAAAAACCCTTTTACTATAAATAATACTGCAAGTAGAAGTAGCGCATACAGTGTATATTTTAGATATTTCATAATAAGATGTTTTATAGAGTTAGTTATATAGTGTTTTATTCAATAGGGATATAAAAGTCAACAATAGCTATTTTTTGAGGATGCTCATTGAAGTTATTATGATATATCTCAAATGGATCTCTATTTGCTTTTTTATACCCATTTTTGTTCATCCAAACAAATAATCCAGTCCACGATTTTTCAAATTCTTGAGATGTAATTTCGAAGTGTCCAACAATGAACTTTCCTTTTTCTATAGACGTTACTTCAATTTCTTCTGTCGTCTTTACAGGTTTTTCAAGTAAAATACTTGCGCTCATTCGTACTTTATGGGCTTGTGTAATCTTAAAACTATCATGATATATAGTGAGCATTTTAGTTTGATCATTCATCATTCCTTGAGGTGTGGCCCACTGTATTAATTTTTGGAAAGCATTACTAAGATTTTGTGACCCAATACTAGTAACATAAGCTACTTCCATTTTTTGTATTTCTTTGATTTCAATTTTTGCATTCATTTTTATCCAATCTTTTAGATTATTAATAATGCAAATGTATTTTTCGTAATCAGGATACTCTTGACCATTCTTGCTTTTTAATTGACGAATCTTGCTAAACTTATTTGGATGTTGTTTTTTAAATTCAGTAGGACTTACCCCATAAAATTTTTTAAATGTTCTTGAGAATGTAGAATGATCATTAAAACCATATCTATGAGATATTTCTGATAATGCTACATTTTTGTGAATTAAATCTGATGCAGATTTTTCAATTCTTCGTCTAGTTACATATTCGTTTAAGGTCTCTCCTGTAATAAATTTGAATATCCTATGGAAATGAAATGGAGAGAAAAATGCAATTTCAGAAATTGTATGTAATGACAAATCGGTATCTAAGTTTTCATCAATATGTTCAAAGATTCGATTAACCCTATTTTGATACTCTTTTTGTATTTCAGTATTGGGATATGTCATTTTATACAATTGATAATAGTAGTTAGATATAAAAAACGTAGAAAGTAAAAAGATACTAAATTTCTAATTGAAG
>CAYYSK010000020.1:0-25205 GCA_964474345.1 uncultured Flavobacteriaceae bacterium
GTCATAAATATGCAGCGGGCCTTACACTAAAAGAAGAAAACTATGAAGCTTTTAAACAGCGCTTTGAAGAAGTAGTTGTGGCTTCTTGTGAAGAACGCTTACTTATTCCTGAAATATCAATAGAAACAGAGATAAATCTTGAAGATATTACTCCAAAATTTTATCGTATCCTTAAGCAATTTGCTCCTTTTGGACCTGGAAATATGAGACCTACTTTTATGACTCAAAACTTAATGGATACAGGGTATGGTAAAAAAGTAGGTGCAGATCAAACACATCTTAAAATAACAGTTTCTCAAGGGAACAAAAAGCAACGTATTGGTGGTATAGGGTTTAATATAGGAGATAAATATGATCTTATTTCAGATAAAAAACCTTTTAGTGCTGTTTATAATCTTGATGAAAATGAATGGAATGGAGACGTGAGCTTGCAATTACATATTAAAGATATAAAATAACCATCAATGAAAGTAAAACATATACTTGCTCTATTCATTTTGGCATTCATTGTAATGTCAATAGGTTCTCTATTCAAAATTATGCATTGGCCTTATAGTAATGAATTCATTATAAGTGCTACCTTTTTAAAAGTGATTGTTGGTGTTTTAGGGGTTTGGAAAGTTTTTACAATGCAAAGTTTTAAAGATTTTCTTAATAAATAGAAGTTTACTTTATAAACTCTAAAATCATCTGTACAATTTCTTCTGGTTTTTCCTCTTGAATAAAATGCTTTGCTTCAAGTGTATGTATATCTTTATCTTTAATTCCTAAATCTTTTTGAATTGCTTCTTGTTGAGGGTCAAGCTTTAAAAAAGAATCATTTTTACCCCAGATAATAGTCGTTGGCATATCCATTTTCTGAATCATAGGTTGATATTCAGGTAATGCATTACAGGTTTGTGTAAAGAAGTAATACATAGCACGTGTTTTCCCCTCTTTAAGAGGTCGTTTATAACCTTCTATATCTGTTTTATTCAAGTTGTTTTTTGTAAGTCCCTCTTTAAAAAGCCCTTTTAACATGATATTTGTTGTTATTCCATTACGGTAGCTCCACATTGCAGTACGAGCCATAAAACCAGGTTCAAATCGTATTGGCGGATCAAAGCCTTCTTCATAAATTATAGTATTTAAAATCACTAGCTTTTCAAACTTATCAGGAGCTTGTTCCATCAATTCCCAAGTCCATAAACCGCCAGCATCATGCATCACATGAGTCCAAGAATTAATTGCAAGATGATCCATTAATTCTAATAATCGTTGTGCATGCTTTTCTTCTGAATATACGTCATACCCCTTTGGAGAATCACTACTTCCAAAACCTAACATATCTGGAGCAATAACTCTATATCCTCCAGCTACAAGAGGATCTATCATTTTACGATATAACCATCCTGAAGTAGGAACACCATGTAATAAAACAATAACAGGGCCTTCTCCTTGATCTATATATTTAATTGTTCCGTCTGATGTAGAAAAGGATTCCTGTTGCTCTCTAAACGTGTCATATGTTAATTGTTCTGGCCTCATAGTAGTGGATTGATAAGGTTTACAAGCTGTAAAAAATAAAACAACTGATAATATAGTAATGTAGTTACGCATAAACTCTTAATTTCTATAAATATACTTTAACCCTGTGTAGGTTCAAACTTTTTTATAAAAAATTGAGATCCATCAAAAATACCATATGTATAATGATCAATCCAATCTCCTAAATTAAAATAGGTAGAGTTTTCACCTACTTTAATTTCCATGGGTAAATGACGATGCCCAAAAACAAAATAATCATAATGTTCTGTTTCTAATTTACGTTTTGCATACGCTGCTAACCATTCATTTTCTTCTCCAAGAAAAATATGATCATCTTCTCCAGATATTAACTTGTTTTTTACCGAAAAATACTGAGCTATACGCATTCCAATATCTGGATGTCCCCATCTAAACAACCATTGGAAAAACTTTCCTCTGAATACTTTCTTCATCCGTTTGTATCCTTTATCACCTGGACCAAGCCCATCTCCATGTCCCAAGAAAAACCTCTTATTATTTAAGGTAAATACTTTAGGGTTATGGTATACAGGGATTCCTAACTCATCTTCAAAATAACCATTCATCCATAAGTCATGATTCCCAACAAAAAAATAAATTTCTATGCCGCTATCCCTAAACTCTGCAAGCTTTCCCAAGGTTCTTACAAATCCTTTAGGAACTACAGTACGGTACTCAAACCAAAAGTCAAAAAGATCTCCTAGTAAAAAGATGGCATGCGCATCTGGGCGAATCTCATCAAGCCATCTCAAAAATTTCTTTTCTCTAGGTCTACTTTCATTATGAGTAGGAGCTCCTAAGTGATTATCACTAGAAAAATAAACTTTCTTTCCTTTTGGAATATTCATAGGCTAGTTATCGCTTGCAAACCACTCTGCATAACTCGTTCGTGTTTCTTGAAGACGTAAAGAGTGGAGTTTTATATGTTCTGGTAATAACGGTTGTATTTTTTGAGCAAAATCAATAACCATCATTTCACTTGTAGGTTGATAATCTACCAATAATACATTATGTCCTCTTTTTGATAGTTCTTTTGCAAGTTCTACATGAGGGGTGTTTTTATTAAAAACTGTAGCATGATCAAATATATCAACGATTTCTTGATTTACAATTTTCTTTAAATCACCAAAATCGATTACCATGCCATATTTTACATGGTTTGTGTCAGAAATAGGAATTCCTATAACAGTTACACTTAATTTATAACTATGACCGTGTACGTTTTTACACTTCCCATCATAACCGTATAAGGCATGCCCAGTTTCAAATGTAAATTGTTTTGTAATGCGGATGTTTGCCATTGATTCGCTTTCGCGAAAGCGTACTATTATCGCTTTCTATTCTTCATTTTATTGTATAAAAATACAATAATTAATAGGAGTGTAGGGAGTAAGAATAAACCATTATCACTCAAAAATTCATAATATCCATACAATCAATATTTAGATTATTGAGTTTATGATATAGAATTAGACTTACAAAATTAATAACCTACCTTACTTCGCACTCTTGCTAAGACATTATTTGCAATCTTTCTTGCCTTTTCTGCACCAACAGCTAGCGCTGCATCTATCTCATCAAGATTTGCCATATAGTGATTATAACGTTCTCGTTGATTTGCATATTTTTCTACAATCAATTCGAAAAAGGCTTGTTTTGCATGTCCATATCCATAATTTCCACCCTCATAATTTGCACGCATCTCAGCAATTTGTTCTTGAGACGCAACTATTTTATATAATGCAAATAAATTACACGTATCAGGATCTTTAGGATCTTCTAGTGGAGTACTATCCGTTTGAATCCCCATAATTTGTTTACGCAACTTTTTATCTGGTTGAAAAATATCTATAATATTTCCCTTAGATTTACTCATTTTCCCTCCATCAGTTCCAGGAACATACATCGTCTCTTCATTATGCTTTACTTCAGGAATTACAAAAACCTCTTTTTTTGTTTTTGCATGAAAACTATTTGCAGCATCTCTAGTCATCTCTAAATGTTGTGCCTGATCTTTGCCTACAGGAACAATTTCAGCATCATATAAAAGAATATCTGCTGCCATAAGTATAGGATATGTAAATAGTCCTGCATTTACATCCTCCAAGCGATCAGCTTTATCTTTAAAGCTGTGTGCACGGGTCAATTTTTGATATTGGAAAAAACAGCTTAAATACCATGAAAGTTCTGTTACTTGAGGTATATCACTTTGTCTATAAAATACCGTTTTTTCTATATTTAGTCCAAAAGCTAACCAAGTAGCTGCTGTACTATAAGTGTTTTGCCTTAATACGTCTCCATCTTTTATCTGAGTAAGAGAATGCATATCTGCTATAAAGAGAAAAGAGTCATTTCCTGGAGCATTAGCCATTTCAATTGCTGGAATAATTGCTCCTAATAAATTTCCTAAATGTGGTGTCCCCGTACTTTGTACACCTGTCAATATTCTTGCCATAAATTATAATATCACAATAGTGACCGTCTATTGCTTTTACACCTTCCTGTAGAGGATTAATATCTTATACAATTAGGCTATTTGTTAATAATATAAAGCAAAGTTACTTTTTTCTAGGCATAGGCTACTACGTTTTGCCTATTTTTGACCTGATGAATTTTTTAAAGAAAATAGGGATCGCACTCTGGAGGATATGGTTTTATATTCTAATGCTTCTTGTTATCCTTATATTATCGCCTTTACTCATCATTAGTATTTTAAAAGAAACTTGGTATCCTCTATTTTTTAGATTATCTCAAATTTGGGCAAGAGTCATCATGTTTTGCATGGGCTTTTATACTAGTATTAAAAGAGAACAATCCTTTAAAAAAGGGGAAAGTTATATGCTAGTATCCAATCATGCGTCTATGTTAGATATTTTGTTAATGCTACATATTTCAAAAAATCCCTTTGTATTTGTTGGAAAAGCAGAACTTGCAAAGATTCCGCTTTTTGGTTTTTTTTATAAACGTACCTGTATTCTTGTAGATCGTGGAAATGCTCGTAGTCGCAAAGCTGTTTTTGATCAAGCTCAAAAGAGATTGAGTCAAGGCCTGAGTATCTGTATTTTCCCAGAAGGAGGTGTTCCAAATGACACTTCTATCATACTAGACAGTTTTAAAGACGGTGCATTTCGACTTGCTATAGACCACCAAATAGCTATAATTCCTATGGTTTTCTATGACAATAAAAAATTATTTCCATATCAGTTTGACAAAGGAGGGCCTGGCAAAATGAGAGCAAAGATACTTTCATTTATTCCTACTCAAAATATGACTCAAAGTCATAAAAAAGAACTTAGAGAAAAAACACGAGCTATTATCCTAAAAGAACTAGAAGAAACACTTAGCTAGTAAAATAAAACCATGTAAAAGGCGTCGTAACCAGCGACGCCTTATGTAATTATTGCGTATCGCAACAACTAACCTAACCAACTAAAAAACTAACCTAACGGCAAGTATTTTTCTAGAAGCGATAATTCACTCCTGTATATATTCCTACGTAGTATGGCTTAAATTCTCCAACACTATTACTATAAGCATTAAGTTGATATTTAAGTGATGGTTCTACATTTATCTTTACTTTTTCTGTTACTTTATAATTAAGGCCTAATCCTACATTTGTCGTAAAGCTTACATCGTTAAGTGCATTTGAAGTCCCAAGGTTTGTACGAAGCCCATTAGATTCCAAAAACACTTCATTATTATTAAGTAATAAAGTACTTACACCTCCTATAAGTTCAAGTCCTAATCGTTTATCCGAAAGCACATATACAGCTTCTAGCGGAATTTCTATATAGCCTACATTTTGTTGAATCTCTCCATTAGAAACAGAATTACTTCCTTGCCCTAAACCATCTTCATTCAATGCTGGAGAAGCAGAAGGATTCACTCGATCTGTAATATCTAAAAAACTTGCACTTTGAGAAAAATCAACACCTCTCAATGTCCGAGCATTATTACTTGGAGAAAACGATATATCTTGAGTATTATAATTTAAATCTACATTACTTACTCCTGTACGAACTTTAAATTTAGGATTTACAGCATAACTCACTTGTACCCCATAGCTCAAATTCACGTCACTAGTTTTTGAGTTGTCTTTAAATTCTGGATCTATGCCAGAACCTCCGAAGTTACCATAAAAAACTGGAGCGGCTACAGCTCCTACATCCCACTTTGCTGCTATAGCTTCTTTTTCTTTCGTTTCTTCTTCTTCAGTTTCATTTGCAGCAATACGAGCGGCTTCTTCAACAAGAGATTTCTTTGGTTCCTCTATAACTTCTTCTGCATCAGTAGTTGTATCTTGAATCGCTTCTGTATTTTTTTGAGTTGAAACAGCAATAGCTTCCTCAGGTGTGTTTTGATCAATACCAATTGTAGGATCTATAAATTGAGATTGATTTGGATTTTTATCTATAGCTGTCTCTTTATTTAAAGTAACATCTCCTGTTGATATAGGCGATTGTTGTTCAATTACATTTCTTGGATCATTTACAAAACCTTGATTTGATTTTTGTTGACTTGTTGTTGTTTTATTTTGATTTGCTACAGTATTTTGCCTCTTTTCATTTTGAAAAAAACGCTTTTCTTTTTCTGAAGTACTTATTGAATTTGGAACACTACTATCTTGGGATTCATCTTTATTTACAATACTTTCTGATGATGTTTCTGATTCTTCCAGAGTATTCTTTTGATCTGTCAAAGTAGTAGAACTTGTATTTGCTAGACCTGTAGTTGTATTTTCTTCTTTGTTAGTTTCTTCCGTTTGTACTAATCCAGGTTCATTATTAATTTCGTTTTTTGAAACAGAATTCCAAACAACTACTCCTGTTGTAACAAGTAATAATAGGAGTGCAGCAACACCGCCAAGACGCCACCATATAGCAGCCATTTTACGGTGTTCATTCTTTTTTGCTTTTGCAGCAACAATATTCTTCCAAACTTGATCGCTAGGATGTACTTCAAAATCTTTAAATTTCTCTTGAAAAAGCCTGTCTAGATTCTTTTTCTCTTTCATTTGATTTGAGATTGACTTAAGGCATAGTCTTGACTTACCTCAATTTTATTTTTTAATATTTTACGAGCACGAGCCAAATTAGATTTGGATGTGCCTTCTGAAATCTCTAGTAATTCAGAAATTTCTTTGTGTGAATAACCATCAAGTATATATAAGTTAAATACCATTCTATATCTATCTGGCAACTCTTGGATAATACGAAGCAAATAATCAAGAGGTACACTTTCTTCTTCTACCTCAACGTCTACTTCACTTATATTTTCTTCATTAATCAAATTAAGAACTCCCGCTTTACGATAACGTTGAAGTGCTGTATTGATCGCTATTCTTTTTAACCAACCTTCAAAAGAACCTTGATTTTTATACTGAGTTACTTTATCAAAAATGATAATAAACGCATCTTGCAGAATGTCTTCAGCATCTGCATAGTTAGAAGCATATTTTAAGCAAACCGAAAAAAGTGTACTAGCATAACGCTTATATAACTCTTCTTGGGCTTTTGCATGCTTCTTTTTACAATTATCAATGAGTCGTTCTAAACTCAAAACGTTCTCTTATTGGTTAGTTCCTTTTCTACTCTTCAATAGGTATATTAAATGTCAAAAATGTAGGATTCCCATCAGCATCATTCCCCGTAAAAAAGCTTAAATTTAATTCACCTACTTCTTCTGGCGTTATAACTAAAGGAGCTGTTCTCGTATCATCTTCTAAATCTGAACAGTTAGCTCTTCCTTCTACAACCTTCGTTACAAGAGTTATCTCTTTTACATCTCCATCTCTATTTATATCAAACCCATTAAACGCATGACACGTAGAAGGTCTTCTGTATGTTATTTGTAACGTATCTGTTTGTCCCACTACAAAAGTATCTGGAACACTACTAACAGCATTAACGGGAGTAACTTCAAAAAAGAATATAGGAGCATCGTCTGTACTACATCCTATTAAGGATAAAAAAACTACAATTAATACACTTAATTTTTTCATATAAAAAAGCATTATATAGTATAGATACATAAACACCTAAAAGGTTGCGTCTAGATATAAAAAAACCTCCTAAATATAAGAGGTTTTAAAGATATTACTCAGCAGTTGTCTTAATTGCTGCGTGAATTTTTGTTTCAAGTTCTTCCATTAAATCTGGATTGTCTAGCAACAATGCTTTCACTGCATCTCGACCTTGTCCTAGTTTTGTGTCTTGATAACTAAACCAAGAACCGCTTTTCTTGACGATTTCATAATTAACACCTATATCTATAATTTCTCCTACTTTAGAAACTCCTTCTCCATACATAATATCAAACTCTGCCATTCTAAATGGTGGTGCTACTTTATTCTTAACAACCTTCACACGGGTTTTATTTCCCTTTACATTTGCGTTACTATCTTTAATTTGAGTAGATCTTCTGATATCTAAACGTACAGAAGCATAAAACTTTAATGCATTACCTCCAGTTGTCGTTTCTGGATTTCCAAACATAACTCCTATTTTCTCACGTAATTGATTAATAAAAATCACAGTACAGTTTGTTTTACTTATTGATCCAGTAAGTTTACGAAGTGCTTGTGACATTAATCGTGCGTGAAGTCCCATTTTAGAATCTCCCATTTCTCCTTCAATTTCACTCTTTGGAGTCAGTGCAGCTACAGAATCAATAACAATAATATCTATTGCTCCTGAACGTATCAGGTTATCTGCAATTTCTAGAGCTTGTTCTCCATTATCGGGTTGAGAAATAATTAGATTTTCAATATCAACATGTAGTTTTTCTGCATAAAAACGATCAAATGCATGCTCTGCGTCTATAAATGCAGCGATACCTCCAGCTTTTTGTGCTTCAGCAATGGCGTGTAATGTTAATGTAGTTTTTCCTGAAGATTCAGGTCCATATATTTCAATAATACGCCCTCTAGGATATCCTCCTACTCCTAAAGCCACATCTAGACCTAAAGAGCCTGTAGGGATAGAGTCTACATCTACAATAGCTTGATCCCCCATCTTCATTACAGTTCCTTTCCCATACGTTTTATCAAGTTTGTCTAAGGTAAGTTGTAATGCCTTTAATTTTGCGTCTTTTTCACTACTCATTTTCTTCTCTTTTTGAATTCTAAAAATTGGTAAGTAAAAGTAGGGTTTCTATTTGAAGGGGGCAAGGTACGCTTTTGCGAAAGCGTAATACTTTTTAACAAAAAAGACGCAACCCTTTTCTTTTTTATAGTCTAATTCATGAGAAGTAAAAGTAAAAATGAGTTTAAAACGAACTAAATACAATAAAATCCAACTAAAGATGAAGCGTTTGATGCTCACGTATAGTCGAAAGTTGGAAGGTGGCTAATTCACAACTATATTTCTGTGCATATAACATAAATAGAAATAAGTTTAACAAATGAATTAGCCGTTCAAAAAAATGCCCGCGGGATAGACCTCCGGGCATTTTTGATTCCTTTTTTCATAAGAAATAGTACCTTTGTAAAAATTATTTCTTTTTAAACTTAAAACAGCGTATAGCATGCAACTGTACAATAAATTAAGCGCAAAAGAGAGAGCAGCTCTTATAGATAAGGCTGGAGATGAGCGCTTCACACTCTCTTTCTATCAATATGCACATATTGGTAATCCTGAACTTTTTAGAAATCACCTCTTTATTGCTTGGAATGATATTAACGTTTTAGGACGTATCTATATAGCCAAAGAAGGTATTAATGCGCAACTTTCTGTTCCTGCAACAAAATTTATTGAGTTCAAATCATTTTTAGACGACATCAACTTCTTACATAACGTGCGTCTTAATATTGCCATAGAGCAAGACAATAAATCATTTCTTAAGCTTAAAGTAAAAGTACGAAACAAGATTGTAGCCGATGGCCTTAATGATGATACTTTTGATGTTACTGATAAAGGAGTTCATGTAGATGCAGAAACATTTAATACACTTATAGAGGAAGAAGATACGGTCTTGGTAGACATGCGTAATCATTATGAAAGTGAAATTGGACATTTTAAAAATGCGGTTACTCCAGATGTAGATACATTTAGAGATTCTCTAGATATAATAGAAGATGATCTTAAAGATCACAAAGAAAACAAAAAGCTAGTGATGTATTGTACAGGTGGCATACGATGTGAAAAGGCAAGTGCTTATTTTAAGCACAAAGGATTTAAAAATGTATTTCAACTAGAAGGAGGCATTATAGAATATGCTCGACAAGTTGAGCAGCAAGAACTTGAAAATAAATTTAAAGGTAAAAACTTTGTTTTTGATCACAGAAGAGGTGAACGTATATCTGAAGATATTATTTCTAATTGTCATCAGTGTGGTAATCCTTGCGACACTCATGTGAATTGTGCAAACGAGGCTTGCCATCTTTTATTTATTCAATGTGAATCTTGTGCTACTCAAATGGAAAATTGCTGCTCTAAAGAGTGTATAGAAATTACTCATCTTTCTCAAGAAGAACAAAAGAAATTAAGAAGTGGCAAAGGCAATAGTAATAAAATCTTTAAAAAAGGTCGTTCTGAAAAGTTGAAATTTCAGAAAAAAGAAGCTTAATAATAGTTATGTGTTAACAACAAAAAGTGATACTATATAGTATCGCTTTTTTATAATTAAATTTATTGTTTATTCTATCTCTTCACTATTCTCAATACTGTTTGCGCATCAGAATTAATAGCTTTTGCTGTTACAAAATAAATCCCTGTTTTTAAATGAGTAAGATCCATTTCTAAACTAATTTCATTTAAGTTTGGATAATCTAAGACTTTCCTACCTAAAGCATCATGTATAGTTACTTGCCCTAGTGCTACTGGAGCTCCAATAGTAATAATATTGTTAGTTGGATTTGGAAATAGTCTAACCTCATCAAACACCTCATCTTCTACAGAAAGTTGTCCTACATTAAAGGTATACTCAGCACTTTCTCCATTATAGGTGACAATATAGGTCCACTCACCTAGATCGCTGTTTATTTCAATTTCTTGTGCCCACCAAGAAGCTACAAAATCATCTGCAAAATTTGTATCCCAGCTAGTAAACAAATCACCATTAGGGTCATATATTTCATTTAAAGCAGAAGTTCCTGTTACTTGGTCTTTATAATATCCAATAAACCATATTGATGATTCTGGATCAAACTGATTGCTCTCAAATGTTTCTTCTATTTCTGGGCATGTTCCAAAGTTAGGAAGATCTGTATGTGTAAGCGCAGCATTTACTCCAGAATTGAGATATTCTTTTTGATCTTGCCACCAACTTGTAGTATTAAGATCATTACACGGACCATTATAGGGATCTATAAGACTGCCTGTTGCACTCTCATATACCTCAAAATGTAAATGAGGGCCTGTTGAGTTTCCAGAACTAGCTATAACTCCAAGAAATTCTCCTTGCTCTACAGTATCACCAATATTTTTTGATGTAAGACTCCCATTTTTCATGTGTCCATACCAAGCAATACTTCCATCAGTATGTTCTATAAAAACAGCATTCCATTGTTGATTATTAAAAGAACAATTTTGATCAAAACTACCATCGCTCTTAAAAACTATCTGTCCAGCAGCAGCAGCAATAACTTCAGTTTGTTCTTCTTCTACTTGTTTCCAAGAAAACGGCCATAAGAAGATATCAACTCCTTGATGATTATAACCATCTGAAGTATCATATGTTCGTGTGCCACAATTCCAATCTGCTAATGATCCTATAGCTTCATCATGATCAAAATATACAGAAACAGCCCATGTACTATTATAATCAAAGCCATTTGCTTGTTTTACAGGCCAAGTAAAAGCTACTTGTTGTGATTGCCTAAAAAGATCTGGTTGATATAATCGTAATCCTTCTCGTCTAAGTCTATCTATATTCTCTAAAAGAGTTTTTTGATATATCTGATACTCTTCTTCTGACACACAATTAAGTCCAGAAGAATTAAATATCATTTGCCCCCCTTCTGTTTGACCTATTTCTTGTGCAATAGTTATATTACATATACTTAGTATATATAATAAAAACGTTACACGTAGAATTAGTTTCATAAGGTGGACTTTAAGTCTTAAATTTGTTCGATGCTATTTTCAAGGAAATTTTAGAAGAATTAAAGAAACCTTAATAAATTGGTATCTTTAAACTTTGACTAGCTATCAAAACTAAATAATAATAATGAGCAAAATACAAAAATTATTAATCATATATTAATTTTTAGTCTTTTGCCTTAAGATATATCAAACATATGGCATGTGGTAATTGTGGAACAGGAGCCGATGGACAACCACGAGGTTGTAAAAATAATGGAACATGTGGAACGGATGGTTGTAATAAACTTACTGTTTTTGACTGGCTTTCTAATATGGTCATTCCAGAAGGTCAAGCAATATTTAACTATGTTGAAGTACGGTTTAAAAACGGACGGAAAGGGTATTATAAAAACACTGAGAATCTATCTTTAAGTATAGGTGATATTGTTGCCACACAAGCGACATCAGGACATGATATTGGCATGGTTACTCTTACTGGAGAGCTTGTACGTGTCCAAATGAAGCGTAAAAAAGTAAAGGAAGATACCGAAGACACCTTAAAAGTATATCGCAAAGCAACTCAAAAAGATATAGATATCTGGACAAAAGCGAGAGAACGTGAAGAGCCTATGAAGGTAAAAGCACGTCAGATAGCCATCCGCCTTGAATTACAGATGAAAATTTCTGATATTGAGTTTCAGGGAGATGCTTCAAAGGCTACTTTTTATTACACAGCTGAAGACCGTGTTGATTTCAGACAACTCATTAAGGAATTTGCACAAGAGTTCAGAACACGTATTGAAATGAGACAGATTGGACTTCGTCAAGAAGCTTCCAGGCTTGGCGGGATTGGTTCTTGTGGTCGAGAGTTATGTTGCTCTACATGGCTTACTGATTTTAGATCTGTAACAACTGGAGCTGCTCGTTACCAACAATTATCTCTAAATCCTCAAAAATTGGCAGGACAATGTGGAAAATTAAAATGCTGCCTTAATTATGAATTAGATGCATATATGGATGCTTTAAAAGAGTTTCCAAAAACAGAAGTAAAACTTCATACACAAAAAGGAACTGCTGTCTGTCAAAAAATAGATATTTTTCAAGGGTATCTTTGGTACGCCTATGAAGGAGAATGGATGAATTGGCATAAATTAACCACATCTCATGCTAATGAAATCATTGCTGCAAATAAAGCAAAAGAACCTGTAGTCAGTCTAGAAGAGTTTGCTTCTGAAATAGAAAAAGACACTAAAATAGACTTTGGTAACGTTGTAGGTCAAGATAGTCTTACTCGTTTTGACAAACCCAAAACAACTAACAAACGTCGCAACAATCGAAATCGAAATAAAAAACGAGCTACAGCAACTGCAAATACAAAAAAGACGAATCAAAAGAAAACAGATCAGAAAAAAGCAGATCCAAAAAAGCCAAATCAAAAAACGGCTCAAAAAGGAAATACAAATGCAAAACGTTCTAATAATAGACGTAATAGATCAAAAAAGAAACCTAACAATAACAACAACAATGCGTAAAGCAACGTTACTTTTACTCCTTGTTATCATATGTATATCTTGTGATAATAATCGTGTATATGACAGTTATCATACCATAAATAATGGTTGGGCAAAAGACGAACCGATCCAATTTGAAATTTCTGACGTAGATAGTATAACATCACATAACTTATTTATTACATTACGTAATACAAATGAGTATAAATACAGTAATCTATTTCTTATTGCAAAAATGGATTTTCCTAATGGAAAACGAATTACAGACACACTAGAATATGAAATGGCAGCAGCAGATGGCGCTTGGTTAGGAACTGGTTTTAATGATGTGAAAGAAAACAAATTATGGTATAAAGAAGGAGAACGCTTTCGCGAAAGCGGAACTTATAAATTTTCCATAGAGCATGCGGTACGTAAAAATGGAAATATTACTGGAGACACTCGTTTAGAAGGGGTTACCGAAGTAGGATTACGTATAGAACGTTCTCAAAATCAATAACAATGGCAAAAAAGCAAATCAAAAAAAAGCAAATAGCTTCAACAGGGACTGGCTTTAAAAAATTTATCAAATGGTTTTGGGGATTGTTTGCTACAGGAATCTTAGCCGTATTATTATTATTCTTACTTGCGAGTTGGAATGGTTTTGGAAAACTCCCAACTTTTGAAGAATTAGAAAATCCAGAAAGTAATCTTGCCACAAAAATCCTATCGGCAGATGGGCAACAACTAGGAACGTATTTTAATGAAAACCGTACACCTATTAAGTATGAAGATTTACCTCAAAATCTTATCGATGCATTAGTTGCTACCGAAGATGAACGTTATTATGATCATTCTGGAATTGATTTTAAAGGAACTGCAAGAGCTTTTGCTTATTTAGGCCGCAATGGAGGGGCTAGTACTGTCACACAGCAATTATCTAAACTTTTATTTTCAGATCCTCCTAAATCTACTATAGAGCGATTAATTCAAAAAGTAAAAGAATATGTGATCTCTACACGCTTAGAGCGTCAATACACTAAAGAAGAAATCATAACTATGTACCTTAATAAGTTTGATTTCTTATTTAATGCTATTGGAATAAGCTCTGCATCACGTATTTACTTTAATAAAAATGTAAAAGACCTTACTCTTGAAGAGTCTGCTGTTTTTGTAGCTATGCTTAAAAACCCTAGACAATACAATCCTCATCGTGAAATATCTCGAGAAAAATCAAAGAGACGCCGTGACCAAGTGTTTAAGCAAATGGAAAAAAATGGCATGCTTACCACTGCCGAAAAAGATTCCTTACAAGCTCTACCTATGATTGTACGATTTACTCCTGAAGGACATAGGGATGGCATAGCGACTTATTTTAGAGAAAATCTAAAAAAATTCATGGCAGATTGGATCAAGAAAAACCCTAAAGGAGAAGATACTGATGGTAATCTAGAATATTATAATATCTATCGCGATGGTTTAACTATTAACACGACTATTGATTCTAGAATGCAACGTATGGCTGAAGATGCTGTACAAAAACATATGCCTAGACTACAAGCCGAGTTTGACAAACAGAATATCAAGAACAAAACAGCACCTTTTAGAGATATAGAACAACACGAAGAAGATCTTATTTTTAAAAGAGCCGTTGAAGCTTCTGAAAGGTGGCGTAAAATGAAAATTGCTGGAAAAAGTGAAAGTGAAATTCGCAAGTCTTTTGACATAAAAACAGACATGACTATATTCTCTTGGCAAGGAGACATAGACACCATCATGACACCGCGTGATTCTATACGCTATTATAAAAAGTTTTTACGTACAGGTATGATGTCTATGGTTCCTCAAACTGGAGAAGTTCGTGCGTGGGTAGGTGGTATTAATATGTCACATTTCCAGTATGATCACGTACAAACAGGAAAACGTCAAGTAGGATCTACATTTAAACCTTTTTTATATGCAACTGCTGTAGATCAATTACATATTTCTCCTTGTGATACACTACCCAATACCTTATTTAGTATTGCTGCAGGTACACATGGAAATACCAAGGATTGGGAACCTAAAAATTCTGATGGAAAATATGGAGGTATGATGACCATGAAAGACGCTCTTGCAGGTTCTGTTAATACAATTTCAGCTAGGCTAATGAATGAGGTAGGGCCTCAACCTGTAATTGATCTTGTTGAAAAATTAGGTGTAGATGTTAGGAAAATTCCACCTGTACCTTCTATTGCTTTAGGGACACCCGACTTAAGTCTATATGAAATGGTTTCTGCCTATAGTGCTTTTGCAAATCAAGGTGTATATATAAAACCACAAATCGTGAGTTCTATAACTGATAAGAACGGAACTATATTATATCAACATATTCCAGATGCTAAAGATGTGCTTAGTGAAGAAGCAGCTTATGTAACATTAAAGCTTATGGAAGGTGTTACAGAATCTGGTTCAGGACGTAGATTACGTAGTGGAAAATCAAATAGAGCCGATTATAAAAATGTAGTCACGGGTCATCCATATTCATTTAAAAACCCAATTGCTGGTAAGACGGGAACTACACAAAATCAAAGTGATGGATGGTTTATGGGTATTGTACCAAATCTAGTTACTGGAGTTTGGGTAGGAGGTGATGATAGAGCTACGCATTTTAGAACTACACGATATGGTCAAGGGGCTACCATGGCCTTGCCTATATGGGGATTATATATGAAAGACGTATATAATAATAAAGATCTCAATATTTCTGATGGTACGTTTGAAAAACCTGAAAATCTATCTATAGAAGTAAACTGCGAAGATTATAAAGGAAAAGGAATAAGTGATGAACTTCCTGACGAATTAGACATGTAGCACTTATAAAAAATAATTAAAAAAGCCTGTCAATATTGACAGGTTTTTTATGCTTTCGCGAGAGCGTACTCCCCTGTAATTTTCGTATTTTTAAATCAAATTAAATAAACGATGATCACAAAGAAAGTAAACAGTGTTCAAGAAGCATTAAAAGGTGTAAAAAGTAGCATGACTATGATGTTAGGTGGTTTTGGTCTAAGCGGCATCCCTGAAAACGCTATCGCAGAACTTGTCCATCTTAATGTAAATGATCTTACCTGTATTTCTAACAATGCAGGAGTAGATGATTTTGGATTAGGGTTATTATTGCAAAAGCGACAAATCAAAAAAATGGTTTCTTCTTATGTTGGCGAAAATGCAGAGTTTGAACGTCAAATGCTTAGTGGAGAATTAGATGTAGAGCTCATACCACAGGGTACGCTTGCAGAACGTTGTAGAGCTGCTCAAGGAGGTTTTCCTGCTTTTTATACACCTGCTGGTTACGGTACTGAAGTTGCCGAAGGAAAAGAAACAAGAGAATTTAATGGTAAAATGCATGTGTTAGAATATGCATTTGATGCAGATTTTGCATTTGTAAAAGCTTGGAAAGGAGATGCTGCTGGAAATCTTATTTTTAAAGGTACTGCTCGTAACTTTAATCCTAATATGTGTGGCGCTGCAAAAATTACAGTTGCAGAGGTTGAAGAACTTGTGCCTGTAGGAACATTAGATCCTAATCAAATACATATCCCAGGAATTTTTGTTCAACGTATTTTTCAAGGAGAACACTATGAAAAACGTATTGAACAAAGAACTGTAAGAACAAGAGAATAATTCTTTTTTGTTCAAAAAATCAACAATAGTTTCAAAATCGATTATGGCATTAGATAAAAATCAAATCGCACAACGTATCGCTCAAGAAGTGAAAAATGGATATTATGTAAACCTTGGTATTGGTATACCTACCTTGGTGGCAAATTATGTACGCAATGATATTGAAGTAGAATTTCAAAGTGAAAATGGAGTATTAGGAATGGGGCCATTTCCTTTTGAAGGAGATGAAGATGCAGATATTATTAATGCAGGAAAACAAACGATTACTACATTACCAGGTGCTAGTTTTTTTGATAGCGCTACAAGCTTTGGAATGATACGAGGTCAACATGTAGATCTCACCATATTAGGTGCCATGGAAGTAGCCGATAATGGAGATATTGCAAATTGGAAAATACCAGGAAAAATGGTTAAAGGAATGGGAGGTGCTATGGACTTGGTGGCTAGTGCAGAAAATATTATCGTTGCCATGATGCACACAAACAAAGCTGGACATTCTAAATTACTTAAGGAGTGTAGCCTACCTCTTACCGGAGTTGGTTGTGTAAAAAAAATAGTAACCAATCTAGCTGTATTGGAAGTTACATCTAATGGTTTTTTTCTGTTAGAACGTGCGCCAGGAGTTTCTATAGAGGATATTAAAAATGCTACTGAAGGCAAGTTGACAATTCCTAATGATGTTCCAGAAATGAAATTTTAATATTTTTATGACTATATACGATTTTCAAAAACAACCACATTCTTATTTGTATATTGAAGATCGTATCTATCATAGTATTCCTGATCGTTTCCTCCGTAATACATTAAAGGCGTTAGATTTTTTATATAAAACTAATGCTCTTACTATTACATACCTAGACGATGACGAGATGGAAACAGTGGATATAATTGATGTATTAGTAGCAGATACAATAAACAATATTAAAATTATATACTCAGAAGGTAAAAACTTTTATAGCCCTAAAAATAATACTATAAGCTTTTATGACACTCATGGAGTAGTCTTTAGGAAAAACCATAGAAAAAAATGGTTTACAAAAAATAAAGGCTATAATTCTCCAATGGCTGTTCTTGCTCATGAATTAATACACTGCTATAATGAGCTCTATGAAACTGAAGATTATCTTAAGCGAAAAGGAGATCATTCTCCCAGAGGAAAAAAACTAGATCACGCTGGTCATGATCTCTCCTTTCCAAATAAAGAAGAAGAATTTGTTATTAAAATGACCAATCAGGTTGCAAAAAGACTTCAAGAAGATAAACGTTCTAACTATGGACGTTCTTATTATCGAGTTGCAGATGTACGACATGTGAGAAAACACGGGAAAAATAAAAACGGAAGAATTGCTGAAATTTTTAAATAAAATTTCTCCTTTAAATGGAAAGATTTCCATCTATATTTTTTTACAAAACTATATTTTAACGATTAAAAACTCAATAAAATCGACGAAACACACAAAACTTTAACATTTGAATAAAAAAATTAAGATTAAAGTTTGCGTAAGTAAAAAAATATACTACATTAGCAGTCCCCAAATGAAATAATTGACCTCGATAAAGTGTAATATAAATCAGATTAATGACCTATTGTACTTTATCAAAAACCGAATAGCTTTAAAACTCATACGAGTGTTTAATGTTATGATTTGTTAGAAATCCGCAGGGGGAGCCCTGCGGATTTTGTTTTACCCCTATTTGAAATAAATGCCATGAAAAATAATGCCCCTCTAAACACTCTCAAATCATTTTTCATAAATATCAAAGAAGCATTTAATTTTATACGTAACTGTTTATACTTAGTCAGAAAAGTGTTCTTGTTTATGATTTAAATGCCTTTAGGAATAGCACTTATTAAGTTCTTTGTATAGGTCTTCTGAGGATTAGCATAAATGCTATCTGCCTCTCCTATTTCTTCTATTTTCCCTTTATTCATTACCACTAATTGATCTGCCATATATTTGACAACAGCAAGATCATGTGATATAAAAATATATGTAAATTTAAAATCTTTCTTGAGTTCATTAAGTAAATTTAACACCTGTGCTTGTACAGAAATATCTAAGGCACTTACAGACTCGTCGCATATAATCAACTTGGGTTGTACAGCTATAGTACGTGCAATACCTATGCGTTGT
Organism: uncultured Flavobacteriaceae bacterium; assembly: GCA_964474345.1. Lineage (GTDB taxonomy): Bacteria > Bacteroidota > Bacteroidia > Flavobacteriales > Flavobacteriaceae > Dokdonia. Next base: position 18,859 of record CAYYSK010000020.1, read on the forward strand.
CTTTGTCCTCCACTAAATTCATGAGGATATCTATCATAATGTGAACTTTCTAACCCTACACGGCCCAGTATTTCCATAGCTTTCTCTCTACGTTCTTCTCTGGTAGAAAATAATTTATGGACCTCCATAGGTTCTGTTATAGCTTCCCCAACAGTAAGTCTAGGGTTTAAAGATGCATAAGGGTCTTGAAAAATAATCTGTATATCTTTACGCAATGCTCTTAATTGTTTCCCTTTTAGAGTTGTAATATTTTTTCCTTTATATATAATAGAACCAGCAGATGCTTTATCTAACTGTAAAATAGCATTGCCTAATGTAGATTTCCCACAACCCGATTCACCCACAAGTCCCAGTGTTTCTCCTTCATATAAAGAAAAAGAAATGTCATCTACTGCCCTAACTATTCTGGTTTTTCCAAACATACCTGTTTTAGAGATGTATGTTTTTTCAACATTCTTAACTTCTAATAAAGGAGTACTTTTATATAATTCTTGCAATCGCTTAGTACGCTGTTCTGGAATTTCAATCTCAGAATCAATCGTACCAGTAAGGTAATCAGAAATAGTAGGTAATTGAAGCAAACGATTTTCTAGTGAAGGTCTTGCATGTAATAACGCCTTAGTATAATTATGAGTAGGTGTTTGAAACAAAGTCGTTGCCAATTCATCTTCTACAATATCTCCTTTATACATAACAAGTACTCTATCTGCAATCTCTCTAACTAATGAGAGGTCATGAGAAATAAAGATGATACTCATACCTGTCTCTTTTTGAATATCTCTTAGCAATTGTATAATCTCTTTTTGAACTGTAACATCTAATGCTGTAGTAGGTTCATCTGCAATAAGGATTTCAGGTTCACAAGCAATAGCCATAGCAATCATCACCCGCTGTTTCTGTCCTCCGCTTATTTGATGCGGGTATACATTAAATAAACCTTCAGAGCCTGGTAATTTAACTTTCTCAAAAAGTAAAAGTGTTTTCTCTTTAGCTTCTTCTTTTGTTAATTCTGTATGTTGCTTTAAAATTTCTACTACCTGATACCCACACGTAAGTGATGGGTTTAAAGAGCTCATAGGCTCTTGAAATATCATAGAGATTACTCGACCACGTATATTTCTGTAAGCTGTTTCAGAAAATGAAAGAAGTTCTTCATTCTTAAATAAAATGTTTCCCTTTAGTATTGCTTTCTTATCAAGAAGTCCTAAAGTAGCAAGACTTGTTATAGATTTTCCTGACCCAGACTCTCCTACAATAGCAAGAATTTCATTCTTTTTTAACTCAAAAGAAATGCTATGTATAATTTCTTCAATTTTTTTATTTTGAGGAAATGAAATTGAAAGGTTTTTTACAGAAAGTATTGTTTCTTGCTCCATAAGTTTCAAAAATACAGATTAATTTATGGTGTTTTGTCGATAATCAAACACACTTATTTACTTTATATAGAACTTTTTTAAATCAGTTATGAAAAATAGTATTTCAAAGCTGAGCTATAATCACCCTATAATAGCTTTCGCAAAAGCATACTCATTCAGAATAAAGCATATATAAAAGGTATATTTTGTATTTGTGATGAGATTATCTTTTACCCGCTATATTTATAGAGTTTTATACGGTAAAAAGCCTTCTCAGTACCATCCCTTTACACCTATAATTTCATTTGAATTTAGTGTATTCCCTAATCCTGTAAAAAGAGGACAGCTCTCTATCCAAGTTACTGGAGCAGATGTAGAATGTTATGCCATCTAATATGTATAGGACAAGTTGTACCGTTCAGGAGATTTTAGTAATACACTAGATGTATCAAGACTGAAGTCTGGAGTGTATATTCTTGAAATTGCAAATGAACAAGAAACTCATTCTACAAGATTTGTTAAAAAGTAATACTACTTGAATACTATTAAAATTAGTGTTTAATAAAACCCGATGTCATAATGGCATCGGGTTTTTTATTTTACAATACTATATTTATATTAATCCTATCGATTTGGTATATTTTTGTTTAACGTTTTCACTAAAAAATTAAATATTAAAAAATTATTAAAAAAATTGTGTGTTTCATCGATTAAATTTCATTTATTATTAAATAATCACTTTTTTAGATAAAATTTTGAATTTTTTATAAATAAGTTCCTAATTAATCAACAAATTTTTAATGATTATGAAAAAAATGTACACATTCTTCTTAGCAGCTTTTTTGCTAGGATCAACTGTAATTGCTCAGAATATGGACGGCATTGTCCAGAAGTATCTGAATAATAACGCAGATAAATCTGAAATTGGATTTACAACTCAAGATGCATCTGAATGGAAAGTAACAGACATTGTTCCTTCTTTAAACCCTGAAATACAACACGTATATGTGCAACAACTGTATCGGGGAATTCCTATTGAAAATGGCCGATATAAGCTTACAGTAAAAAATGGCGAGGTAACTTGGTCTATAAATCAATTTATAGGAGATATCGCTACAAAAGCAGCAAATACAAATTTAAGCCTTTCTCCAGAAAATGCTATTATGAGAGTTATAAGCGAGCATCGATTAAGTGCTCCTACAAAACTTCAGCCATCTACTAGAGGTGCAAATACTTTTGTATATGAAAATTCTGGAATTAGTATAGAGCCTATTCAAGTAGATAAGGTATACTTATACAAAGAAGGTAATTTAAACCTTGCGTGGAAAGTGAGTTTATACCAATTAGACGGACAACACTGGTGGAACACTATCATTGATGGTGTATCAGGAGCCGTTTTACATTCTGAAGATTGGGTTATAAGCTGTAGTTTTGGAACACCAGATCATGAAAACCATAATCACACTGTTGCAGAAGAATCTGCAGACATGGAACCTACTACATTTACAATGACTTCTGTTGATGCAACGTTAGTAGGAGGAGGTTCATATAATGTATATCCATTAGGAATTGAAAGTCCTAGTCATGGTAACCGTGCTATAATAACTGATCCTGCAAATGCAACAGCTTCTCCTTTTGGATGGCATGACACTAATGGTAGTGCTGGCGCAGAATTTACAATAACAAGAGGAAATAATGTTTGGGCACAAGATGACACAAATGGTAATAATGGTACAGGGACATCTCCAAATGGAGGAAATAGTTTAAACTTTAACTTCCCATTAAATTTAAATAACAATCCATCTACATTCTTACCAGCAGCAACAACAAATCTATTTTACTGGAATAATATCATGCATGATGTATGGTATCAATATGGTTTTAATGAAGCATCTGGAAATTTCCAAGAAAATAACTATGGAAATGGAGGAGCTGGAAGTGACTCTGTAAATGCAGATGCACAAGATGGAAGTGGAACAAATAATGCAAATTTTGCTACACCGCCAGATGGAAATAATCCAAGAATGCAAATGTTCTTGTTTACAAATCCAACTAGAGATGGTGATTTAGATAATTTAATTATTGCTCACGAATATGGACATGGTATTTCTACACGTCTTGTAGGAGGACCAGGAACAAACGCACTTGGTGGATCTGAGCAAATGGGTGAAGGATGGTCTGACTGGTTTGGTTTAGTTATGACTATTCGTCCTGGTGATGATAGAAATACTGCAAGAGGAGTTGGAACCTATGCTATTGGACAACCTACTACTGGAGCAGGAATACGCCCTACGCGTTATTCTACAGATTTAGCTGTAAATGGTACAGATTATAATGATGTATCAAGTTTAGTCGTACCACACGGAGTAGGATATGGTTTTGCTACGATTTTATGGGATATGACTTGGGATCTTATTGATCTAGAAGGATTTGACAGCAATCAATATACAGGTAACGGAGGAAATAATATTGCGATGGCTCTCGTTACTGAAGGGCTTAAAAACACAGCAAACAATCCAGGGTATGTATCTGGACGTGATGGTATTCTTCAAGCGGATCAAGATCTTTATGGAGGTCAGTATAACTGTTTAATTTGGGATGCTTTTGCAAGAAGAGGTGTAGGTCTAAATGCAGTTGAGAATACAAATGGAGGAACCAACACTAATACTGATCAAACAGCATCATTTACAAGTGGATGTACTGCACCACCACCACCAGCTAGTTGTAACTCTACAGTATCTAACTTTCCTTATAATGAAGGTTTTGAAAACACATTAGGTGCTTGGTCACAAGCTACTGGTGATGATTTAGATTGGACTATAAATTCAGGTGGGACACCTTCTAATAGTACTGGACCAACAGCTGCTAACGAAGGAACTTTTTATATTTATATGGAAGTATCTGGAGACGGAGCTGGATTCCCAAATAAAACAGCTATTCTGAATTCTCCTTGTTTTAACCTTACAGGTGTTAACGGTGCTGCCGCTACATTCAGTTATCAAATGACTGGTAATGCTGTAGGTACTATTCGCTTAGAAGCAAGAGAAGATGGGTCGCAAACTTGGACTGAAATTTGGTCACAATCTGGTGATCAAGGAGCCGCATGGATAGACGAAAGTGTAAGTCTTGCAGCTTACTCAGGTACAGTTCAATTAAGATTCCGCGGTACAAGTGCCACTTCTTGGCAAGGTGATATTGCTATTGATGGATTTGGAATAGATGGTACTGCACAAGGAGATACACAAGCTCCTAGCGTGCCAACAAATCTTGCTGTAACAGGAGTAACAACAAGTTCTGTAGCACTTTCATGGAATGCTTCTACAGATAATGTAGGAGTAACTGCTTATGATGTATTTCAAGGAGCTACTAATCTTGGACAAGTAACTGGAACTACTGCAACTATTACTGGGCTTGCAGAAGGAACAACATTCCAATTCTCTGTAAGAGCAAAAGATGCTGCGGGTAATGTCTCTGCTAATAGTAATACCGTATCAGCTACTACAGACACTACAGCTCCTCCTGGAGGATGTACTGGTGGTGTATCATCATTGCCTTACGGCGAAAGTTTTGAAGCAAACTTTGGCCTTTGGACACAAGCTGGAGGGGATGATTTAAATTGGACGCGTGATTCTGGAGGAACACCTTCTAATAATACAGGACCATCTTCTGGATCTGATGGTGCATTTTATGTATATGTTGAAGCATCTGGAAATGGAACCGGATTCCCTAACAAACGTGCGATCTTAAACTCACCTTGTTTTAACCTTAGTGGAGAAACAGAAGCAACATTCATCTTTGATTACCATATGTTTGGATCTACTGATGGAGGTCGTGTAGATCTAGAAGCAAGTACTGACAATGGTAGTACTTGGACTAGTATCTGGAATCAAACAGGTAATCAAGGAAACCAGTGGAATACTGTATCTATTGATCTTGCTGCTTATGTAGGAGCGTCTGTTCAGTTACGTTTTAATCGTATAACCGGAGGCACTTGGCAATCTGATGTTGCACTAGATAATGCACAAGTTATTTCAGGATCTGTAGGATCAGGATGTGTAGGAGGAGAAGCTGCTCCATATGGAGAAGGTTTTGAATCTAATATTGGTCTTTGGACACAAGCAGGTGGAGATGATTTAAATTGGACACGTGATTCTGGAGGAACACCTTCAAATAACACAGGGCCATCTTCTGGATCTACTGGATCTTTCTATATTTATGTAGAAGCTTCTGGAAACGGAACTGGATTCCCTAACAAACGTGCTATTATTAATTCTCCTTGTTTAGATTTAAATAGTGCATCTTCAGCGACATTCTCTTTTGATTACCATATGTTTGGGTCTACAAATGGAGGTCGTATAGATTTAGAAATAAGCGATGATGATGGAGCTACATGGACGAGTATCTGGAATCAAACAGGTAACCAAGGAAATCAATGGAATAATGTTTCTATTAATCTTAATGCATACGTAGGAGGCGGAGTACAATTACGCTTTAATCGTATAACTGGTGGTACTTGGCAATCTGATGTTGCTATAGATAATATTGCGCTAAGCGCTAGTACTAGTTTTGATACAAATTCATTTGGTGGTCCAACATCACCCCAAGATGAAGTATTGTCAAATGATGTATTTGATTTCTCTATCTTCCCTAATCCGGTAACTAGAGGTCAACTTAATGTAAGCGTTACGGGTGCACAAGCTCAAAAACTTACAATATATAATATGCTTGGACAAGTTGTACGTAAAGGAGTATTTACAGAAACAGTAGATGTTTCAAATCTTGATGCTGGTGTCTACATTTTAGAAATAGAAATAGATGGTAAAGCGTTAAATAAAAGGTTCATCAAAAAATAGAAGTATTTTTTGACACTAACCAATCAATTATGAGTAAAAACCCCGACGAAATCGTCGGGGTTTTTGTTTGTCTCTCAAAAAGTAATTAAACTCGAATTATGCATTAGAAAATCTATTACATCACAAAACCACTGCAAGC
>CAYYSK010000021.1:0-24743 GCA_964474345.1 uncultured Flavobacteriaceae bacterium
TGATTGTATTTAGAACAGATACTAACGAAGAAGAAACTACTGAAGAGGAAGAAGAAACTACTGAAGAAGAAGAGGAAGAAGAAACTGGTGATTGGGAGGAAGAAGAAACCGGTGACTGGGGAGAAGAAGAAAATGATGATACTTCTGATCAAGGAGAAGGAGATGATACTTCTGATACAAATGAAGATACAGATACTTCTGAAGAAGACTCTACTGAAGAAAGTACAGAAGAGGATGCTACAGATGAAGAAAATGATACTATAGGCGTACAGGAAGAAAATGTAGTCATTGAAGATGAAACAGATATTTCTAGTGTTATAGTGTCTTATAGTCCACAGCAAAGAGTAATTACAATTTCAAAAAGTGACCTTAACAATGTAAATAAGGCAACTTTATTCTCTATGCTTGGACAAGTAATACAACAATGGAAACCAGAAACAGGAACAAGTACATTACAATTACCAGTATCTAATGTAAGTAAAGGACCGTATGTTCTTAGACTTGAAACAGAAATGGGATTAATAATAGAAAAGTTAATTGTTTACTAACTAACCAAAAACATATATACATTTTACAAATAAGCCTCTCTAGAGAGGCTTATTTTCTTTTCTTTAGAATTCCTTTTTATGTAAATGAAATGAAAAAGCGCTTAAGATATAACTCTTAAGCGCTTTTTTGTAGAATGTATTTTAAGTTTTCTATAGAGACTTAAATAATGACTCCATTTTTTCTTGTTCTTCAGTAGCAAGTACGCTATCTACAAGGATACGTCCACTATGCTCATCAGTAATGATTTTTTTACGCCCAGCAATTTCTACTTGAACTTGAGGAGGAATAGTGAAAAAAGATCCTCCAGAAGCACCTCGTTCAATAGCAACAACAGCAAGACCATTACGTACATTAGTTCGTATGCGCTTATATGCTTTTACTAGGCGTTCATCAATTTCTTTTTCAAAATCTTCACTCTTCTTGATAAGTGCTTTTTCTTCCTTTTCTGTTTCAGAAAGAATAGCATCAAGTTCACTTTTCTTATGTTTAAGGTGTTTTTCACGTTCTCCTAAACGTACTTTAGTGCTAGAAATAACCTCGTTCTTTTGTTCGATCTGAGCTTTAAACTCACGGATATTTTTTTCAGCAAGTTGAATTTCTAATTCTTGAAATTCTACCTCTTTACTTAATGCGTTAAATTCACGGTTATTACGCACATTTTTTTGTTGCTCAGAATATTTTTTGATAGAAGCTTTTGAATCTTCTATTTGAATCTTCTTAGCCTTAATTTGATCTTCTATAAGCGACAATTCATTATCCAATTTCTCAATACGTTTATTGAGACCAGCAACTTCGTCTTCTAGATCCTCTACTTCTAAAGGTAATTCTCCTCTTACATTACGTATTTGATCTATTCTAGAATCTATAAGTTGTAAATCATACAAAGCTCTTAGCTTCTCTTCGACAGTTGACTCCTTTTTCTTTGCCATACTTTATAAATAGTTGATGGGATTGGTATTTTCTTCTGATAAAATGACTGCAAAATTACGAATTTTTTCTGTAAGATAGTCAGCTATTATGTTTTTTGTAAAGCGTTCACTTTCAAAGTGACCTATATCTGCCAATAATATCTTTTTTTCAGCTTTATAGTAATCGTGATATTTAAGATCTGCAGTTACGTATGCATCTGCTTTCTTTTGGATAGCTTTTGATATTCCAAAAGCACCACTACCTCCTAAAACAGCTACTCTCTTTATGGGTTTATCTAGTAATTCAGAATGTCTAACCCCTCCAGTTTGGAATGTTTTTTTTATATGATGTAAAAAATCAAGTTGCGATAATGGTTTTTCAAACTCACCTATCATTCCCATTCCTACTCGTTGATGTTCATTATGAAGAGATGTGATTTCGTAAGCAACTTCTTCGTAAGGGTGATTGGTAATTAATGCTTTTAAGATAGCACGCTCTAGGTGTTTTTCATAAGTTATATGGAGTTGTATTTCAGATTCTTGATGCTGAATCCCTATTTCTCCTATTGTTGGATTTGCATTTGCGCTTGCGCGAAAAGTACCGTTACCTGAAGTGCTAAAACTACATTGGTCATAATTGCCTATATTTCCTGCTCCAGCTTTAAATAGAGCCGTTTTAAGAGCTTCAATAGATGTCTCAGGAATATATGTAGTTAATTTACGAATATGATCTTGCTTAGGAATTAGTATTTCGATGTTTGTTAATTGAAGCGCTCTTGCCATTCCATAATTTACACCATGTGTTACATTGTCTAGAGCTGTATGTATGGCATAAATAGCAATATCATGCTTGATAGCTTTTAAGATAGATCGTTCAACATAATTAGAGCCAGTGATTTTTTTTAGTCCTGAAAATAAAATAGGATGAAAACAAACGATAAGATTGCAATTTTTATCAATAGCTTCTTGAACTACATTTTCGAGAGCATCATGTGCGACTAAAATTGAAGTGACTTGTGTAGAAGAATCTCCAACAAGTAATCCTACATTGTCAAAGTCTTCAGCGTAGGCTAAGGGAGCCCATTCTTCAAGTGTATCTGTAATATCACGTATTGTCATAATTGGTATCTTAAAAAGTAAAGATAAAAATTATACCTTCGTTCTTTATGAAACATCTACGTAAAATCTTATTTCCTTTTGCGGGCTTATATTATATAATCACCTTGTTAAGAAATAAAGCATATGATTGGAAGGTATTTTCTTCAAAAGAATATAAGATTCCTATTATTTGTGTAGGTAACCTAAATACTGGAGGTACAGGAAAGAGTCCTATGACGGAGTATCTCGTTCGATTGGTGAAAAATATAAAAAGTACAGCGACTTTAAGTCGTGGATATGGTAGAAAAACTAAGGGATATCTTAAGGTAGAAACAAATAGTTTGGCTGAAAATGTAGGAGATGAACCTTTACAATTTGCTAGAAAATTTGATGATATTACAGTTGCTGTATGTGAAGATAGACAACAAGGTATTTCTACGTTATTGAATTTAAAAACCGCTCCTGAACTTATTATTCTTGATGATGCCTATCAACATAGAAAAGTAAAAGCAGGTTTTCAAATCGTTTTGACAGCTTATGACGACCTTTATATAGACGATTATATTTTACCCGTAGGTAATCTTAGAGAATCTCGAAAAGGTATTCGTAGAGCACAAATAATTATAGTAACAAAATGCCCAAGTGATTTGTCTGAAATTGAAAGAGAAACAATTATAAAAAAAATTGCTCCTTTGAAGTATCAGACAGTTTATTTTTCAACTATTAATTATGCAGATATATTAATAGGGAAGAAGTCAACAGTTGATTTTTCTAACATAACAAATAAAAGGGTGACATTAGTTACTGGTATTGCAAATCCAAAACCGTTAGTTGAGTATCTTAAAATGATTGGATTAGAGTTTGATCATAAAGTATATGGAGATCATCATAATTTCGCTTTAAGCGAAATAAAAACACTAGAATCTTGTGAATGCATTATTACTACAGAAAAAGACTATGTGAGATTAGCTCCTTTATTATCAACTCATAAAGCATTGTTTTATCTACCTATTGAAGCTCAATTTATAAAAGATGGAGATACTTTTGATAAGCAAGTTTTAAAATTTATAAATTGAGTTTAATTAAATACTTTGGCTTGTTTTAACCCATTGTGTATTTTTTGGAAAAACTCTTCTACTTTATAAGGTTTTGGAATAATGTCATTAAATCCAGCTTCATGAAACTCATCTATGTTTTCATCTATAGTAACCGCTGTTAATGCAAGAATAGGAATTCCTTTATCAAATAAACGTATCTGTTCAGTTGCTTCAATACCGCTTATACCGGGCATGTGGATATCCATTAAAATAAGATCGAAACTTTGATTTCTAGCTTTTTCTACTGCAATTTCACCATTGTCTGCAACATCACATATCATCTTATTTTTTTCTAAGATTTTACGTGTAATCATTTGATTAATCTTGTTGTCTTCTACAACTAAAATTTTACGGTTTTCTAAAGCTACATAATCAATATCATAAATAATATTATGAGGATTAACATCTTCTCCAGCTTGTTTTACTAGGTTGTATTTTATATCAAAAGAAAAAGTAGATCCTTTTCCTAATGTACTTTCTAAGGTGACTTTACTTCCGAGAAGGTCAAGTAAATTCTTTACAATAGAAAGACCTAAACCAGTTCCTCCAAATTTTCTGTTAATAGCAACAGATCCTTGTGTAAAGTTTTGAAATATGTTCTTTTGTTTCTTTTTTGAAATACCTTCCCCAGTATCTTCAACTTCAAAATGAAGATAAGCTTCTGTTTCTGTTTGTCTTATTTTTTGAACACGTACATCTACATCGCCATCTCGAGTAAATTTAACAGCATTACCTACAAGATTAATTAAGATTTGAGAAATCATTAGTGGATCACCTAGTACTTCTTCAGGGATGTCTTCGTCAAACTCAAAGTTGAGGTTATTTCCTTTGTCTTTTGCAGATTTTCCTAATGCAAATAAAACATCTTCAATGCGTTTTTTAAGATTAAATGCTGTTTGCTCTACCTCTACTTTATTTGCTTCTAGTTTGTTAAGATCAAGAATGTTGTTAATCAATGATAATAAGTACTCTCCAGAAAATTTAAGAGAATCTAAGTGCTTTTTCTGTTCAGATGTAGGATTTTCACTTAATAATAAATGAGTCAGCCCAGTCACAGCATACATAGGAGTACGTAATTCATGGGTTATTGTAGATAAAAACTGTGCCTTTACCATAGATGCTTTTTCAGCATTATCTTTTGCGACAATAAGTTCAGTATTTTTAGCCTGTAATAATTCATTAGCCTTAGCTCTAAGGTTATTGTTTTTATATAGAGATAATATTAATAATGAAAGTATTGTGATCATGGCAATGCTCAATACTGTAGTGAGTTTGTTTGCTTTTTCAGAGCGTTCTCTTTCTGTATCTATATCTTTTTTGATTTGAACTGCAACAACAGGGTCTTCTTGGAGTTGGTCTATAGGAAAATTAGCCTCTTTATTTCTCCTGCTTTTTTCTAAATAATCTTTATAAAGATTTAAATGTTCATAGGCTTTAGAAAGATTGTTCTGCTCTTTTGAAATATGACTGCTTATTTTATACGATTCAGATAATAGTGAAGGATATTTTTCTGAAGTGCTTATTTTCTGGACTGATTCTATAGCAATTTGCGCATCATCATATCTTTTTAGAATAACTAGAGTTTCAGCTTTTTTTAAATTACTTTTTGCTAGAAGAAATTTATTTTCAGCATCGTTAGCTTGAAGAATTGCTTGATTAAATAGTTCTTCAGCATTTTGAGCATTATTTTTTATTAATGCAATAATACCTTGATTAATGTATATCTGAGCTAATAGTTCTGGTCTTCTTTTGTTTGTTAGAATGTTTTCTGCTTTTTCCAAAAACTCAGAGGCTTTTACATTATCTTTTTCTTGTTGTGCAATTTTTGCAGCAATGATATAGCTTTGTCCAAGATTTTCGTCATTTCTTGGATCTTGTTGCATTTTAATAGCGAGTTCGTTTTCCTCTTTTGCTTTTTTAAAATTTCCTGTAAGTAAATATAAACGAGAAAGTGCACTTGAAGCGAGACCGATACGATCTATATTATTTGTTTTTTCAGCAAGAATTCTAGCTCTTGTCATAATTTGAGCAGAATTACTGTAATCATTATTCTCAATAGCTGTTGCGGCAACTGTTAATAGTGAATCAATTTTTTGATTAGTAACCTTTTGATTGGCGATGTCTATTTCTTGTGCTACAGTGAGTGCAGGAAGAATTAATAGCATCGCGAGCATAAAACGAATAAAGAACGTGCTCATATTTGGGTACATTAAACAATTACGAATATATATTATTTCCTGTTAACGAATGAGATTAATTCAATAATTCGACTAGAATATCCAATTTCATTATCGTACCAACCTATTATTTTTACCATTTTACCTATGACAGAAGTCATTTGAGAGTCAAAAATACAAGAATGCGTGTTCCCTATAATATCTATGGATACTAAAGGTAATTCTGTATATTCTATAATTCCTTTTAAGTTTGTTTCAGAAGCTTTCTTCAATGCTTTGTTTATTTCTTCAATGGAAGTGTCTTTTTTTACATTTAGCGTAATATCAGTAAGAGAACCATTTGCAATAGGGACTCTTATACCACATCCTCCTATAACATTTTCTAAATGCGGAAATATTCTTGTAAGTGCTTTTGCAGCTCCAGTGGTTGTAGGTACAATACTTTGACCAGCTGCTCTTGCTCTTCTAAGATCTCGATGTGGTTGGTCATGTAAGCTTTGATCAGTAGTATATGAATGTACTGTTGTTATATATGCTTGTTCGACACCGCATAATTGATCTATAACGTTAATCATAGGTGCAGCATTGTTTGTTGTACAGGATGCATTAGAAATTATGGTTTCTGTACCATCCAATATATGTTCATTAACACCTAGAACAACCATCTTGATCTGGTCATCTTGAGGAGGAACTGCTAAGATTACTTTTTGAGCACCATTTGCAATATGATGTTCTAATTGAACTTTGGTTTTATATTTTCCTGTGGATTCAATAACAATGTCTGGTTGCACACTACGCCAAGGAATGTTTTCAATAGAAGGAGAGTTAAACAACGGGATTTCTACATTGTCTACAATGATATATGAGGATTGTTCGCTTTCGCGAAAGCGAACTTCTGAATTAAATATCCCATGTATACTGTCAAACTTTAATAAATGACTTAATGTATGTGCGTTTGCCAAATCGTTTATAGCAACTACTTCTATTTCAGAATGAGTGTGGAGTAATTTAAAAAGATTACGGCCAATACGCCCAAAGCCATTTATAGCAACTTTGATATGACTCATAGATTTTATGTAAGATGTTTTTGAGCTTTGTAAGAAGAACGTACTAATGCGCCACTTTCTACGTGTCTAAAACCCATTTTTAGACCTATTTCTTCGTATTTTTTAAATTGATCAGGGGTGATAAATTGTTTTACAGGAAGATGCTTTTTTGAAGGTTGTAAGTATTGTCCTATTGTGACAATATCAAGATTAACAGTTCTTAAATCTTCTAAGGTTTGTATAACTTCTTCTTCTGTTTCTCCAAGCCCTAGCATAATACCAGATTTTGTTCTATTTATTCCATTTTCTTTTAGATACTTTAAAACACCTAGACTGCGTTCATATTTTGCTTGAATACGAACTTCTCGAGTAAGTCTTTTTACAGTTTCCATGTTATGGGACACTACTTCGGGATTTACATCTATGATACGATCTAGTAAATCTTCTCTTCCTTGAAAATCGGGAATAAGAGTTTCTAGTGTTGTTTCTGGATTCATACGACGTATTGCCTTTACAGTCTCACCCCATATAATGGTTCCCATATCTTTAAGATCGTCTCGGTCTACAGAAGTAATTACAGCATGTTTTATAGCCATGAGTTTTATAGAACGAGCAACTTTTTCAGGTTCTTCCCAATCCACGGTTTCTGGACGTCCAGTCTTTACACCACAAAAACCACAGGAACGTGTACAAATATTTCCTAATATCATGAATGTTGCTGTCCCTTCACTCCAGCATTCTCCCATATTAGGACAGCTGCCTGAAGTGCAAATAGTATGTAGATCATATTTGTCTACAAGACCTCTTAATTCTGTATATTTTTTTCCAGTAGGAAGTTTAACCCGTAACCACTTGGGTTTAGGTTGACGTACTGGAGATACTGTGATTTCTTCTTGCATTGCTTTTTTGTCAAGGACAACAAAGATACAAATAAATGGGCTTTAAGTATGTGTCTTGAAAGGGGAGAATCTTATTTAAAAAAGCATTTCTAATTCTTTTAAATCATATTCATTTACAATATTGTCTTCTTCGAGTAAGATAAGCTTTCCTTGATCAGTTACACCTTGAATGATTCCAACAAATTGCTCGTTATTTGATTTTAAAAAAGTAGAGGGTTTATCTTTTCTAAAAAGATAGGATTCATAGTTTTCTTTAATCTTCTCAAGATCTCCGTCAAGAAGTAATTTTACATAATAGTGGAACTGCTCTAGAAGCATATTTAAAATTTCTTGAAGGTCAAAATGGATACCTGTCTGAGATTTTATAGAAGTAGCTCTAATGACATCTTCCCACTCGGTTTGATTGACATTAAGTCCAACACCTATTACCATAGCATCTAATTCTCCTTTTTTTATGACATTTTCTATCAAAATGCCACATATTTTTTGCTTATCTGACAATATGTCGTTTGGCCATTTTACACTAACATTTTTTATCAAAAGTTTCTTTAAGACATCTTTTACAGCAAGAGATGCTGCCATCAGGGGATAAAATTGTTGATTGATAGTGACTTGTTGAACTTTTCTGAAAACACTGAAAGTGAGGTTTTTATTAGGTTCTGTGGACCACTTTGTGCCCATTTGACCTCTGCCGTTAGTTTGCTCAAGTGCCCAAACAACAGTATCTTCTTCAAGATTTTCTTCTTTTGCCAATGACTTAAGATAGTCATTAGTTGAATCGGTGGTATAAAGTTTGACTATACGCATATACGTGATTATGTTATTTAAACTTATGTTAAGAAGATTGATAAACGTAAATTTGTAATAACTTTGTGTAAATAAAAGGATTTAATGGCAAAAAAGGAAACGAGTACAGATCAATTAATTGCAAAAATTATAGAAGGAATAGAAGAAGTTAAAGGGCAAGGTATTGATATTCTTGATTTAAGAGATATTGAAAATACAGTATGTGATTATTTTATTATTTGTAATGGTACCTCAAATACGCAAGTATCCGCAATAGTAAATTCCGTTCAAAAAGTTGCCAGTAAAGAATTAAAAGAAAAACCTTGGCATGTGGAAGGATTGGATAATTCTGAATGGGTTTTAATGGATTATGTCAATGTTGTAGTCCATGTGTTTCAGAAGCATATACGAGAGTTTTACGATATAGAAAGCCTATGGGGTGATGCCAAAATTACTTCAATAGCAACCAGTTATTAAAAAAAGAATAATTAATGTCTAAAGAAACAAAAAACACCCCTCCAACTAATAAACCTAAATTTAACAACTATTGGATCTACGGATTGATAGTCATCATATTTATTGCTATTAGCATGTTTAGTGGAGGCAGCGGTTTTAATGAACCAAAAGAAACATCATTATTCAAGTTTAATGAGTATTTGAGAAATGGTGACATTGAACGTATTGAGATTGTCAATAAAAATTCGGCAAAGGTATATCTTACAAAAGAAGCTGAAGCAAAAGAAATTCATAGTAATAGAGGAAGCTCTTTTTTAAAACCAGCTCCAAGTGCAGCTGATTATAAATTCCAATTTGGAGATTTACAGAATTTTGAAAATAAAATCAATACGACAATTGTATCTAATAACTTACAAACAGAAGTTAAGTACAAAACGGAAGGTAATATATGGGAGATGCTTCTTAATTTCTTCCCTATTATCTTAATTATCGGTATTTGGATATTTATCATGAGACGTATGTCTGCAGGTTCAGGAGGAGGTCCTGGGGGGCAAATATTTAATATCGGTAAATCAAAAGCAAAACTTTTTGATGAAAAGACAGATGTTAAGACATCATTTAAGGATGTTGCTGGTCTTGAAGGAGCAAAGGAAGAAGTGCAAGAGATTGTAGATTTTCTTAAAAATCCTGAAAAATACACGAGTCTTGGCGGGAAGATACCCAAAGGAGCTTTATTAGTTGGTCAGCCAGGAACTGGTAAAACATTACTTGCAAAAGCTGTTGCAGGAGAAGCTCAAGTTCCTTTCTTTTCTCTATCAGGGTCTGATTTTGTAGAGATGTTTGTTGGAGTAGGAGCTTCACGTGTACGTGATTTATTTAAGCAAGCTAAAGAAAAGTCGCCAGCAATTATTTTTATAGATGAGATCGATGCTATAGGTAGGGCTCGTGGAAAAAACAATTTCTCTGGCTCTAACGATGAACGCGAGAATACACTCAATCAGTTATTAACCGAAATGGATGGCTTTGGTACAAATACAAATGTAATTGTACTAGCAGCAACAAACCGAGCAGATGTTCTTGATAAAGCTTTAATGCGTGCAGGAAGATTTGACAGACAGATATATGTTGATCTTCCAGATGTAAGAGAACGTAAAGAAATTTTTGAAGTACATCTACGTCCTTTAAAGAAAATTGAGGATGAGTTAGATATAGATTTTCTAGCGAAACAAACACCAGGTTTTTCAGGCGCAGATATTGCAAATGTTTGTAATGAAGCTGCCTTAATAGCCGCACGTAAAGGACATAAAGCAGTTGGGAAACAAGATTTTTTAGATGCAGTAGATAGAATCGTTGGAGGTCTTGAAAAGAAAAATAAAATTATAACTCCTGAGGAGAAAAAAGCAATAGCATATCATGAGGCTGGTCATGCAACTGTAAGTTGGATGTTAGAACATGCAGCTCCACTTGTAAAAGTAACTATTGTACCTAGAGGGCAATCCCTTGGTGCTGCGTGGTACCTTCCTGAAGAACGTCTTATTGTTCGTCCAGAACAAATGTTAGATGAAATGTGTGCTGCATTAGGAGGTAGAGCTGCTGAGAAGGTTATTTTTGATAAAATATCTACTGGTGCTTTAAGTGATCTTGAAAAAGTGACAAAACAAGCTCGTATGATGGTTACTGTATATGGATTGAATGATAAAGTTGGTAATCTTACATATTATGATTCGTCAGGACAATCTGAATACAATTTTAGTAAACCTTATAGTGAGAAAACAGCAGAGTTAATTGACAAAGAAATATCTTCAATCATAGAAGAACAGTATCAAAGAGCTATTACTTTGTTAGAAACAAATAAAGATAAATTGAGTCAACTAGCAGACTTGCTTTTAGATAAAGAAGTGATCTTTAAGGACAATCTTTTAGAAATTTTTGGAGATAGACCTTTTGGGAAAAAAGAAGATGTTGGCGCTATAGCCTAGTACGATTTCTTAAATATTTATAATTAAAACTTGATTTAACTTATCGTTAAATCAAGTTTTTTTATATTTGAATAACTTGTACGCTCGAATCTAAATCTCATTATGAGTCTATTTAGAAAATTGTTTAAAAAAGAATCTAAATCAGACAGCGCTCGTTCAGATAGAAATCAAAGCGAGCGCAGTAAGTACATGCCAGATGTGCATACTCCTGCTGACGAACGTTTCACTAAAAATTTCATACTCAATGGTGGGAAATTTCTTTATGCAGTAAATTTAGAAGAGCTTAAAGAGAATTTTGATGATATCCTTTTAGAAAATGATTGGTATGAACAAGATGTGTTTTGCTTTGATAAACAACTAGAAGATACCTTTAAAGGATATAATTTAGAATTTGGTCAAAAAAGAGAAGCTCCCTTTTTTCTGACTACTTGTGAGAGCCTTATCGCTGATAATGGTTCAATATTAGTGAGTTCACACCAACTTAAAGAATTAAAATTACAAGAATTTCCTCAGTGCATGATTGTATATGCTACCACAAGTCAAATTGTAAATAATATAGGGGAAGGACTCAGACTTATTAAAAATAAAAATAAAGGAAATATACCAAGTAATATTACAACAATTAAGCACTTTGAAACAGATGAGGATGAAAAAGACTTTATGTCTTATGGAAGCAGTACAAAAAATTTATATTTGTTACTGCTAGAAGATTTGTAATATGCGAGAGGTTATTATTAGGACACTTTCTGGATTATTGTATGTTGCATTTTTGCTACTTGCAATATTTTCTCTTGAGGATATTTATCTGATATTAATATTAATTTTTGGGATTTTGTGCTTATATGAATTTTTGCGACTTGTAAAAGTAAAATCGTACATACCTTATATTTTATTGATATTAACCACTTTAGTTTTTTGCTACCTTAAATGGTATAAACAGTTAACATTGGTTTTTTTGTCACTCACTATAATGACAAATTTGTATCTAATTAAAAACTTAATCCTTCCTTCAGAAAAATATATTACAATAGCTCAAAAGTATATATACTTATTCTTTTACATTATTGGAGGTTTTGTTTTTACCATATTATTACCCTCTTCTCAGGGAGAATACACTTCCTATTTAGTAGCAAGCGTGTTTGCTTTAATATGGATCAATGATACTTTTGCATTTATAGTGGGCAAAAGTATTGGTAAGCATAAACTATTAGAACGTATTTCTCCCAAAAAGACAGTAGAAGGTTTTATAGGAGGACTCGTTTTTTCTTGTATTGCTAGCGTTTTTATTTATAAATTTACAGAGCTTTTAAGTATCCAATTATGGATTACGGTTGCTATAGTAACTTCCGTTTTCGGAACTTTAGGAGATTTAATTCAATCTCAACTAAAAAGACAAGCAGGTGTTAAAGATAGTGGACAATTAATGCCTGGTCACGGAGGGATATATGATAGATTAGATAGTGTCATCTTTGCAAGTCCTTTTATTTATTTGTTTTTAATAGTATTAAATTATGTTTCATAAAGAAGGAAGTAAAATTATCACTATTGCATTAGGTCTCTTTACAATGGGACTATTAGTTACTAGTAGATATTTGGAAAAGAATTGGTTGTTTTATTTAATAATAACTACTCTGGTAGTATTACTAATACTCATTCTTCAATTTTTTAGAAACCCTAGTCGTAGTTCACCTAATGATACAGAAGTGATTGTATCTCCTGTAGATGGAAAAGTAGTAGTGATAGAGGAAGTGTTTGAAAAAGAATATTTTAAAGATAAGCGATTACAAGTATCTGTCTTTATGTCTCCTCTTAATGTACATGTGACTCGATACCCTGGTGCTGGTGATGTTATTTTTAGCAAATATCATCCAGGTAAATACTTAGTTGCTTGGCATCCTAAAGCAAGCGAAGAAAATGAGCGAACTACTGTTGTCGTAAAGACAGAAAAATTTGGAGAAGTTATGCATAGACAAATTGCAGGAGCGTTAGCAAAACGTATTGTTAATTATGCAAAAGAAGGAGAAATGGTTTCACAAGGAGGAGAAAGTGGTTTTATTAAATTTGGATCTCGTGTCGATATTTACCTTCCTGTAGGAACTAATATAGCTGTAGCACTTAATCAAAAAGTAAAAGGAGCATCATCAATAATAGCAACGGCATAATGGAAGAAGAAGCGCTCCATACTCATTTTTGGGACGCTTTTAAAAGAGTAAGTGAAGCAACGCAAGATTTTCCACCAGATGTCTTGTTGCAGTTTTATGCATTATATAAACAAGCTACACAAGAAAACACTTTTAGTCATCAGGCTGGAGAACATGAGTTAGTAAGCGCTTTTAAAATGAATGCGTTATTACAAGTAAAAGATTTGACCAGTGATGAAGCTAAAAAAGAATATATAGACATAGCAAATAGATATTTATATGAATGATATATTTAACGGTTTATAAAAAAAGCGCTTATTCATTTGAATAAGTGCTTTTTTTATATAATATAACAATGAATTTTATGTTAGACTTTTAAGTCGTTTTTCCAAAGCTTCAATCTTAACCTCGGCATCAGCTTGTTTTTGTTTTTCTATAGCAACTACTTTTTCTGGTGCATTGTTTACAAAACGCTCATTGCTTAATTTTTTGGAAACAGAAATTAAAAAACCTTTGGTATATTTTAATTCTTCTTCTATCTTTTTTATCTCGACTTCAGTATCTATTTCTTCTTCAAATGGAATAAAGTACTCGTTGGATTTTACTCTAAAAGAAAGTGCTCCTTCTAGAGGTGTATCTGTAATGGTGTAATTTGTTACGTTTCCTAGATTTAAAATAAGAGTATCTAGACTATTTGATACTTTTTCGTTAAGTATTGCGTGTACTTCTATAGACTCATGGTTTGGTATATTTTTACTTTTCTTAGCTCTTCTAATACCAGAAATAACTTGGGATGCATAGTCAAAATTTGTAATGATTTGCTTATCAAAAGCTTCTTGTGTAGGCCAATGATTTACAATCAATGCTTCTTCAGGAGTGCGCTCAGATAGTGTTTGCCATATCTCTTCTGATGCAAAAGGAATAAATGGATGCAGAATACGTAAATTATTTTCTAGTAATTCAATAACAGCATTATACGTTTTACGATCAATAGGTTGTTGATATGCAGGTTTTACACTTTCTAATAACCACCCACAGAAATCATCCCACACTAATTTATAGGTTGCCATTAATGCATCACTAATGCGATACTTTGAAAAATGGTCTTCTATTTCTGTAAGTGTTTGATTAAAACGAGCAGTATACCACGCTAACCCTTTTACGCTAGATTCTGGTTGTTCAAGAGCGTCATCTATTTCCCATCCTTTAATTAATCGGAAAGCATTCCATATTTTATTTATAAATTTCTTCCCTTGATCACATAACTCTTCATCAAACATCAAGTCATTACCTGCAGCACTACTTAATAAAAGGCCTACACGTACACCATCTGCTCCGTAATCTTCTATAAGTTTTAGAGCATCTGGAGAGTTTCCTAAAGATTTTGACATTTTACGGCGTTGCTTGTCGCGTACTAGACCAGTAAGATATACATTGTTAAAAGGTTTTTCTTCTGTATATTCATATCCTGCAATAATCATACGTGCAACCCAGAAAAATAAAATATCTGGACCCGTTACAAGATCATTAGTAGGGTAATAGTACTTAAATTCTTCATTGTCAGGATTACGTACGCCATCAAAAACGCTCATAGGCCATAACCACGAAGAAAACCAAGTATCTAATGCATCTTCGTCTTGACGTAAGTCAGTAAGCTGTAAGTTGTCATTCTGAGTACGCTTTCGCGAAAGCGTTAATGCCTCCTCTATAGTTTCGGCAACCACAAAATCCTCTTTCCCATCTCCATAATAATAGGCAGGGATTTGTTGTCCCCACCATAATTGACGAGAAATATTCCAATCGCGAATATTTTCCATCCAATGGCGGTAGGTGTTTTCAAACTTTTTAGGAAATAATTTTACTTCTCCATTCTTTAAAACTGCATCAATAGCAGGTTTTGCTAAATCTTCCAATTTTAAAAACCACTGATCAGAAAGGCGAGGTTCTATAACTGCTTTTGTACGTTCTGAGGTTCCTACTTTATTGATATAATTCTCCGTTTTTACAAGATGTTCTTTTTCTTCTAATTCTTGCTTAATGGCTTTACGAACTTTAAAACGATCTTGACCTTCATAGTGTAATCCATAACTATTAAGGGAGGCATCTTCATGAAAGATATCTATCACTTCTAAGTTATGTTTATCTCCAAGTACTTTATCATTTTCATCATGAGCTGGTGTTACTTTTAAACAACCTGTTCCAAATTCTACATCAACATATTCATCCTCTATAATAGGTATAACACGATTGCAAATAGGTACAATAGCTTTCTTGCCTTTTAAATGTGTAAAACGTTCATCGTTTGGGTTGATACATATCGCAGTATCACCAAAAATAGTTTCTGGGCGTGTGGTTGCAATTGTTAAGAACTCATCAGAACCTTCAATTTGGTACTTAAGATAATAGAGAAGTCCTTGCTTTTCTATGTGAATAACTTCTTCGTCAGAAAGTGTCGTTTTAGCCTCAGGATCCCAATTTACCATACGATATCCTCTATAAATTCTTCCTTTATTGTAGAGATCTACAAAAGTTTTGATCACAGCCTCTGACATATCTGGATCCATGGTAAATTTAGTGCGTTCCCAATCACAAGAAGCACCTAGTTTTTTAAGCTGTTCTAAAATAACACCTCCATACTCTTCTTTCCATTCCCAAGCATGCTTTAGAAATTCTTCACGAGTAAGGTCGGATTTCTTAATACCTTGTTCTGCAAGTTTTGCAACTACTTTAGCTTCAGTAGCTATAGAAGCGTGATCAGTACCAGGTACCCAACAAGCATTAAGACCGGTAAGACGAGCACGTCTTATCAACACATCTTGTATTGTATTATTAAGCATATGTCCCATATGTAATACTCCTGTGACATTTGGAGGAGGAATAACAATGGTGTATGGTTCTTTTTCATTAGGTGTTGAATGAAAATAATTGTGTTCCATCCAGTATGTATACCATTTGTCTTCTACCTGTGAAGGGTCATATTTTGAAGCAATGCTCATAGTTTGGTCTGATTATTGAATACTAATCAGCAAAAGTACTGATAACGGTATGATTAATAAATATAGTCAGGAGATTTTTTTAACGATAAATTTTGTTCAGTGTTGTCATTGAATTGTTGATATCATTATTTGGTAGAGGGCTTATTTCTGACTATTTTTAACGTCCTCAAATATTGGAAATTATGAAAAAACTAATGTTATTGCTGTTTGTAGGTCTTATGACTATGACTGTAACAGCCCAAGAGAAGAAAGCAGCTATTACTTTTGAAAGTGATGTTGTAGATTATGGAGAGGTAGCGTATGGAGCAGATGGAATACGTAAGTTCAATTTTACAAATACAGGTGATGATGTACTTATCGTGGCTCGTGTATATTCAACATGTGGATGTACAATCCCTAAAAAACCAGATGATCCTATTCAACCAGGAGAAAGCGGTGTTATAGAGGTAAAGTATGACACAAAGCGTCCAGGCCCTATTAGAAAAACAATCACAGTGTATTCTAATGCCTCTGAAATTCCGTATACTTTAAAAATTAAAGGAAGCGTTCTTCCAGAAAACGGAAAATAAAACTTTTAAAAATTATAAGAAAGCCACTCAACGAGTGGCTTTTTTTATTGAATTTATGATATACTATTTTTTGCCAAAGTGAGTCTGTAAATACCAATATAAATTCGCATTTTTGTAAAGCAAAAAAGAAAAACAATTATGCCAAAAATTTCTAATAAGGGGCAAATTATGCCTCAATCCCCTATACGTAAATTGGTACCTTTTGCCGAAAAAGCAAAAGAAAGAGGAATACAAATACATCATCTTAATATAGGACAACCAGATATAAAAACACCAAAAGTAGCTCTTGACGCTGTTAAGAATAATACAATTGAAGTATTAGCATATTCACATAGTGCAGGTTTTGCTTCGTATAGAGATAAGTTGGCAAGTTATTATCAGAATAATGGAATCGATGTAAATTCTGAAGACATTATTGTAACTACTGGTGGTTCTGAGGCATTACTTTTTGCAATGGGAAGTGTTACAGATCCAGGAGATCAAGTAATTATTCCAGAACCTTTTTATGCAAATTATAATGGATTTGCTACTGCTAGCGGTGTAGAGGTTGTTCCAGTTATATCAGATCTTGATTCAGGTTTTGCATTACCTCCTATACCAGATTTTGAAAAATTAATCACATCAAAAACAAAAGCAATTGTTATATGTAATCCAGGAAACCCTACAGGGTACCTATATAGTGAAGATGAAATAAAACAATTGGCATCGTTGGTAAAAAAGCATGATCTTTTCTTAATTGCTGATGAGGTATATAGAGAATTTGCGTATGATGGATTAAAGCATCATTCTGTGATGACGCAAAGAGATATAGATGCGCATACGATTATGATAGATTCTGTGTCAAAACGTTATTCTATGTGTGGCGCACGTATAGGATGTATTGTAAGTAGAAACAAGGAGTTGGTAAGTACTGCCATGAAATTTGCACAAGCACGTCTAAGTCCACCAACGTTTGCACAAGTGGCAAGTGAAGCAGCTTTAGAAACTCCTGAATCATATTTTACCGATGTAATAGAAGATTATGTGTCAAGACGTAATACGCTTATTACTGGATTAGAAACCATCCCTGGAGTAAAAGTTGCAACCCCTAAAGGAGCTTTTTATTGTATCGCTGAACTTCCTGTAAAAAATGCAGATGCTTTTGCACAATGGTTATTAGAATCTTTTCAACTTGATGGAAAAACAATTATGGTTGCTCCAGCTGCTGGGTTTTATTCTAGTGATGGTGTAGGTTTGAATCAAGTAAGAATTGCGTACGTATTGGAAGAAAAGTTATTGAAAGAAGCTGTTGAGATTTTACGAGAAGCTTTACAAGAATATAAAGAGTAATATATGACATCAGGAAAAACTTCTTTAAAAAAGTATAATACATTTGGTATAGATGTGAGTGCATTAGGTATTATGTCTATTACATCTGTTACCGATTTGCAGCGTGTTATAAAAGAAGAGCGACCTGAAGATTTATTTGTTATTGGAGGCGGTAGTAATATGTTGCTTACTAAAGACCTTAACAAATATGCAGTTCATATAAATATTAGAGGATATGATATATTAGATATCCTATCTAGTAAAAATGAAATACTGCTTAAAGTTGCAGGAGGTGAAAATTGGCATGATTTTGTTTTGTATTGTATTGAGCATAATTATGGAGGTGTTGAGAATTTGTCTCTTATACCTGGAAATGTGGGTACTGCACCTATTCAAAATATAGGCGCTTATGGTGTAGAGTTAAAGGATGTCTTTTATGAATGTAGCACGGTATCTAGAGAAGATGGAACAATAAAAACATTTTCATTAGATGAATGTAAGTTTGGATATCGAGATTCTATCTTCAAAACAATACTAAAAGATCAATATGTAATTACATCTGTTACGTTCAGACTCACTGTGAGAAATCATGTAATTAAAACTGAATATGGAGCTATTCATGATACACTTATTACAAAAGGAATTAAAGAGCCTACTATAAAAGATGTGTCAAATGCTGTAATTGAGATACGACAGTCTAAACTTCCTGATCCTGCAAAGATTGGTAATAGTGGCAGTTTTTTTAAAAATCCTATAATATCTCAAGTTGTTTTTTCTGAATTACGTGAGAAATTCCCTGATATCCCGTATTATCCTATTGGATCAAATCAAATTAAAGTGCCAGCTGGTTGGCTTATAGAACAAACAGGATTTAAAGGAAAACGTTTTGGAGACGCTGGAGTTCATGAGAAACAAGCGTTAGTATTGGTAAATTATGGAAATGCTACTGGATCAGAAATTTGGGAATTAGCAGTACGAATTCAAGATGAAGTACATGCTAAGTTTGGCATAGAAATCATACCGGAGGTTAATGTGTTTTAATATTTTTAATCAATTTGTTAAAAATTAACAGCCCCGCCAAAACGGGGCTGTTATCATTCCTAAATAACTAGGTTGGGATTAATTATTTAGGTAATACAACGCTGTCTATTACATGAATTACTCCATTAGAAGCTTTTAAATCTGTAGCTGTTACGGTAGCAGCACTTCCATTAGAATCTGTGAGAATTACTCTATCTTCTTTTAGTGAAGCTATAAGCGTGTCTCCGTTTACAGTTTTGATTGCAAACTTGCCTCCGCCTTTTTTTATAGCAGTGATCACATCTGTAGCTTTAAATTTCCCTGCAATGACATGATAGGTTAAAATAGAAACTAATTTGCTTTTTGCTTCAGGTTTTAATAGTGATTCTAGTGTCCCTTTAGGTAATGCATCAAAAGCAGCATTTGTAGGAGCAAAAACAGTAAACGGCCCTTCTCCTTTAAGTGTATTTATAAGATCTGCAGCTTTTACAGCAGCAACAAGTGTAGTGTGATCTTTTGATGATAAAGCCACGTCTACAACATCAGATTGTGCAATTGATAAAGTTGAAAAACAAAAGGTTAACATTGCGAAGATTAAAATCGTCTTTTTCATAATAAAAATTGATTTGTTGAGTTAATAATTAAAAGTTGTTTTCATTTGTAATAGATACGCCGTAACTTTAAAGTGCAGATTTCTATGCATTCACAAACTTTTGTTAAATCAAAAACCAATCATTTTTGAAACCATTTATAGAACAACATATAGTCGAGCTTCTTAAAGCTCAAGATGAACGCGCTATAGGGTTATTATATGATCACTATGCAGATGCATTATTTGGTGTTGCTATAAAAGTGACTAAAGATGAAGTGCTCGCTCAAGATGTTCTCCAAGAATCATTCGTGAAGATCTGGAAAAATGCAAGTAAGTATGATGTTAGTAAAGCACGACTTTTTACTTGGTTGTTTCGAGTTGTTCAAAATACGGCCATAGATGCAGTAAGAAGTAGACAACGTAAGACTTCAAAAGAAATCCAAATACAAGATTCTAACGTATATCATATACCCACTACAAAGTTTGCTATAGAACACCTTGATATAGCAGCACATGCAAGTGGACTTGAAGATAAGTATCGAGTTGTAATAGACGCACTTTTTTTTCAAGGAATGACCCAACAAGAAGCAAGTGATGAATTGAAAATTCCTTTAGGAACTGTAAAATCAAGGTTAAAAATAGGATTAAGAGAATTGCGAAAGCTATTTGGTATAGTCATTGTATTTTTGTCGTTATGAATGAGAGAGTAAAGATATTTTTGGAAGGCGATTTGCTAGAACGTTATCTAATGGATACCACATCTCCTATGGAATCTAAAGAGGTAGAACATTATATAGAAAAATATCCTAAAGTAAAGAAAACGTATATAGAACTTCAAGAGAATTTAGAAGAATACGCAACTTCATATGCAGTCTCTGCTCCACCAGAACTTAAGGAGAAAATATTAAAGCGTGTAAGAACTAAACCTAAATCAACAGTGCCTTTACTAGCGATAACAGCTTGTGCCGCAACCATTCTTTTTGGAATCATGACGTTTATGATATGGCGTCAAAATCAAGAATTACTAGAAGATAGAAGACTTACAACACAACTTATAGGAAATCTTAACGATGATATTGTTTCAAATAGAGAAACGCTACAATCAGTAGAAGAGCAATTTATGATTCTTAATAATTCATCTACAGAAAAATATGTACTAAGAGGAAATAGAAGAGCTCGTAAGTTAGAAACTGTAGCATATGTAAACTCTCTTGAAAAAAAATCGTATGTTCATGTAGTGGCGCTTCCTGAATTACCTGATGAGCAAGTATATCAGATGTGGGCAGATGTAGATGGGCATATGGTGCCATTAGATATTCTAAAAATAACCAAAGAAAATCTTGTGGAGATTCCATATGAAGAACGTATGGCTAGTCTTAATATCACGATAGAGCCCAAAGGCGGTAGTAAAGAGGCCACTGTAGATAATCTTGTTGCCAATATTTCCTTCTAAAGATTTTATCTTTTTTTGAGATATCCATTTTTTGGATTCTTCGTATATTTGCACAAAATATATACTATGAAATTACTCCTTCTAACACTAGCACTTTTAGGACTTGCTGTCGCAGGAATTGCAATAAAAATATGGGCAAAAAAGGATGGTAAGTTTGCTGGAACATGTGCAAGTCAAAACCCCTTTCTTAACAAAGATGGAGAAGCCTGTGGTATGTGTGGTAGATTACCTTCAGAAATGGGAGATTGTAGTAACGATCAGTAATTGCTGACGGTATTGGAGATTCTATACACGTATTTATTATATGTTTTTATTGGGATAACGGCTATTAATAGTTGTTATTACATTTTCTTTTATGTATTCGCTTTCGCGAAAGCAAAAAAGAATACATCTTCATACGCCCCTCCAGTATCTCTTATTGTTTGCTCTAAAAATGAAGCCAAAAATTTAAGAGAAAATATCCCTAAATGGCTTGAGCAAAAGTATCATGATTTTGAACTTATTCTTATTAATGACGCTTCGATAGATGATACCAAAAGTATTATAGAAGAATTTGCAGCATTACATGCCAATATTATTGAAGTTCACGTAGAAAATAATGAAGCTTTTTGGGGAAGTAAGAAATATGCACTTACATTAGGTATTAAGAAAGCAACACATAAACATTTACTATTTACAGATGCTGACTGTTATCCAGAATCACCCTATTGGATTCAGGATATGATAAGTCACTTTGTAGGAAAAAAAGAATTGGTTTTAGGATATGGGGCTTATAAAAAAATAAAAGGCTCTTGGCTTAATAAATTAATTAGATTTGAAACTGTACTCACTGCGATGCAATATTATAGTTATGCTATTGCAGGAAGACCTTATATGGGAGTAGGACGTAATCTTGCATATACGACACATCTTTTTTATGAGCAAAAAGGATTTATAGATCATATCAAAATACAAAGCGGAGATGATGATCTTTTTGTAAATCAAGCTGGAACTAAAGAAAACGTCGCTGTAAATTTTGATTCTAATAGTTTTACAATATCAAAACCTAAGAAAACATTTTCTGAATGGTTTACACAAAAACGTAGACATATTAATGTTGCTTCATATTATCGTTTTATTGATAAATTTTTATTAGGATTATTTTATATAAGTCAGTTGTTATTTTTTATAACAACTATTAGTCTACTTATACTCTGGTTTCAATGGGAACTCGTATTAATCGGAGTTGCTATACGATATCTGATATCATGGATAGCTATAGGGGTCAGTTCTTATAAGCTTAAAGAAAAAGATGTGGTATACTTATACCCAATCAATGAACTATTTTTATTAATTTTTCAATTGAGTATCTTTATCACAAACTTGATCTCAAAACCAAATCGTTGGAAATAAACCCCACAACAATTCTCTCAGAAATACAGAAAGCAAAAGAAGGCAAGCAAAGCGCTTATAATTTTTTGCTAAATACGTTCTGGAATGAAGTGTATAAATTCCAGTTAAAACGTACAAAAGATGAATATGAAGCTGAAGAGATTACAATTCAAACATTTTCAAAAGCTTTTGATAAAATAAGTACCTATAAAGAAGAATATAAGTTCAAAACTTGGCTTATTACAATTTCTAAAAATATACATATAGATATATTAAGAAAACATGAATCATCTATACGATCTAAGATCACAAGAAAAGAAGAAGGGGTGTATAGAATTCCCGATGAAAATCCTACCCCTGAAGATGCTTTGATTAAGGAGCAAAACCTTGCACAACTTTTACGATACATAAAGATGCTCAAACCTCATTATCAAGAGATGATTAACTTACGATATTTTCAAGAAATGAGTTATAAAGAAATGGAAAAAGCGTTAAATGAACCTATGAATAATGTAAAAGTCAAGCTACTTAGAGCTAGAAGACTTTTAGCCGATATTATACAAAAAGCAGAAAGATGAGCGGAATATCTCTTAAAAAATTAGGGCCAGGGCTTCTTTTTGCGGGGGCAGCTATTGGAGTTTCTCACTTAGTACAAAGTACACGTGCTGGCGCCGATTTTGGTTTTGGATTATTATGGGCATTATTACTTATTAATATTGTTAAATATCCTTCATTTCAATTTGGACCGCGGTATGCTGCAGCCACAGGAAAAAGTTTATTAGAAGGATATTTAGGTCTTGGGAAAGGAGTTTTGATTACTTATTTTATACTTTCATTACTGACGATGTTTACCATCCAAACAGCAGTGACTATTGTAACTGCTGGACTGGCGGTACAACTTTTTGGAATCTCAGAAAGTGTTGCAATATGGAGTGTTGTTATTACAATAGGTTGCTCATTAATTTTAGCTATAGGACGTTATAAGGCATTAGATAGTTTGATGAAAGCGATTATTATCATACTTACTTTAAGTACGATGGTGGCAGTGCTTTTTGCTTTTCGCGAAAGCATAGAAACAGATGGAATAGGTTCTTCACAAGGATTGGTACAATTATTACCTACAGACGCTGCAGGTATCGCTTTTTTAATTGCTTTTATGGGGTGGATGCCGGCTCCGCTGGATATTTCTATATTTCATTCTCTATGGACGTTAGAAAAAAATAAAACTCAAAAAAATGATATCAAAACTTCACTGTTTGACTTTAATATAGGATATTTTGGGACGGTAGTGTTAGGTATTTGTTTTGTTACTTTGGGAGCGCTTATTATGTTTGGATCTGGAGAAACATTTTCGAGTAAAGGAGGTGTATTTGCAGGGCAATTAATTAATATGTATACAACGAGTTTAGGAGATTGGGCAACGGTTTTGATAGGGGTGGCAGCTTTTACAACAATGTTTAGCACAACATTAACAACATTAGATGCTTCGCCAAGGGCTATGTCTACAGCGACAAGTTTGTTGGGAGTGAAACGTTTTTTTAAAACGTATTTATTCTGGCTCATTGTACTTATTGTAGGGACTAGTAGTATTCTCTTCTTCTTTGTAAGTGAGATGGGAGTGCTAGTAAAAGTAGCGACAATTCTGTCATTTTTGACAGCTCCGTTTTATGCCATATGTAATTTTCTAGTTTTTAGAGACCCATCTGTGCCTAAAAATGCGCAATTGAGTATGCCTATGAAAATTTATAGTATGGTGAGTATCGTTTTCTTGATTGGTTTTAGTGCCTGGTATGTAATCACATTGTTTTAACCAAATCTATTATACTTATGAAAACAGATGTTTTCCTTAACTTCAATATTAAAAGTACATCATTAAACACAAGAATCTCTTAAATATATTGACATACAGTAGCTTAAAAAACTATTTGATATTTTTGTAACCTACATTATTCTGTGTCTAAATTAGATTATACCTAATCTAAAAGACATAATCTTGTGTGAAGTTTATGCAAAAAAATACAATTTAGATGCTTGATTTAAGAAATCTAAGTGCATAGATATTAGTATTTATGATACAATATTTGTCTTTTCTATCGAAATCTTTGTAAGGATTAAATAAGAAGAGAACTTCATAGAAAATATAATTTATTAATAAATGCTCTAATTTTTCTGATGTATATCAGAAAAATTAGAAATAGAGGACAACATATTTCTGAGAAAAATGGAGATAAACTTTGAGTGTCGTTAAACCCGAATTATGCATTAGAAAATCTATTACAGCTTGAATGTACTGCAAAA
>CAYYSK010000022.1:0-23532 GCA_964474345.1 uncultured Flavobacteriaceae bacterium
TAAAAACAGTTTGTTTTAGGCCTACTTTTTTGTGATTTAATCGGGCTGTGTAATTTGAAATAAGCCCTTCCTTTTCTAATTTTTTTATTCGTTCAAAGACTGGAGTTGTTGAAAGCCCTAATTGTGCTGCCATACTTTTTACAGTTCGGTTGGAATTGCTTTGGAGTAACTTTAAAATTGCTACGTCAGTTGTATCTAATTTCATAAATAATAAAATACTTTTTATTCTGCAATAAAGATGTAAATAAAGAATAAAAATATATTTAATATACAAAATTAATAATATTATTCTAATATTATCATATGAATTAGGATTTTCAAATAATAAGGAGAAGAGGTTTGTTATATTTACAGTTACCTTAATTAAATACCCTATATGAGTGCTAAAATGACCGATTTGTTAATGCCTAAAATGGGAGAGAGCATAACGGAAGGAACAATATTAAACTGGTTAATTCAAGAAGGAGATTCTTTTGAAGAAGGAGATATTATTGTTGAGGTAGCAACAGATAAGGTAGATAATGAGGTGCCAGCCCCTGCATCAGGAATATTAAAAAAATATCTTTTTGAACCTAATAGTGTAGTTGCAGTAGGAACTCCGATAGCACATTATGAAATAGACGCTAACGCTACTAAAAAAAATAAAGTTGTTAAACCTTCTAAGAAAAATGTAGAAGTACCAACCAAGAAGATTGTAAAAAAAACCTCAAAACAAAGTAATTCAGCACTACAAAATGCTGCTTTTACAATTCCTAATAAGAATATGTTTGTGAGTCCTCTTATAAAGAGTATAGCACAACAACATTATGTTTCTTATGAAGAACTAGCTCGTATCCCTGGAACAGGAACGCAAGGTCGTTTGCGTAAGAGTGATCTTATGCAATATATAGAAGAAGGTAGACCATTTCAATTTGCACAATCAGCAGCACAGCCAGATCCTACTGCTTATAGAATTCCGCAATTAAATCCAGATAAAGGTACAGGTAAGATTGTTGAGATGGATCGTATGCGTCAAATGATCGCAGATCATATGGTATATAGTAAGCATACAAGTCCACATGTGACAGCTTATGTAGAAGCAGATCTTACAGATCTTGCTACTTGGCGTACAGCTAATAAAATACCGTTTATAGAAAAACATGGTCAGAAATTAACGTTTACCCCGTTGTTTGTGGAGGCTGTTGCAAAAGCGGTAAAGGATTTTCCTATGATTAATGTATCTGTAGATGGTAAAAATATTATAGTAAAAGAAGATATCAATATAGGAATGGCTACTGCATTACCATCGGGTAATCTTATTGTGCCTGTTGTAAAAAATGCAGATCAAAAATCATTACCAGA
The DNA here is from genome assembly GCA_964474345.1 of uncultured Flavobacteriaceae bacterium. Taxonomy (GTDB): domain Bacteria; phylum Bacteroidota; class Bacteroidia; order Flavobacteriales; family Flavobacteriaceae; genus Dokdonia. Next base: position 1,342 of record CAYYSK010000022.1, read on the forward strand.
AATTGCAGCAGAAGTAAATAGATTGTCAGCATTAGCAAGAGAAAATAAATTAGGAGGAGATGATATCAAGGGAAGTACATTTACTATAAGTAATGTAGGGACTTTTGGCAGTGTTATGGGAACTCCTATTATTAATCAGCCAGAAGCAGCTATTCTCGCTACAGGAATTATTAAGAAACGTGCAGAGGTGATGGAACGTGAAGAAGGAGATACTATAGAGATTAGACAGATGATGTATCTCTCTTTAAGTTTTGATCATCGTATTGTAGATGGTTATTTAGGTGGTAGTTTCTTAAGACGTATAGCAGATAACTTAGAACAGTTTGATACCTCTAGAACTATCTAGATATAAGATTATATGAGTGGCCTCTTTTTTAATAGAGGCATGTCTAAAAAGGCAGAGAGAAAGTTTAAGACTTTCGTAATTTAAATATGAAGCATATCCTACGATGAATATAACAATTACAAAAACTAAAACGTCAAAAATAAATACTATCGATTTTGATAATATCCCATTAGGGCGCACTTTTACAGATCATATGTTTATTTGTGATTATACAGATGGACAATGGCAAAACCCTAGAGTAGAGCCTCTAGAATTAATTCCTACTCATCCAGCAGCGATGGCATTGCATTATGGACAAGCAATTTTTGAAGGAATGAAGAGTACGCTTTCGCGAAAACGAGAGCCGCTTCTTTTCCGTCCGGCTGAAAATGCATCACGACTTAATGCAAGCGCGCGTCGAATGGGCATGCCAGAATTTCCAGAAAATCTATTTGTTGAAGGATTAAAAGCATTGGTAGGTGTAGAACAAGGATGGATTCCTCCAGCAGATGGTAGTGCATTATATTTAAGACCTTTTATGTATGCTGATGAACCTTTTATAGGTATGAGGGCTGCAACCAGTTTTAAATTTATAATTATAGCGTCTCCAGCAGGGCCTTTCTTTAGTAAACCAATAAAATTATGGGCAGAACGTAGTTATATACGTGCTGCTACAGGAGGTACTGGAGAAGCAAAAGCAGCAGGAAATTATGCGGCAGCTATTCGCCCTACCGAAATAGCTAAATCAAAAGGATATGATCAAGTATTATGGTTAGATGCGCATGAGCATAGATATATTCAAGAAGTAGGTACGATGAATATCTTTTTTAAGATAGACGGGCAATTTATTACCCCAAATCTTGACGGTGCTGTATTGCACGGAATTACTAGAAAAAGTGTAATCGATCTTTTAAAATATAAAGGATTTACAGTGACAGAAAGACCTATAACTATAAATGAAATACAAGAAGCTGCACAACAAGGGACTTTAGAAGAAGCTTTTGGGACTGGTACGGCAGTTGGTATTGCATATATTCAGGAGATAGGATGGAGAGATGAAATAATCAAAATTTCCGAAACATATCCTATTGGTACTGATGTGAATGATACACTTAATGCTATTAAAACAGGAGTTCAAGATGATATCTTTAATTGGATGTTATCTGTAAAAACTCAAGAACTAGTATAATAATTTTTGAACATTCAATTTTAAAATACTGAATATCGTAGTACCTTATGACTCGATATTCAGTATTTGATTTTAGACACTCCATGAATAAAGACATACTCAAAAAAGGATTTCAGAATCTTTGTACGGCAAAAGCAATGGCCGAATTATATGAAGATAATTTTAAAGTAGTTTCAAAATATGTACACGCAACAAGTCGTGGTCATGAAGTTATACAAACTGCTATAGGAATGCAATTACAACCACAAGATTATGCATTTCCGTATTATCGTGATGATGCTATGCTATTAGCTATAGGAATGACTTCTTATGACCTTATGTTGCAAGTATTGGCAAAAAAAGATGATCCTTTTTCTGGAGGTAGAACGTATTATTCTCACCCTAGTTTGAGAGATGATGATAAACCTAAAATTCCACATCAAAGTAGTGCAACTGGTATGCAAACGATTCCTGCAACTGGAGTAGCTATGGGATTTTGGTATGAAGAAGCAGAAAACCTTAGTGATCATCCAGAAGGTGAAAAACCTTTTGTCATATGCTCACTTGGAGATGCGTCTGTTACAGAAGGAGAAATTGCAGAAGCATTTCAGATGGCTGCACTTAAGCAGCTTCCTATTTTGTATTTGGTTCAAGATAATGGATGGGATATTAGTGCAAATGCAGCCGAGACAAGAGCGCAAGATGCTTATGAATATGCTAGAGGATTTAATGGATTGGAAGCGGTTACTATAGATGGAACTGATTTTGAAGAGAGTTATACTACATTACAAAATGTAATACATAAAATACGTACAGAGCGTAGACCATTTTTAGTTCATGCAAAAGTACCATTACTTAATCACCATACCTCAGGTGTACGTATGGAATGGTATCGAGATGATTTGGAAGAAGCACGTAGTCGGGACCCATACCCTAAAATGATACAATTACTTCTAGATAATGGTATTCCTCAAAATGAAATAGATGAGATCATTGCTTTCGCGAAAGCGGAAACACAAAAAGCTTTTGAAAAAGCACAAGAAGCAGAAGATCCAAAACCAGAAGATTTATTTATACATGATTTTGCACCAACCTCTATAACAGAAGAAGTAGGAGAACGATCTCCTGAAGATGGAGAACAAGTTGTGATGGTAGACTGTGCTTTATTTGCGATAGAAGAATTGATGAAAAAACACCCTGAATGCTTGATGTATGGTCAAGATGTAGGAGGACGATTAGGAGGAGTTTTTAGAGAAGCAGCAACACTTGCTCAAAAATTTGGTGATAATCGCGTGTTCAATACACCGATACAAGAAGCTTTTATTATAGGATCTACTGTAGGTATGAGTGCTACAGGTTTAAAACCTATTGTAGAAGTACAATTTGCTGATTATATCTGGCCAGGTCTTAATCAACTTTTTACAGAGGTATCTCGTTCTTGTTATTTGAGTAATGGAAAATGGCCAATATCTATGATTTTACGTGTACCTATAGGTGCATATGGATCAGGAGGCCCTTATCACTCGTCTTCTGTAGAGAGTGTAGTGACTAATATACGAGGACTTAAAATAGCATACCCTTCTAACGGAGCCGATCTTAAAGGCCTTCTGAAAGCTGCTTATTATGATCCTAATCCAGTTGTAATTTTTGAACATAAAGGATTATACTGGTCAAAAGTACCAGGGACTAAAGGAGCAACTTCTATTGAGCCATCTGAAGACTATGTACTTCCTTTTGGCAAAGCATGGGTGTTACAAGAAATTTGGAAACGAGAAGAAGTAGAAACAATTTCTATTATCACCTATGGGATGGGAGTACATTGGGCTATGAACGCAAGTGCAGAACTTGAAATGCAAGATCGTATTGAAGTAGTGGATTTACGTACATTACATCCTTTAGACTACGATACAGTTTTTAAATCTGTAAAAAAATGTGGGAAATGCCTTGTGATTACAGAAGAACCTTCAGATAATGGATTTAGCCGAGGCCTTCAAGGAAGAATTCAAGAAGAGTGCTTTAAAGAATTAGATGCTCCAGTAATGCTAATAGGTTCAGAAAATATGCCAGCAATTCCATTAAATAGCACATTAGAACAAACCATGATTCCTAATACAGGAAAAGTGAAAGTTAAAATTGAAGCTTTATTAAAGTATTAATTTGCGTTTGAGTTAAATTTAACAAGTATAAAATAGCTGTTTTTGAAGATATTTTATTTCTTTTTTCACGTGTATTCATTTAAAAAAACAGTATTATATATGTTTTAAATGTTAAAATTTTTAATTTTATTTAAAATTTTAACATTTCTTTTTTCAATTTATTTTATCGACAATAATTATAGGCTGTTACTGGTGTGTCTTACCATATTAAGTAAAAATCTCTAACAGGTATTTATGTAAAACCCACAATACTTTTACGGTATTAAAACGCTGTTTATCAATGCATTGAAATTTAATTTTTTGGAATTTTCTTACAAAAAGATTAAATTAGGTATGTAATTCAAAGACCCCAAATCAATGATTATAAAATATTTTTTAATTACAAGAAGGTGCTATCTTCCTGTAATCGTTTCTTTATTTTTTTCTGTAAATGTTATGTCTCAAGTGGGTATAGGAACGACATCCCCGTCTAATGGTTCTATACTTGATATAAGGTCTTCAGAAAAAGGACTTCTTGTCCCAAGAGTTGATATTGTAGACTTAATGACAGTAGCTCCTATTGTAGGTGGAGCTACTGTAAGTCTATTGGTGTATAATACAAATACTAGTACGGGAGAAGGTTTTCATTATTGGAGCGGTTCAGGTTGGATACCTTTGTCTTCTGCTTCGATAGATGATAATTGGAAATTGTCCGGGAATTCAGGAACAATCCCTGGTACGAGTTCAGGTGAAAACTATATAGGTACATCTGATGCTCAGGACTTAATATTGGCTACCGATGGAGCAGAACGGATGCGTATTTTTAATGATGGACGTGTCTCTATTAATACAACTACTCCCTTTGCTACAAGTCTTTTTACTGCTCAAGCTGTAGCAGATGAATTTGCGATTAATGGCTTTTCGTCAGGTACAGGAATAGGAGTTTTTGGACAAAATACAGCTACAGGTGCAGGTGTTTTTGGTTTTAATACAAGTTCTGGAACAGGTATTTTTGGACAAAATATAAGTACAGGTATTGCTGTGTATGGAATCAATTCAGGTGATGGTGATGCGATTGTAGGTGTAAATGATAATGATGGTTTGCCAAACGCTGTGTTTGCTGTTAATCAAGATGTTTCAGGGACAGCTATTTTAGGAGGAAATGGTGTGACATTGTATGCATTACCTATAAATGGTTCTGGGGTGTCAGGTTCTTCTGGTTCATTAGGGATTTTTGGATATGCAGGTGATGGATCCAGAAGTAATGCCAATAGAGGAAATGCAGCGGCAGAGTTTGATTTGGACTCAGATTTTGATCCAACAACTATTAATGGAAATAGAGCAAATAAAGCATTTGCTAAAATAGCAGGTTTTGATAATGTAAGTCCTAATGGCTTAATAGCTGCTGCTGATAGTTATTATGGTGGTTATTTTAGTGGAGGACGTCAGACTGGTACACAAACATTTGCGTATGTTGGAATGAGATATGGAACTAATAATGCAGGTACAAATGGAACCGATTATAAAATTATTGGGACAGGCTCTGTTTCTACTTTGATAGAAGATCATCAAGGAATGCCAAAAGTAATGTTTGCTCCTGAAGCACCAGAAATTGTATTTCAAGATTATGGAATAGGACAACTTGTTCATGGGATAACTAGAATTGAACTAGATCCTATTTTAAAAAAATCACTATATATAGATGATCAACATCCTTTAAAAGTGTATGTTACCCTAGAGGGTGATTGTAATGGGATATATGTTACAGATAAATCTATAGATGGATTTACTGTAAAAGAGCTTAAAGGGGGAACGAGTAATACTTCTTTCTCATGGCAAATTGTAGCAAATCGCGCCGATAGAAAAGATGCTAATGGAGATGTTATTTCAAAACATGTAGGTCTTAGATTACCTGATGGTCCAAGTTATATAAAGCCAAGTCCATTAAAAAGTAAAAAACCATATATAAAAGAATTAAAGGAGAAAAGATAGGTGTAGTAAAGAATATAGTATGTTTTTTATATGGGGAAAAGCTCTATGCTAATATAAGTATAGAGCTTTTTATAATTCTGATGATGTGTTTTTATAGAAAAACCTATATACACTTTTGCGAAAGCAAAATTCATCACACTTTTGGAGTGTCGATGATTTTTGTTACTTCAAAAGACTAGGATTTCTTAGGAGGGTATAAAACAAAAAAACACCGACAAAAAGATTCGGTGTTTTTCGGGATACAATCAATGATCATATCATTTACATGTCTATGCTTACTTGGAGAGATAAACTATATTTTTTCGCGATTTACCTCACTATTGTTACTTGCAATAGCTGGTGGATAAACGGTCATAATCTCTTTTACAATCTCTTGAATACGAGCTTCACGTTTTTCTATATTTCCAGATGTTAAAGATGCAGTTCCTTTTCCTTGCCATACTAATTGTTTTTTTGAAACATCTAATAAGTCTATATATAGAACTCCTTCTGTACGTTCAGAAACGTTATTGCCATAAAAGCCACCTCCTCCATAAAAGGGACCAAATCCTCCAAAACCAAATCTACCAAATCCTCCATATCCGAAGCGACCAAATCCAAATCCTCCAAAACCAAAATTGTTTTGATATACATCAACACGTTTGTTGGCTTTTGCAAAAATACTTACTAGTACAGTTGGGTTTTCTGATTTTGTAAACCCTTTGGCTTCCATTTCCTTTTCAATGGCTCTTAGAATACGTTTTTTATCAAGATCAGAGATTTCTGCTTTGTCTATACCTGGTTTGTAAAAAGCATAGGTTTTGTACTCATTAAAATTGACTGTTTGATCATAATCTGATGCGACACGTACCGTGCTACATGAAGAGACAATTAGCATAAGTGCTAATAATGGGAGTAATCGTAATGCTTTCATAGATTTATTTTTTATGTGTTCCTAAATAAGTTATCTTCTACACTATTTGGCAAAGTTACTTTCAAGTCGGGCTGTAATTCCATAGCTCTTTTAATTGCAAAAATAGCTCCTTTATTGCGTGCCCAACTACGACGTGCAATACCATTATTCACATCCCAGAAAAGCATGGATTGTAAACGTCTTTCAGCATCATTACTACCATCAAGAACCATACCAAATCCTCCATTTATTACTTCTCCCCATCCAACACCTCCGCCATTGTGTATACTTACCCAAGTAGCTCCTCTAAAACTGTCACCTATCACGTTATGTATAGCCATATCTGCTGTAAAACGACTTCCATCATAAATATTACTTGTTTCGCGATATGGTGAATCTGTCCCTGAGACATCATGGTGGTCACGTCCAAGGATTATATATCCTATTTCATTTTGAGCTATAGCATCATTAAAAGCTTGTGCAATTTTCATGCGTCCTTCTGCATCTGCATATAAAATTCGAGCTTGAGAACCTACAACAAGTTTGTTTTCTTGAGCACCTTTGATCCATTGGATATTATCTTCCATTTGTTGCTGTATTTCTGAAGGAGCGTTTCTGGCAAGTTTTTCTAGAACGTTACATGCGATTTCATCCGTTTTTACTAAATCTTCAGGATTTCCAGACGCACACACCCATCTAAAAGGCCCAAAACCATAATCAAAGCACATGGGCCCCATAATATCTTGTACGTAACTTGGATATTTAAAATCAATACCGTTTTTAGCAAATACATCAGCTCCTGCTCTTGAACTTTCAAGCAAGAATGCATTTCCATAGTCAAAGAAATATGTGCCTTTTGTGGTATGGATATTTATAGCTGCTGCATGACGTACTAAAGTACTTTGTACGCTTTCGCGAAAGCGTATAGGATCATTTGCCATGCAATCATTTGCTTCTTTAAAACTCATGTCAACAGGATAGTACCCTCCTGCCCATGGGTTATGAAGTGATGTTTGATCACTTCCTATATCTATATGAATGTTGTGTGTATGAAATGCTTCCCATATATCAACGACATTTCCTTGGTATGCAATAGAGACAGTTTCCTTTTTATTTTTTGCTTGAGACACTCTAGTTATAAGTGTTGGTATATCAGTAATTACTTCGTCTACCCATCCTTGAGAATGTCTAGTGTTAACTGCTTTTGGGTTGACCTCGGCACATATTGTAATACATCCAGAAATAGTACCAGCTTTTGGTTGTGCTCCACTCATGCCTCCTAATCCAGAAGTGACAAATATGCCCCCTTCAGGAGATTTTTTTATTTTTCTAAATGCATTAAGAACGGTTATTGTAGTTCCATGAACAATCCCTTGAGGGCCAATATACATATAGCTACCTGCTGTCATCTGTCCATACTGGGTGACTCCTAAAGCGTTAAACTTTTCCCAGTCATCTGATTGCGAATAGTTAGGAATCATCATTCCATTAGTGACAACAACGCGTGGAGCATCTTTATGAGAAGGAAATAATCCCATAGGGTGTCCAGAGTACATCACTAAGGTTTGATTTTCATTCATCTGAGCTAGGTATTGCATGGTAAGCAAGTATTGAGCCCAGTTTGAGAATACACCTCCATTTCCTCCATAAGTAATAAGCTCATGAGGGTGTTGTGCAACTGCAGGATCTAAGTTATTTTGTATCATAAGCATAATAGCAGCCGCTTGTTTGGAAGCAGCTGGGTATGCTTCTATTGGTCTAGCATACATATCATATTCGGGTCTGAAACGATACATGTAGATACGCCCGTATGTGTCTAATTCTTCTTTGAATTCTGGTAATAATTTTGGATGATGCTTTTGATCAAAATAACGCAATGCATTGCGAAGGGCTAGTTCTTTTTCAGAAGAAGAAAGTATGTCTTTGCGCTTTGGAGCATGATTTGCAGAAGCATCGTAAGTTTTTGGATTTGGAAGCTTATTAGGAATCCCTTGTAATAATTGATCTTGGAAAGTCATTTGTTGATTTTTAAATTTACACATTTTTTAAAACAGCGTGAAATTAAAAATCAGGGATACCTCATATTAGCCCTATGGTAGGCTGTGAATATACATTTGCGATATGATACTATAGTATTATCCATTTTTGGGTGTTTGCGTGTTCGTTTTCTTGTCAAAACCATAAGGACAATGACGACAACCACTTTCACAACAATACCCTCGTTTAAGATGGTATTGTTCAGTAAAACATCTATACCCTTCAGGAGTAAGGTAATAATCTCCTTCTTCTATAGGAATTATTTTCTTCATATAACTCATGGTGCAAAGATAGGAAGTATGCTATTAAAAAACTTTTATTTCATTTTTGTTAAGTATTAAAATAAGTGACTATAAAATATTTACAGATAATTGATTTGTATCTTGCAATACTTGTATATATAAAGGTTTAGAAGAATGTTTTTATTTGTAAACAAATATGTGTTTGGAAAACGCTTTGTAGGAGTCACTATATGGCCTTTTATTATTGTTAAATATAAAAAGCTTAAAGATGATGCTACCTTTATAAATCATGAGCGTATTCATTTACGTCAACAATCAGAGCTTTTAGTGATTCCGTTTTATATATTATATCTCATTGAATTTCTTTTTAGACTACTTCAATATAGGAATAGATATACAGCCTATAGGAATATTTCTTTTGAACGTGAGGCTTATGAAAATGAAAAAGATCTCAATTATTTAAAAAAGAGACCTTTTTGGGCTTTTAAAAAATATGTATTTAATAAGTTATAGTTCTTATTTGATAATTATCTTTTTAGTAATGTTTCTAGTGTTACTTTGTATTTCTATAAAATAAAGACCTATGGTATAATTGCTTAGATCTATTTGTAAACTCCTATTAAAGCTTGAGAGATTAATTTGCTCTACTAATCTACCAGCAATATCTAAAATACGCAGTTGAGTCAAATTATTTTCCCCTGTATAAGATAATGTTATGTTTTCATTAGTTGGATTAGGGTAAAGTGTAATGCTTTCTTCAAAACCATTTTCTTGTTCTTCTATGTCTAATGTTTGGCGTTCTTTAAAAAGAATTGTAAAACGATGGGACTGTATCCCTTTATTGCTTACAAAAGAATAGTCTTCCTCTTTTAAATTAATAATAGTATTTACAAAATGATCAATTAAATAAATTGGTGTGTTTTCTATTGAGATTCCTTCTAAATGATCAATACCAATAGTATAGGTTTCTTCTGTATCTATAGATGTAGAAAAACCTAATGTAAGTTCTATATTTGGGTCAAATGCTTCACGGCCTTGAATAGCAAGGTGTTCTCCAGTTTCTAATACAGAAAATAAGGAAAGAAAAGTTCCTAATCTAGGACTATCATACCCTTTGTCAAATGTCTGACTAGCAAAATTTGTAAAACCTATAGCCGTTTGCGCTATTGCTTCTTCATATGCAGATGTAGTAAGGCGGATCCATAACTTATTTATATCAGACACTTCATTAGATCTAAAATCACTGTTATTGCCAGTTACACGAATATCATTTGTAAATACGACAGGACTATTGCTGATCATTTGTGATTGATCTGCTTTTATTCCAAAACCTTGCCCTGAAGCCATAAATTGCCCTGGCGGTGTGCCTCCGTTTATAGCAGCTATTCCCATCATAGCATTACGCATAGAGATATCATTCATTGAAAAATTACTGCTTCCAAAACCAGGTAAGTCTGAGCTAGGAGTAGTTATATGATCCCAATAATATACTTCGTTTATAGCATCATTTGTATTAATTAATGCTGTAACATCTATGGCTGATGGATACGGATTACCTAATAGATTATAATTATTAGTTGTAGCAGGTCCATTATAATTAATAGGAATAGTTATTGTTCCTGAATTAAGGGTTCCTCCTGTATAACTTAAATTATAAGATTGAACAGGGTCATCTATTGTCGCTGAAGGAAATATAAATTGCCCTATTCCAGCATTAGGTAGTGCTGTGTTTCCAGTAATCGGTTGCAAATAGTCTAAATTATCATCAAGAAAATTTTCTGAAAATTCAAATTCTGGGAAAACTCCAAAATCTATATCAAAAGGTGCAAAGTTACTAGGGATGACACTAAAAACAGCTCTTGCATTTTGATATACTCCATCTCTTGTTTCTCCATTCATAGGACTACTCATGACTATAAAATTACGGGCTTCAACAGAAGGTGTCGTTTTTTGCACTTCTATAATTCCGCTAGGGCCTTTAATGACAGTTGCGGCAGCATTTGATTGTACTAGACTACCTTGGTTCTCTATAACAAGAGTTCCATTGACTGTTATATTGTTTACGGTATTTAGAAAATCTCCATCTCTTATTGTTACAGTGGCAATATCTTTTATAATTATTTCACAAGCATCAATATTTAATCCTTGCACACCTGTATCGTAATCTATACTTATTATAGCTGTTGAATTTATTGATGGAATACCATTGGTCCATCCAGGGACACTTATTCCTGCAAATTCAGTAATGTGATGATCTAATTGTCCAAATGTAAAATAGTCTCCAGTTGAAAAATCTACAGTAGCAATGTAATTACCATTGCTATCATCAGATAGAGCAATTAATGAGTCGTTATTGTCAAAAGTTGTATCGTTACTTATTAATAAAGTTGGAGAGTTTTGATTAAAAAAAGATTGTGGGATACGTATAGAAACATTTCCTACAAGACCAGTTTCTTGAATAGCCCATATTCTTTCCATACGATTGAGCGAACCACAGTTTGTGGGTACATTTGTATTAATAGTTAATGCTCCAGCATTATTACCCCACAACATAAAACTTTGATTAGAGTCAAAGTTATTGGTGTTTTCAAGATTAGTATTAGCAATGCTGCCGAGTCCTATCGTAATAATTCCAGGAGTGTTCGTTTGTACAGAATTTGTAGTTGTAGATATAGATTGTTTTTGATTAAGTCCTGAAGCATCATCTCTACCAATACCCGCGATATTAAAATCAAAATCATCTAGAGTGTTATCACTATCATAAATAGATATTCCGTTAGAATTTATATAATCTTGAGGAGTTGTTTGACTTAGGGTAAGGCCATATTTTAGAGCAAGGTAAGATTCTATTTTAACAATGTCTGCATCACTTACTCTAGATGAATATGAAATAGCTTCTAAAACATCACCTCCGTAGAAAAAGCCACCTCCATGACGTTGCCCTATTGTGAAAGGCCTATCTGAATGTACTCCATACTCATCTGGATTTACAATATTTGTAATTTGATTTTCGCCAAATAATTTATGTTCAGGACTTGTTTCACTTATATTAGGTCTTACAACAGCAAGAACGGCATCATCAGTAGATGTAGTTGTTGCATCTCCAGAACAACCAATAAATTCAGGAGCATTACCAGCTCCCGGAATATTTCTATCTCCAGAATTAAAAAAATAGTTATCGCTACATGCTGCATACATAGAGCTCACAGCTCCAAGATCGCCTATACCTATTCCTGAATCAACAACAGTGTTATTAGGAACATCATATACTAAGATGAGTTGTACTCCTGTATTAGTGTCTAGAGTTGTAGTAGGATTAAAGACTATAATTACAGAATGACTGTCCCAACCATTATCTGTTCTTAAAAAGTCGTTAGTGCCATCAAAGTTAATTGCAGGATTAAAATTGAGTCCGTTTTCGATAAAAACAGGTCTTGTAAAATCTTCTATTCCTCCAATATTATTTGTACTTCCATTGGTTTGATTATCCCATTGAGAAACTCTTTTTACTGGGACTCCACTTATTGTAGCGTCAAAGGTAGTGACACCTGCATCAGCTTTAAGCCAATAATTTAAATCTGTAGAAACTCCTCCAGGAGATACTTGTGCGTTTAGTTGAATTATACATAATACTAAAAATGAAAAATTAGCTATTAATCTTCCTTTCATAAGAAATAGTTTTGGTTAAGTTAGTATAGTATTTATTTAAAATCTAAATATTATTTTTTGGGGGCAAAAAATAAACGATTTAATCGCCAAGATATGTAATTTCTATTGTAGATGGAGAATTTACACCTACAATTCCTCGTCCAGTGCCAGAATTACCACTATTAATTAATCTATCATCTCCCCATTGATCAAAAGCAAGATTAAAAGTATAAGTCGTTCCAGCTGTTAATGTTATATAAAAAATAATAGTTGGCTCATTGTATAGGGCAAAATAATTTATTGACGATTCAGCGCTATAAGCGTCATTATATATTGTGATTGGATTAACATATTTCATATGATCTACTCCATCAAAAGTTAACCGAAACATTCCTTGAACACCTACCGCACTCATAGAACCATTGTCGGGAACCTGTAAAATACCAGGCCCGTAATTTAAAGAACCTTCAACTCTATAAGTGCCAGTAAAATTGGCAGTAAAAGTTTGGCTATCCAAGCCATATATGTCTTGATATCCTACATTTGCAGATACTCTGTAGCCAATAGCATCATTATTTGGATTACTAGGAGATATTGTCCTGTCTTGTTCAAATAATTGAGATTGTCTCTTATCAAACTGCTCCACCCATTGTGAACCATTCCAGTAATATTTTCCAATATAAACATCATTAGCACCAGTAGAAGTTGAATTTGTGTTAAAAACAGTAGTTCCTGGAACTAAAACACCTCCTCCATTTGGGTTTACAACAGGTAAGGCAACATTTGTAGAAGTTAATGCTACTCTTGGGAAAACAACACCAGTTGTATCGCTACTAACTTCTAAAGCTCCATTAGGAGCTGTTGTATTTATTCCTACTTGTGCGTATAGCGATATACTATAGAAAAAGATTAGTAAAAAAGTAGTTAATTTTAAGTGAGTAAAATAATTCATGGTTTGGTTTTTAAAGTGAAATAATTATGATATACCTACATGTTAAATTATTGTTTCTAGTAAGTCAATAATTTTAGAAGCTAAACCCATATAAGTGTTTAAAATCCTTTTTGTATAGAGTTAACAATTACATTCTTGAATGAAAGTATATTAAAGAAGTATAAGGTTGTTGACTTGTGTAGGTAATGTATTTTCCATTATTTCTGAGATTAAAGCTTTAATTTCACATAGCGAATATGAGTTTGTTAAACATTGATAAATAGAGGTTTAAATGATTTGAGATTAATATCGATAAAGTGTTGTAAAACATCGTTAAAAAGAATAAAAAAGAAAATACATGTAATTAAAAAATATGGTATTTTGTCATATATATTACAGTTTTACCATAAATATACTAAATAAATATATAATTATAAATAATGATATAGCTTATAATGAGGAAAATACGTAATGAACCTGTTTCTGTAAATGGAAATGTTAAATTATTTCTTAAAAGAGAAGACTTGATTCACCCACATATTTCGGGTAATAAATACAGAAAACTTAAATATAATATCGCTTTCGCGAAAGCAAATAATTATAAGACACTACTTACTTTTGGAGGTGCTTATTCTAATCATATTGCTGCTACCGCAGCTGCAGGAAAACACTACGATTTTAAAACGATAGGAATTATACGAGGAGATGAATTAAGAGAAAATATAGAAAAAACACTTTCAGAAAATGAAACTCTTGCTTATGCTACATCTTGTGGTATGGAATTAGTTTTTATTTCTAGAGAACAATATAGGGATAAAACGAGAGCGTCTTTTTTAAAGACTCTTAAAAAACAATATAACGATGCATATATTCTTCCTGAAGGAGGAACTAACGAGCTTGCTATAAAAGGATGTGAAGAGATACTAACAGCCTATGATCTAGATTATGATTATGTATGTTGTCCTGTAGGTACAGGAGGAACTATATCTGGTATTATTAATGCATCTGGTACTTCTCAAAAAATAATAGGTTTTCCTGCCTTAAAAGGCAGTTTTTTTAATTCTGAAATAGTGAGTAAAACAAAAAATAATAATTGGGAATTAATTGAAACGTATCATTTTGGAGGATATGCAAAGGTCACAAAGGAACTTGTAAATTTCATAAATACTTTTAAAAAAGAACAAGAAATACTTTTAGATCCTATATATACTGGCAAAATGATGTACGGTATTTTTGACCTTATTTCGAAAGGATATTTCCCGCAAAATTCCCGTATTTTAGCAATTCATACGGGAGGCCTTCAAGGTATTGCAGGAGTTAATAAGGAACTCAGTAAAAAAGGACTTCAAATAATAGATATTTAGATGATAATGAAACGTATTACGTTTTTAATTTTAGTAGGCCTTTTATTAGGTAGCTGTGGTTCTTCTAAAAGAACTACTCGTAAAGTTGTAACACCAAAAAAGGATAGAAAAGAAAAAATAGTGACTCGACCTAAGGTTGACTCTTCCAAGGAAGAAGAAAAAGTTGTGAATCCAGTACCTAAAACTGGTGTGAATGGATATATAGAAACCTACGCTGAAATTGCGCAAGAAGAGATGTTGCAGTATGGTATTCCTGCAAGTATTACATTAGCGCAAGGAATATTAGAATCAGGAGCAGGAAAAGGAGAATTGGTTCAAAAAGCAAATAATCATTTTGGTATTAAATGCCATGATTGGAAAGGAGCAAAAGTATATCATGATGATGATGAAAAAGGAGAGTGTTTTAGAAAATATAGTTTAGCTAAATTTTCATTTAGAGACCATTCATTATTTTTATCCAATAGAGGGCGTTATTCTAGTCTTTTTAAGCTGCCAAAAGACGATTATAAAGGATGGGCAAAAGGATTGCGTGCAGCAGGCTATGCAACTGATAAAAAATATCCTGATAAATTGATATCCTTGATAGAACGATATAAATTATATCGTTATGATGGGAAAGTATTAGGAAAGAAAGAAAAGGATTATAAAAAAGTAGTTGATAAAAAAAATCAACATACAGTTGAAAAGGGAGAGACGCTATATCGTATTGCTAAGAAATACAGAATAAGTGTGGAAGATCTTAAAAAATATAATGGACTTGAGAGTAATGAAATTTTTGTAGGCCAAGTACTGTATGTTGAACCATATGATAGAGGATATTAATTCATGATATATAAAAGAAGTAGTGCTTTATTCGTTGAGGCACAAAAAGTAATACCTGGAGGAGTTAATAGTCCTGTAAGAGCATTTAAATCAGTAGGAGGGGATCCCATCTTTGTAAAAGCAGCAAAAGGAGCTTATTTATATGATGAAGATGGCCGTACATTGATAGATTATATTAATTCTTGGGGGCCTATGCTGTTAGGACATGCATATGCTCCTGTAGTAGATGCCGTAGTTGCTAAAGCTCAAAAAGGAACTTCTTTTGGGATGCCTACAAAAATTGAAACCGATATTGCAAAATTAGCTGTAGAAATGGTGTCGGGTATTGACAAAATACGTTTTGTTAATAGCGGAACAGAAGCATGTATGAGTGCAATACGACTTGCAAGAGGTTATACAAATAGAGAGAAAATAATAAAATTTTCTGGTTGCTATCATGGGCATTCAGATTCTTTTTTAATTCAAGCGGGGAGTGGTGCGGTTACTTTTGGAACTCCAAATAGTCCAGGTGTTACAGCAGGGACAGCAAAAGATACATTGTTGGCAGATTATAATAATCTAGTACAAGTAAAAGCTCTTTTTGAAGCAAATCCTAATGAAATTGCAGCTATTATTATAGAACCGGTTGCAGGCAATATGGGATGTATTCCACCTATAGAAGGGTTTTTAGAAGGATTGAGAGCGTTGTGTGATGAACATAATGCACTTCTTATTTTTGATGAAGTAATGACTGGTTTTAGATTAGCTAAAGGAGGTGTGCAAGAACTTAAAAATATACAAGCAGATATTGTTACTTTTGGAAAAGTGATAGGGGGAGGACTTCCAGTAGGTGCATTTGCAGCACGTGATGAGATTATGAATTACTTAGCGCCTTTAGGTTCTGTGTATCAAGCAGGAACGTTAAGTGGAAACCCATTGGCAATGGCTGCAGGTTTTGCCATGTTAACTGCCATTCATGAGGATGTGTCACTTTTTAAACGATTAGAAGAAAAAACGGCGTACCTACATAAAGGAATTGAAAAAGCTCTGATAGAACAAGATATTACGCATACAATTAATAGAGTAGGATCAATGATTTCTGTGCATTTTGCAAAAGATGCCGTTGTTGATTTTAAAACAGCTGCCGCAGGTGATAATGACACCTTTAAGAAATTTTTTCACGGACTTCTAAAGGAAGGAATTTATATTGCACCAAGTGCTTATGAAACGTGGTTTATTACAGATGCTTTGACTTATGAAGATCTAGACATGACAATTAATGCTGTTAAAAAAGTTGCGAGTACTTTATATGTTTAAATCGCTGGGCGATAGCCAAGGGTTCAATTCCCCGATGCTTGCATCGCTCTTGTTTTTTAGATTAGATACCTCGTATGCTTGCATCGAGGTAGTTCATTACTTATATATAAAACAAAAGATGCATAACACTTCATCTTTTTTCAACAGCATCTCCATACTACTTTCTTCTGTGGTGTTTCTTTTTTCTAGTTTGTTTCCTTTTATGGACTAATCGTTGCCATTTTTTGAATTGTTCTTCATTTAGAATTTGTTTCATTTCACCTTGAACAACAATCATAGCATCAAGCCTTTTGTTTTTTAATTCAAAACGTTGTTCTTTTGTTAATTCTGTACCTTTTTCTTTTTTTCGATTTTCAATAAAAACTTTTCTTTTTTTAGCTTGTTCTAGTTGAATTTTATAAATTTTATCTGCTTGTTGCGTATCTAGAACTAATGCAAGTGTCATTTTTTTTGTTGATAATGTTGCTTGTTGTTCTGGATTTAATGATGCTCTATCTCTATGTAATCCTTTTTGTGCAGTAACTGTTATAGTTAAACATAAAGCGATAAATGTTACGATATGTTTCATTTCTTTGTATTGTTTTTGTTATACTCCTATGACTTTGATTTGTATATAAGGTTTAATAAGTATGAATAATTAACGCTATTTTATGAAATAGATCTTTTAACTTTAAAACTTTAAAAGAAGTGGTTGGAAAGGTTGTAATGTACTTACTTGCAGATTGTTAAAAATAGAATAGTGTTTTGAGGAAAAAGCGCAATAACCATTTAAGGAAATAATTTTAAATATTCTTAGTTCGTACCGTTATATTGCCTGTTGATCTTCCAGATGGATTAATAATTTCAAATATTAGAGCTTCTTGCACTATTTTTCCTTTTATATTATTGATATAATAAACAATCCCTTTTTTATTACTTCTAAATGTGAAGCTATCTATTTGTTTCTCTTTATTTAAATCGGCATATACTTTTACTTCAATAGTATTTTCTATAGTAGATGGATTAGGATTAATTGCAATATAAGCTTCTTCTATTATTGTGTTTTGATTATATAATGAAAGAGTATAGGTATGAGACTTGTTATTTACAGTTAATCTTCCGTCCGAGGTATTTTGTTTGGTAAGTGTATTAACATGCGTTGTGTTAATGTGCGAGGATGTCGAATTTAATAGACTAATGTTACTTACTCCTCTACAATCATTATAACTTATTACTGGATGGCCAAAACCATTAGAGGTGTCAGTTCTAGTCACTTGCTTGGGTAGAATAGGGTATGGGCAATTTAAAAATTTAATAAAAGATTTATAGTCAGATGATAAAGTTGACTGAGCTATAGTTTCTATGCTTGAATTTATAAATGAACACTGATTAAAAATAAGTTGACTATTAGATCCTAATACAATAGTTTTTTCAGATGAATTTGGCTTCTTTCTGGAACTGCTTAAACCGCAATTATAGAATGACATATTAACATTTATATATTTTCCAACAGCTTCCACAATTTTTGTAGAAACTACGCCTTTGTAATCGGTATTATATTCTCCTTTTACATTGTGTAATGAATAATTACTTGATGGACCATATTTACTAGGGACATTTGCAAACTTAAACCAAGTGCCTCCTACGACTATATTACCTCCTCTTAATGCAGTATGTCCATAGCCAGCTATATCAAAAATATCGCCTCCTCCAGACCAAGAGCATTGTAAATACTCATTGACTACTGCTTGTGTATTACGTGAATATAAAAAGGTGTTAAAATCTTTAAATGTACTTCCTATGGTTAAGTTCGTATCGTTGTTTCCATTAAAAGTGTCATCGTGAGTTATTACTTGATCAAAGTTAACAGTAGTTACTCTCTCCAATGTAAATCTCCTTCCTCCCCCTTGACCTTTCAATTTAAAACAAGAATTTGACCAGGTTTTTCTATCTTTATTAATCGGTTTATGATAGATTGTCATGTCTTGAAAAAGAAGATTTATATGAGCGTTAAACTCAAAACAGACATCTGTGTCATTTTTAAATGTTATCTGGGTTGCATATTCTCCAGAACCAATAAATCTTGCTCCTACATAAGAAGTGTTGTTGAGTATTAGAGGTTTATTTACTAAATACTCTCCTTTATCAAAGAAAAGAGTATTCTGTCCCCATCCATCTTTTCCAGTAGGAGAAGTCCTGTTTTTATTTAATGCTAATATTGCAGCTTGAATTGCAGCTGTATCGTCAGTAATTCCATCACCAATAGCTCCAAAATCTTTGACATGAATTCCTGAGTTTTTAACAATATTAGTGCTGTTATAGTCCATTTCTTTTTTGTTTTTTTTAATAGATAATTCTTGAGATTCAGAATTATAATCTTTAGAAGAATAACAACTATTATATGTCAATAAAAGACAGGTAACTATAAAGAACTTTATTCTCTTTGTTCTACGATTAAAGAAAGAGGTGTTGTTTTTTTTTTTGGAGATGGAGTACATTTTGAAAATTTTTATTTTCAAAATAAATATATAAATATATATATGAAATCACGTGGAAATATAAATAACTTTAAAAAGAGGGTATCAAAAAATATGAGTAAACCTCTTTTTAAAGTTATTTTATTTGTAGTTATTTAGGATCAAGTATCAAATTAATACGCTCTACTAAATCAATAAGATGTATTCTGCTTATTTTATCACTCATACGTCCTATGTTGCTTTGTAATGTGCGTTTTAAGTCCTTAAGTTCAGCACGAACAATAGCACGAATGTCACTTTGACTAACATCTATGTTTGTTCTAGATGAGAAACGTGCAAACGCTGCTGGTAAACGAGTTTGTTCACTTGTCATTAAGAATTCTAATCGTTCTACATATGCACGTTGTAAATTACGACGATAGATATCTATTTTTCTATCTTTTCTTAATTCGTTAAATAATCCTTTACGTAAGTCTGACATCATATCTATAGTAGTATATGCTTCAGAATTATTTAAAGCTTCGTTTTCTAGCATACGACCTATTCTTCCAAAATCAAGAACACTATTAAGTGTACGAGTTTGGAAACGACGTATACGTTCTATACTTCCAGCTGCTTCTACTTTGTCAAAAATACTTTGATCGATTAACCATTGAGGAGTCTCAAATAATTGATCTTGTAAAAATGCTAATGCTTCTTTTTGCTTTGCTTTAGAAACGTGTGTATAAACAGCACCTTCTTGATCATATGTTTTGTAGTATTCGTATACACCTCCTATATTACCAGTTACGTGTCCCATGTACCTGTTATATTGAGATAATACTTGATTGTACATGGTTCCTAAGTCTTCATAATCTTTTCCATCTTCTGCGGTCCATTTAATTAAATTAGGAACGATACGCTTTAAATTTGCTATACCATATGTACTTGCTTTTACAGCATCATCTCCTAAGTCTTCTGTTTGTGAACTAGGATCAATTACTCCAAATTGTTGTCTTCCAAAACGGTACATAGGGTCGCCAGCATGTTCTAATATCCAACCATCTAACGTTTTCTTCTCATCTTCTGCTGATTTATCTAAAATAGGCTTATATCCCCATTTAATTGAATATTTATCATAAATACCTATATTAGGCATAAGCGCTACATCTCCATCCCCTGGTTGTGCTACATAATTAAAACGTGCATAATCCATGATAGAAGGAGCTGTTCCATATTTTTTAGTAAATGCTGGGTCACGCAACTTGTCTACTGGATAGGCAACACTACTTCCCATATTATGAGGAAGACCTAGTGTGTGTCCAACTTCGTGAGAGGATACAAAACGAATTAAACGTCCCATCACTTCATCTTTAAATTCAACTCCTTGTGCATCTGGATTAATAGCAGCGGTTTGTACAAAGAACCAATTGCGTAATAAAGTCATTACATTGTGATACCAGTTAATATCACTCTCTAAAATTTCTCCAGTTCTAGGGTCACTTACGTGAGGTCCATTCGCATTAGGAATAGGAGAGGCTAAATAACGTACAACACTATAACGTACATCTTCAGGACTCCAATCTGGATCTTCTTCTGGAGTCGGAGCGTCTTTTGCGATAATGGCATTTTTAAACCCAGCTGCCTCAAAAGCAACTTGCCAATCTTCAACACCTTGTTTGATATATGGGACCCATTTTTTTGGCGTCGCTCTATCTATATAATATACAATCTGTTTTTTAGGCTCTACTAATTCGCCACGATTGTATTTTGCAAGATCTTCATCTTTTACTTCTAATCTCCAACGATCTAAATAGGTGATCGTTTTACTTTTTTGAGCATCTTGACCATAATCTGTTTGCCCTCTAGCAAACCATCCTACACGTTGGTCAAAATAACGTCGTTTCATAGGGGTTTCAGGTAATAAGATCATAGAATTACTCATCATTATAGAAAGAGATCCAGTAGCTCCATTGCTTGGCGGTTCTGAAGCAAAGTATGTTTTTACGTGCCTCGTTTCTATGTTTCTTGGATAACTACGTATGGTGTCTATATAGGAACGTTTGTCGTCAAGACGCGTTACTTTGAAACCTCTTCTGCTACGTTGTGGCAAACCTAATGGTTTTACATCCTTTTTAAAAAGCTCTGATGCATCTATTACTGTATTTCTAGTATCATTTAAAGTGTCTTTATGATACGCTTTAATATCAAAAGAATATAAAATAGGTTCAAAATTACTATTCTTTACAGCTTCAGAAATAGGTAAAGAGTCAGCTGCATAAATTTGATGAGATACAACACGAAGTAATACTTTTTTATCTTTTACTTCCCAACGAAGTACTGAGGTATTTTGTTTTCCTCCGCCAAATCCTAATCCAGTAGCAGTTTTTGCTATACGTGTTACCATAAGCATTTCCCTTCCAAAAAGAGAATCTGGAATCTCATAAAAATATGAGTTGTCTATTTTATGAATTGTAAAAAGACCTTCGTCTGTTTTTGCTTCTTTGGTGATTACCTTTTTATAAGGCTTTATGTCTCCTTTTTTTGGTTTGGGTTTTGGTTTTGACGAAGACGCAACAGTCTTTGATTTTTTAGATTGTAGGGCGCTACAACCTGTAATGGATATCGCAAGAAATGCTAATATCAAGTAGTGTAATTTTATACGCATAATGAATTTTTTATGAAGCTCAAAAGGTAAGTATTGTCTAGAGTAGATTATGTGAATGTATTGTTAAACCCAATCAATATATTATGACTTTATTATGAAAAGTATAAATACACTTATATTTCTATAATTTGAGTGTAGTAAGTGAAGAGCAAAATGAAAAATTCGCAATGTTTTATTTAATCCGAATTATGCATTAGAACTTCGTAATGAAGTGCAAAACGACACTAAACACTAGT
>CAYYSK010000023.1:0-23436 GCA_964474345.1 uncultured Flavobacteriaceae bacterium
CGCCGTATCTTGCTTTTAAGAAATATTATGTATTATCCCGTAAGCGGGTGCAAATATAAAAACAATTAAGCGTACAACAAACAGATATTTTAAAATAAAATCAAAACTATTTATTTGTTCTCACAATATCTTTCAATATATTGGCAGTACTAACAACAAACCTATGAGTGATAAAATAAAATATGAAATAGAATTTGTGATTCGCGCCTCACCAGCTCTATTATATCAATATATGGCAACACCTTCAGGAATGAGTGAATGGTTTGCCGATAATGTAAATTCTCGTGGTGAATTATACACCTTTATATGGGATGGAACCGAAGAACAAGCTAAACTAGTTAATAAAAAAAGTAATGAACGCATTAGATTTAGATGGCTAGAAGATGAAGAAGATGGGGAGGATTACTTTTTTGAATTACGAATTCAAGTAGATGAGATTACAAAAGATGTATCTCTAATTATTACCGATTATGCTGAAGATGATGAAATAGACGAAGGTAAAATGTTTTGGGATAATCAAATTTCTCAATTAAAACACGTTATAGGGTCTGTATAAATCCTAGGCTAAATAGTATATTTGTCCCGCCACTCAAAAGAGTGGGGGGATTTTTTTATGATAAATGATAACGGTACACTAGTACAAAATGATAAGGCATTCCTTGATCCTATGAATCGAGGTTTATTATATGGAGATGGTGTTTTTGAAACACTTAAAGCTGTTAATGGTAAGATTCTTTTTTGGGAAGATCATTACTTTAGACTTATGGCTTCTATGCGTATACTTCGTATGGAAATCCCTATGGAATTTACGCCAGAATATCTAGAAGAACAATTGTTAGAAACGTTACGTGCTAATGATTTCTTAAATCAATCTGCCCGTATCAGAATTACAGTTTATAGGAAAGGAAAAGGCACGTATTTGCCAGAAGAAAGAGGAGTAGAGTTTTATAGTTATGCAAAAGCATTATCATCTCCTTTTTATACACTTAATGAAAGTGCATATGAGGTAGAACTGTATAAAGATCATTATGTAAATGCTGATATCCTATCAACACTTAAAACTATAAATAAAGTCCTTCATGTAACAGGAAGTATCTTTGCAGAAGATAATGGGTATGATAACTGTCTTTTAATTAATAATAAAAAGAATGTAGTAGAAGCTCTACAAGGAAATTTATTTCTAGTAAAAGGAACTCATATAAAAACTCCACCTTTAGAAGATGGTTGTTTGAGAGGTATTATACGGAAACAACTATTGACAATACTACCACTTATAAAGGAATATACTTTTGAAGAAAAATCTATTTCTCCTTTTGAATTGCAAAAAGCAGACGAACTCTTTATAACAAATATAATTAAGGGAATACAACCTATTACAAAATATCGTAAAAAAGAGTATACAAATACAGTTGCTAGAGAGATTCTTAAAAAACTAAACGTAAAGGCTAGACTTGGTTAATTATAATGCGGATGTTCTGGCGCATTAGACCAGATTAAATAATCACCGCCTAATTCTATTATCTTTTCTCTCCAAAGCATTGGGCAACATTTAGTAATAATATTCTCTTTATAATTGTTTTCTACAACAACCCACGATTTTTCTTGAAGTTCTTGATTAAGTTGTTGAGAATCCCATCCAGAATACCCTAAAAAAAACTGAACCTCTTCAGGTTTGATTGTTTTATTCTCAATAAGTTGAATAACTGTTTCAAAATCACCTCCCCAAAAAATCCCAGAAGCAATCTCTGTACTCCCATTAATAAGATGAGGTACTGTATGAATAAAATAGATATTATCTTGTTCTACAGGTCCTCCATTAAAGATAGGGATATCACTAGAAGTAAGAATAGGAATAAAATCCTTAAGTTTTTGCTCAAGAGGTTTGTTCATAATAAACCCGACAGTGCCTTCGTCATTATGATCAGCTAGTAATACAACAGATCTATTAAAAGAGACATCACCTATAATAGATGGTTCTGCGATCAATAAATACCCTTTGGTTGGAGGTAGTTTCATGAAATTTTTAATTACTTAAATAAACCTAATCAATTTTTTAACGATATCAAAATAAAGCACCTTTTGTTTAATACTTATTTTTTTTGCTTTAGTTAATTGAAAATCAGAATTTTAATATGTTTTTTTTGAGTAAACAAAACTCATTTTTCAGTTAATTGATTTTAAACTTCTTATGTAAATGTCATTTTAAGTAAACTTAGAGTAATTTTTAATACAAATTTCTTCTAAATCATTTGTTTATAACCGTTTGCTAAACAATAATTAGAATATATAGAAAACCTTATTTTAATTAAGTATATATATGAGTAAACTAAAATTGTCATAGTGATTTTGTAACAAAAGTGTCTCTCTTTTTACTTATCATATAAGTAGAAAATTAAGATATATAATGAAATCACACGAAATAGATTACGAAATTATAGGAGAAGAAATGCAATATGTAGAGATAGAACTTGATCCTCAAGAAGGTGTTATAGCAGAAGCTGGGAGTTTTATGATGATGGAAGATGGTATACGTATGGATACCATTTTTGGAGATGGTTCTCAAAAAGATAATTCTGTTATGGGAAAAATATTTGGAGCTGGAAAACGACTTCTTACTGGAGAAAGCCTTTTTATGACAGCATTTTATAATGATGTTGTAGGAAAGAAGAAAGTGAGTTTTGCTTCCCCGTATCCAGGTAAAATCATACCAATAAATTTAGCGGCAATAGGAGGAAGATTTATTTGTCAAAAAGATGCATTTTTATGTGCAGCAAAAGGAGTTTCTGTTGGAATTGAATTTTCAAAAAAATTAGGAAGAGGTCTTTTTGGAGGAGAGGGATTTATCATGCAAAAACTAGAAGGAGATGGAATTGCATTTGTGCATGCAGGAGGAACAACGCTTAAAAAAGAACTTACCGCTGGAGAGCGCTTAAAAGTGGATACAGGATGTATTATTGGTTTTGATCATACTGTAAAATATGATATTGAATTTGTAGGAGGTATAAAAAACACAATTTTTGGGGGAGAAGGTTTGTTTTTTGCAACCTTAGAAGGCCCTGGAACTGTTTATATACAATCTTTACCATTTAGTAGATTGGCAAATAGAGTACTAGCACTTGCCCCTTCTGGAGGAGGTAAGTCTAGAGGTGAAGGATCTATTTTAGGAGGATTAGGAGACTTATTAGATGGAGATAATCGTTTTTAATAAATACTTATTTATAGGATATTAGGACGTTATTTTTGTCAACAATACATGTTAAATTGTAAGGAATGTATCAAAAAGTTGAACAAAAGCCTTATATTTAAGAGATAATAAAAAAAACCTGCCTATACAGTAAACTACTTTTATTAGATCTAACCTAAACCTAAAGTTCGAATATGGCGAGAGCAATGTTTGAATACACTAAGACAATCCTAAATAAGGTAAGTTTTGATAGTGTATTATTTTGTAAAGAACTACAAAAAGCAGTTAAACGATTACTTCCTTATGAAATTGAGGAACTTCGTATTTGGATAGATAACCTTATTAAGGAAAATCCAAATCTCAATCAATGTCTAATTTATTTAAATCCATAATAAAAAGCCTTGGAAACAAGGCTTTTTATAGTAAATAAATAGTTTTTGATTATTTATTGGCGCCGCCAAAGGGTTTAATACCCCGAGGCTTGCCTCGAAATTAAAATTCAGTTTCGTATAAATGCCTCGAGGTAGTTTACTTGCCACCAAGTGGACTTATAATTTGTACATTCTGGAAAGTGATAGCACCTTTTATTACACTAACAATAGTACTTCGTAAGGCTTCTATAATTTGCATTTTCAATTCACTTTTATGATAGATTAAACTTACTTCTCTAGCAGGTGATGGCTCTTTAAATTTCTTAAGAAAGTTGACTTCTTGTCCTTTATATTCTATAGTATGTAAATATGGTAGTAATGTCATACCAAGATCTTCATTTGCCAGTTTAACAAGCGTTTCAAAGCTTCCACTTTCTAAAGAGAAGTGATCTTCTTCTTGATCAGCTACAGCTTTGCATAGATTAATGACACCATCTCTAAAACAATGGCCGTCTTCAAGTAGGAGCATATCTGTAAGATCTAAATCTGTTACACCTAAACTTTTTTTCTTAAATAAACGATGATTTTGTGTGACATATGCTATAAATGGTTCATAATATAATGGACGTTCTTTTATAGAGTCATTTTGTAATGGAGTAGCAGCAATAGCTGCATCAAGATGACCTTCTTCAAGACGTTCTATGATTGTTTCGGTGTTTAATTCTTCTATTTTAAGTTTAACCTTTGGGTATTTATTAATAAAGTTGCGCAAAAACATGGGCAATAGTGTGGGCATTATAGTAGGAATGATCCCTAATTTAAATTCACCTCCAATAAACCCTTTTTCTTGATCTACAATATCATTTATACGATTTGCTTCATTAACAATATTCTTGGCTTGTGTTACTATTTTTTGACCGATTTCTGTAAGCTCTATAGGTTTCTTTGCTCGATCAAAGATTAAAATATCAAGCTCTTCCTCTATTTTTTGTATCTGCATACTTAATGTAGGCTGTGTTACAAACGTTTTTTCGGCAGCTTTTGTAAAGTTTTTATATTCAGCTACTGCAAGTACATATTTTAGTTGAGTAATAGTCATGATTGTTATCTTGATAATACAAAAATACAAAGCTATTAGCAAAATCTATATATATGTAGATATTATTAGTTTTTTCTTATATAAAATAAGGCCTCATATACTATATATGAGACCTTGTTACTAATCAAAAATTGGTATATTACATATGTACTTTTAATGTGATATTTTCTGCTCTTACTTCAAATTGAGCATCTCCCCATACTGGAGGCCCAAACCCTGTCTCTTCCCCCGAAATGCCATACGGTTCTTTAGGCATTCCATTTGCTTCAAAATCCATACGACCATTTTCATTAAGGTCGTGTAGTGTTATAACTCCGTAGGTGCCAGGTTGTACATTCTTAAATGTGAGTGTAATTGTTTTGTTTTCAGGAGTTCCTTCAATAGCATCTAACGGAGCAGCTTTCATAAAAGTTGCTTCATTATATAATGCGGCAGATACTTTACCATCATTATTTAAAAGGTTTTCAATTTCTATGGTAACAGTTACACCATTTGTATTTTGAGCAAATGTGAAGCTTGAAAAAGCTAGAGCAATAATGTAAAAAAGAGTTTTCATAATATTGTTTTTATAGTATTAGTATTGATTGACAGGGTAAAAGTATCTATACGCTTTCGCGAAAGCGAACAAAACAAACCGAACTGTTAAGAATGAGTACTGAATTGTATCTATGTTATATGTACTGACAAAATACGTCTAACTACTGCTGTCATTTCAGGCTTTTGCTTTTTCGGCTTAATTATTGAATGTTCATTACTATGTTGACAACTCTTAGTACGAAAAATTGGAAAGGAGTAAAACATTGTTAAATTTATACTAATACATAAATACCTGTGTATGAATTATAATCCAGAAGAAGAGAATAACTTATCGCTTACACGTTTTGAGTCTATGTTAAAGACCAATAATGTAACTTTCTTTGACTCTGAGGAGTTTGAAGCAATTACAAATTATTATATAGAAGAGGGAAAAATAGCACTTGCTAGAAAAGCAGTTAAATTAGGACTAGAGCAACATCCCTCATCAGTTAATTTAAAACTGTATAAAGCAGAGATATTTATTTTTGAAAATAAATTTGAAGAAGCAAATGTGATTCTAAATGAATTATATGAACTAGAACCTACAAACGAAGAAGTTTATATTCAAAAGGCAAATATTTACAGTAAGCAAGATGAGCATAGAAAAGCTATTAACTTATTGGAAATTGCTATAGATCTTACTGAGGACCCGTCAGACGTATATTCTCTTATAGGAATGGAATATCTATTTATAGATGATTTTCAGAACGCAAAGTATAACTTTATGAAATGCCTAGAACTGGATGAAACAGATTATAGCGCACTTTATAATATTATATATTGTTTTGATTTTTTAGAGCAAAGAGAAGAAGCTATAGATTACCTCAATATGTTTCTAAATAAAAATCCATATTGCGAAGTAGCTTGGCATCAAGTGGGGAAACAATATTTTGACTTAAAGCAATATGAGAAAGCACTTTCTGCATTTGATTTTGCAGTGATTAGTGATGATCGTTTTATAGGAGCTTATTTAGAAAAAGGAAAAGTATTAGAAAAACTTGGAAGATATAATGAAGCCTTAGAAAATTATCAAATCACTTTAGAACTAGATGATCCTACTTCTTTTGCGCTATTGCGCATGGGGAAATGTTATGACAAGTTAGGGAGTGATACATTGGCTTTAAAACATTATAAAAGATGTGTCCATGAAGACCCATTACTTGATAATGGATGGATTGCAATAACAGACTATTACAGCAAGCGTTTAGATTTTCAAAATGCATTATATTATATTAATAAAGCGATACATATTGATGCAGAAAATGTGCTTTATTGGAAACGATATGCAAAAATAAATCATCGTTTAAATTTTTATGAAGAAGCTGAACGAGGATATAGACGTACACTAGAACTAGGAAACTATGAGCTAGAAACATGGCTTACCCATGCTGATATATTGTTATATTTAGAAGAAATAGATGCTGCAGTTACGATTCTTACACAGGCTCTAGAGTTTTATCCTGAAAATGCAGAAATTCTATTTCGTCTAGCAGGTTTTAATTACTTAAAAGGGAATGATATTCAAGGCCGTTATTTCTTAAAAAGCGCCTTATTAGTAGAACCAGAATTTTCCATCATTTTAGAAGAATTATTCCCATACCCTTTTTCCAAGAAAGAAGTAAAAGAACTCCTGGCAAAGTATAATAGCTAGATACGTGTTAATTTTTATACATTCTGTAGGTCTTTTTAGGTAAACCTAGTATTTTAGCTTATATCTAACTAGCACTTATGTCAAAATCTGCTTTTTCTTATTTTATTGTAATGCTTAAAGGGATGGCAATGGGTGCGGCAGATGTAGTTCCAGGGGTTTCAGGAGGCACAATAGCTTTTATTTCGGGTATATATGAAGAACTTATTGAAACCATAGATGCACTAGACTTTAAGATTTTTAAAGTATGGAAATCTAAAGGATTTAAAACCATGTTTGTTCAATATAACTTACGATTTCTCATCAGTTTATTTGTAGGTGTTTTTGTTAGTATTTTGTCATTAGCAAAATTGATTTCTTATCTATTAGAAAATCACCCTATAATTGTATGGTCATTTTTCTTTGGGCTTGTTATTGCAAGTATTATATACATAGGAAAACAAATAACTTATTGGAACTTTTCTATAATAATAGCTACAATTCTGGGAATAGCAGTAGCTTACTTTATTACAATAGCGACACCAACACAAGCACCTAGTGCTCTGTATTTCTTTTTCTTATCTGGTTGTATTGCTATTATAGCAATGATTTTACCTGGTGTTTCAGGTTCTTTTATACTTGTATTATTAGGTTCTTATGGTATGATCATAGGAACAATAACAGATTTTCAAGAAAGCATTTTTGCTCAAAATTGGGATCTGTTAAAAAAGAGTTTTATCAAACTTTTCTTATTCGGATTAGGCTGTATTATAGGGTTGAAATTGTTTTCGAAAGCTTTGAAATGGATGTTTACTCATAAAAAGCAATTGACATTAGCCGTTTTAACAGGGTTTATGATAGGTTCGCTTAATAAGATTTGGCCTTGGAAGAAAATACTTTCAACTAGAATAGATAGACATGGGGATGAAGTTCCTTTATTAGAGAGAAGTGTTTTGCCGTCATCTTTTGAAGGTGAACCCCTCCTTGTATACGCTATAATTTTTGTAATTATAGGGTTTCTAGTGATCTTTTTACTCGAACGATTAGCAGTAAGTAGAAAGATAGATGCAAACTAAAACACGTTCATTTTCAGATAAATTTTGGCTAGTTCTTAAAGGACTAGCAATGGGAGCAGCAAATAAAGTACCTGGAGTATCAGGAGGAGTTGTTGCTTTTGTAGCAGGTTTTTATGAAGAATTTATAGCGTCGCTTCAAAAATTCAACGGAAAAGCTCTCCAATTTCTAATAAGAGGAAGATTTAAAAGTTTTTGGCAATATATCAATGGCAAATTTTTAGGATTACTTATTCTAGGCATGCTAATTAGTTATTTCAGCGTTTCTTTATTATTAGATATTGCATTAGAACATCAACCCTTGCTAGTTTGGAGTGCATTTTTTGGAATGATAATAGGTTCCATATATTATATAGGAAAAGATTTTGAAGATTGGAGTAGGCGTAATATGTTATTACTTTTATTAGGAGTCATTGTAGGAGTGAGTATTAGTCTTTTAAAACCTGCACAAGAAAATGATAATTTAATTTTCGTTTTCTTTTGTGGAATTATAGGAGTTTCTGGTATGACATTACCAGGTTTATCCGGATCTTTTATTCTTATTCTTTTAGGGAATTATGTACTGTTATTAGTTGACTCTGTAAATGCATTATATACTACATTGGTAGACATTATTACGTTAGATTTTAGTTTTGTAGATGATGCTAAACAAATGCGATTGTTGAAAGTGTTGTTAGTGTTTGCTGCAGGATCACTTACGGGCTTAGTAACACTTTCTCATTTTTTAGGATATCTGCTTAAAAAATATAAAAGTGCAACAAACGTAGTGATTTTAGGGTTTATTGCAGGTTCCTTAGGAGTTGTTTGGCCTTGGAAAAAAGAAGTATATAAAGTAGTTAATGAAGAAACATTACTAGATGTTAACGGAAATCCGATATTAGATAATTATAATCGTTTCTTACCTTCAGAAATTACTTTAGAAAATATACTTGCATTATGTTTTATTATTATAGGCATCTTTATTGTAGTAGCTTTAGGTAAATATGGAGAAAAAACAAGATTACATAGATAAGTATGGCCTTATAGGTCGTGATATTGAGTATTCTTTTTCTAGACGCTATTTTGCGTCAAAATTTGAAAAAGAAGAGATTAAAGCATCTTATGTGAATTTTGATTCAAAAACAATAACGGAAGTTAAGAAGTATCTATTCGATACAGATATTAAAGGATATAATGTAACAATTCCATATAAACAAGAAGTACTTCCATTTTTAGACGAGCTAAGTGAAGATGCATTGACTATTGGAGCTGTAAATACAATTAAACGCACAAAATCTGGTAAATTAATAGGTTATAATACCGATTATATTGGCTTTAAGGAGTCGCTCTTAGAGCATTGTAGTGATGTTTTTACAAAAGAAAATAAACAAACTTTAAGGCAAGCTTTAATTTTAGGCACGGGTGGAGCGTCAAAAGCAGTAGCTTATGCTTTAGAAAGGATGGATGTCCACGTTGTTTCTGTATCAAGAAATAATAATAATAAAGAGTTATTATATGAAGATATAAGTAAGAAGCATATAGATGATAGTGTTATCATTGTAAATTGCACTCCATTAGGGACATTTCCCAATACAAATATATGTCCGAATATTCCATATGATTATATATCTAAAAATCATATACTGTACGATCTTATTTACAATCCTCAAAAGACACTTTTTTTAACAAAAGGTGAAGAACAAGGCGCAACCATTATATCTGGTTTGCGTATGCTTGAATTACAAGCAGAAGCAGCTTGGAGAATTTGGAATACATAATTAATATTCTCCTTATTTTTTTAACACGTCTATTCATAATCCCTAGAGGATATTATAATTATAAGAGAGGTATTAGTATCTTTAGCTCTTTAAATTGATGAACCTTAACATTGAAACAAATGTCAGAAGAAAAACAATCTCAAGAAACAGAAGGAAAAATTAAAGAAACAGGAGTTGCTAAAGAGACAACACCTCAAGTAGAAAAAAGCCTTGAAGAAGAAGTAGAAGCACTAGCGGCTGAAGCTAATGCAGAAGAATTACCTACAGAAGAAGCTATCGAAGCTGAAATAGATACGGTAGAAGAAACTGTTAATGAGGAAACTTCTGTAGAAGTAGTAAACAAGACTGATGAAGATATAGAACCTTCTAAAGGAGATATTATTGATGTTCCTAAAGAGATTCCTAAAAAAGAATATACAACACTTACAAAGGAAGAATTGTTAGAAGAACTCAAGACATTGCTTGTCAATGAAAAAGTACACCTTATTAAAGATCATGTTGATGGAATAAAGAGTGCTATTGATGCGAAGTTTGACGAGGAGCAAGAAACAGCAAAAACAACTTTTGTAGAAGGAGGAGGTAATGTAATAGATTTTAGACATTTCTCACCTCTAAAAAAAGCATTTAATGAGACATACTATACATATCGTAATAAAAGAGCTAATTACTATCAGAATAAACAAAAAGACCAGAAAGCAAACCTTAATTATAGGCAGCAGCTCATAGAAGAAGTAAAGCAGCTTAGAGAAGAACTTGGAGGAACAGAAAGCATACAATCTACATTTAATAAGTTTAAAGATATACAGGAACGTTGGCATAATGCTGGAAACATTCCAAGAGATAGATATAATCTTGTTTGGAATAATTATTATCACCATATAGATAACTTTTATGAGTTATTGCATTTAAACAGAGAGTTTAGGGATAGGCATTTTAAAGATAATCTAACAAAGAAATTACAACTTATTGAAAGAGCTGAAGAGCTTGCTCAAGAATCTAATATTAATCGTGCATTTAAAGAATTGCAATTATTACATCGCATGTGGAAAGAGGAGATAGGTCCTGTTGCCAAAGAATATAGCGACGAGATATGGGAGAAATTTAGTGCTGCGACTAAGAAAATACATGATGCTAGAGACATTCAACAAAAAGAAATAGAATCTTCTTGGGGTAAAAACTTAGAGATTAAGAGAGAAATTATTACAAAACTTGAAGAAATAAAATCTCAAGATGTAAAATCTCATCAAGATGTCCAAAACAAAGTAAAAGAAGTAGAAGTGTTAAGAGAAGCTTTTTTTAAGTCTGGTCGTGTTCCAAATGATTCAAATGAAGAGGTGTGGTCAACTTTTAAAAGTGTAGTGAGGGAGTTTAACCATAAGAAAAATGCATTTTACAAATTACAGAAGAAAGGACAATTTGAAAATCTCAATAAGAAACTAGCACTTATTAAAATTGCAGAAGATAATAAAGATAATGAAGACTTTTCTTCTACAATAGATATCATGAAGAAGGTGCAAGCTGATTGGAAGAAAATTGGACATGTACCTCGTAAGGACAGTGATAAAATATGGAAGCAGTTTAAAGATGCCTGTAATCATTTCTTTGATCGCTTGCATGATTCAAAAAAACAAGCAAATGCAGGGGAAGAAGAAGCGTATGTTAAAAAACAAACGTTTTTAGAAGAAATTAAAGGATTAAAGTTAGAAGGAGATCATACTGCAAATCTAGCTGTAATTCAAAAGCATATTGCAAATTGGAAATCGATAGGTAGAGTTCCATATTCAAAAAGAAAAATTGACGAGTTGTTTAATAAAGAGCTCGATAATCTTTTTGGTCAATTAGATATTGATAAAAAGGAGTCAGAAATGATTAGGTACGAAAATCGTATGCAATCTATGATAGGCGAGAACGATACAAGAGCATTAGAAAAAGAACGCTTTTTTATCACCAAAAAAGTACAGGAAATTAAAGCAGAAATTAATCAATTAGAGAATAATTTAGGATTCTTTCAGCATGTAGCAGATGATAATCCATTAGTAAAAGAGGTACATAAAAATATCAATAAACATAAAGAAAATTTAGAATTATGGATGTCAAAACTTCAAAAAGTTAAAAGAATGATTTTGGATAATAA
Source organism: uncultured Flavobacteriaceae bacterium (assembly GCA_964474345.1). GTDB lineage: Bacteria > Bacteroidota > Bacteroidia > Flavobacteriales > Flavobacteriaceae > Dokdonia. The sequence continues at coordinate 11,822 of CAYYSK010000023.1, forward strand.
TTAAACATAAACTAATACATTTACTAATGCTATATAAGTAATTGATTATTAATTTAATATGTTAAATATTTAGTTTAATCTAAAATTAAAAAAATCTCCTATTTAGGAGATTTTTTTAATATAAAAAGAAAGAATTTCTATTTTATAAGTTTGGTATGATAAGTTCTTGTTCCGGATGGATTACATCAGGATTCTTAAGGATATCTGTATTAGCTTCAAAGATTTTTGTGTACTTCATTGCATCTCCATAATAATGCTTTGCAATTTTTCCTAACGTCTCTCCGCTAGCTACTGTATGACGTGCATATACAGAGGTATCTTCTACATTAATATTTGCTACGATATCAGCAGGGCTTTCTCCACCAGCATTTTTAATAGCATCCCATATTTGATTTTTGTGATATTGATTTGCAGCAACTCCACTAATGTGCAGAACACCATTATCTTCTTTTACGTCTCCATCTTTGATTCCTAACTTTTCTCCTAAGTCAAGTACGTCTTGATATTTTGCTTTTACCATGATATTTTATTGATTTTAAATGTTAATCACAGTAAATATACAAATACCAATGTTAAATTAAGGGTAATTGTAGCTTTGAGTTTTACTTTTTGCCGATGAAATGTTATTTTGATACGTTGTAAGACCTTTTTTTAAGGCGTGTGAGTATAAAACATGCATATTTACAATGTTGCATAGGACTTAATCATCAAATATGAGTCTACCTGTAAAAAGCTCTTCTACATCAATAATAGGAGGAGTGTTTTTTGAAATGACATCGCCTGTAGCTCTTATTTCACCGATAATACTTACTTGAGGATTTACGATCATAGGAGCCGCTCCTACGTGTCGTACAACTACATTTTGTGCGATGAGATTTTCCCCATATAGCTTAGGGAATTCATCTGAAAAATTAACATTTAGATCTTCTGTAATTCCTGTGAGATGAAAATCACTCATACCATTAGCTACTATAACGATTCTTCCCGATTGAAAATTCAAAAAGAAATCGCCAGTTTTATTAGCACTATCAAGGCCTGGTGTTGTGACACTTTCTAATAATACATTTGGAAAAGCAAGTACACCGTTACTTCTAATTTCATAAGTAGCGCTATTTTTTATAAATGTAAGATTTGGGACTGTAATACGCACCAGTGTTTGTCCAAAATTCCTAAAAACGTTACAACCGTTTTTATTTTGCATTACAAAGGTTTCATTCTCTACTTTAAAAACAAGATCATTAAAAAGGTTTTCTTTTGTTTCTATAATAATGTTTTGTGTATCACCTTGTGTAATTTCAAGACGCATATCATTCTCGGTACGTACCTTGTCAAAAAATGGAAGCTCGATGGTTCTGATGATATCATCTCCATCAACTTGCAGACAATCATTTGCATCTTCAGAGTCGCAACCATATAGGAATGTTAGTATAAGAAGGGAAGAAGTGATTATACGCTTTCGCGAAAGCGTACTAAGCATCCATTTCTTTATGTTTATAGTATGTATCATAATCTATATCCTATTCCAAATTCAACGGCTTCTGCTTTAGCTCCGTGTGCTTTTACAGTTACAGCGCCAAAAAAATGTTTTCCAAAATATCTTTTAAGACCTATGCGTTCATATATGCGACCTTCAAAATCATATGGATAATACACATAATACCCCAGCTGACTTACAAAAGCGATACGACCAAATCGAAGTTCGTGACCTATAAAGATGCCTACTCGCTTCCAATCTTCATCTCCTTGTGTTCCAAATTGAGGAAATGCGACTGCTTCAAATTCGATTTGTTCTTTTAAGAAACGAGCAAAAAATACATCTACACCAGCTTGTAAGGTACTTTTGTATGAAATACGTTTATCTACAAAGGCAGAGGCAATAAAAAATGGATGTTGCCCAAGTCCAAGTCTATCACTTTCATTAGCACCGCCTCGTAAAGCAAAATTAAAAGAAATAGGTTCTGTATATTTTTTGTTTTCTAGAGTAATATACGATGGTATTTCTTGATCTTTTGGAGTATATATAAGACCAATATTAGCAGCTATAGTATTAAGACTAGAATTTGGAGCACGTACGTTTCCATTAGAATAATGAGTCAGTGTTAATCCTCCTTGGACATGTATTTGATTGGTTAATTGTTGCTTGTAATTGAGTAGCAGATATGTTGCACTTAAAAGATGTGATCCAAAGGCATTATTCTTCTTATTGGTATCAATATCAAACGGATTTGTATTATAGGCGATTCCTTGCCCTATTCTAAATTGAAGTTTTCTTTTTAAAAAGTAGAAAGAATAATGACCAAATACACTATAATTTTTACCTACAAGTTCATTTCCAAAATCTTGATAAATAAATGAAAACCCCCAATCAGGATAATTATACCTGCGCTCCCATTGGTTCAGTCCATAAGTTTTGCGATTGTAACTTAAGATAATTCCTTTAGGATGTTCTGTGATAAGATGCGCAATGTCTTTACTATGTTCTGCAATATTGCCATAAAAGTATTGTACATCTATATCAAAAGGTTTTTTGACTGATTCTTGCGCATGTATAAAAAGACTGTTGCATACTATAATCAACAGGGGAAGTACTCTTTTGAGCATAAATCTTATTTATAAAAGCGAAAATATAAAAATAGAAAGGTTTTTATGGACTTATGCTTGAATTTGACAAGAAAAAGATTTGATACGATTGCTGTTTATGAGGGTTTTCTTTTGTGAGATGCTATATTCAAGTTTAATTTTTTTAAATATTTATTGTCGTATATTAGTTATAAATAGAGAATACGTTATTTTTTAATTAAAACCCTATTATTATGAATTTAGACAAATTTGAAATTTTTGAATTAGAAAACCTTAAACCAGTTTTTGGAGGTAACAATAGTAATTCAAATACTGGTGGTGACCTCCAAGATGGTTTAGGACCAATTCAAGAAAGTAATTCCAGACAACATGATGCACCAATGAATGCTGTAAGAAAAATTGACTGATTTTTTCACTTTAATTAATGAACTATCTTTAAAATAACTCATTAATATGATTGCTTAGTTTAAGCTAGTTCAATAAGTCTTTCTCAATAGCAATTTTAATGATTCCAGCAGTATTTCTAGCACCTAATTTACTCATTAAATTCATACGATGGGTTTCTACGGTTTTGAAGCTGATAAATAATTTTTCTGCTATTTCTTGCGTAGTGAGTTCTTCATAAATGCCTTGTAAAACTTCTTTTTCCCGTCTAGTTAGTTTGATAATTAATGAATTAGATACTGTTTTTCCCAAAGATTTATTAAGTAATTTTTTCTGAATATCGCTCTGTAGATAGATTTCACCTTTTAGTACTTGCGATATTGCATTGACTAGTTCTTGGGTATTGGTGTTTTTAAGTAAATACCCTTGAGCACCATTATTTAAAATACGCTTTACAAAAGAGGTTTCATCAAAATTACTTAAGGCAATGATCTTTAGTGTAGGATACTCTTTTAAGAGTATTTTACAAAGATCAATACCATTAATATCTGGAAGATTAATATCCAGAAGTAAAACATCTGGTGCATCTTTGTTTATGTTATCTAAGGTATCCTGTGCAGAAGAATATTTACCTACAACGTGTATCTCTTTCTCATTAACTAAAAGAGATTCAAAGCCTTTTAAAATAAGCTCATGATCATCTGTAATTGCAATGTTAACTTGCATCTATATTTTTAGTATTAAAAGTTATGGTATATGATGTGCCCTTTTTATTGGATACAGTATCTATTTCTGCTTGTAAATAGTTTACTCTGGATTGTACATTCTGTAATCCTATACCTGCATTATCTTGATGTTTTAGATCATATCCAATACCATCATCTTCTATAGAAAGTTGAAAAGTATCTTCTTGTAAACTAGTCTGTACTGTTATGGATGTAGCTTGGGCATACTTAATTGCATTAGTAACCAGTTCCTGTATAATTCTGAAGATATTTACCTCTACTTTTTTATTAAAATTTATGGCACTTCCAATATGCTGAAAACGTATGTCTGGTTGATGTGTAGTATCCATATTTTCACAATAGTTACTAATGGCTTCTAGTAAATTAAAATCTTTAAGAGAAGGCGGTATCAGATTATGAGATATAGCACGTACCTGCTTGCAGGAATTATCTATCATAGAGACTGCTTCATTTATCACATCGTTATTCATTTTAAGAAGAGAGGTTAACTTAAATTTTATAGCAGAAAGATCTCCGTTTACCCCGTCGTGTAATTCTTGCGCTATTCGCAGACGTTCTTTCTCTTCTCCTGCAATAAGAGATTCTAGTGTTCGAACTTCTTGCTCTTTTTGAATAGTGACTAACTGTTGTTGGATGCGTTTTTGTCGTTGTTGGAACAAAAACCAGAGTAGGATAGAGGCAAGTAATAAGGCAATTATAAGAATAGTCATGATTCGGGTTTTGGATTTAGATTTTTCTAATTCTAGATTTTGAGCGAGTATTTCTTTGTCTTTTTTTTCGGTTTGGTATTTGACTTCAGCATTGGCCAAAGCCTTTTTATTCTTTTCAGAATTTAGAGAATCATTGATAATTATATATTTTTCAAAATAATTAGTTGAATTTTCGAAATTGTTATCCATTTTCTCAGCTTTCGCTCTAGTCTTATATATAAAAAAATTCAACTTAGATATGTTATCTATATCCTCAATATTTTCGATTTTTTTTAAATACTCAATTGCCTTTTTTGGCTTTTTTACTAGAATAAAATGTTCTGCAATATGATTATATGTAATTATTAAGTCATAATTGTTATCCACTTTTTTTATATTTTCTATCGCTTCATAATAAGCTATTTCAGCTTTGTCGAATTCTTTTATTTCATCATAATAATACCCAGCTTTTATGTAATAATTATAACAAACTCGTGGAGAGGCTAACTCTTGACATAATTTTAGAGATTTGTCTAAGTTTAATTTGGCTTTATCAAAATTTTTGTCTGTAATTTGATATTCTAAAATTCCCTGTAAAGCATAGGATAGAACTAAATTATGATTACTTTTTTCAGCACTTTCAACAGCTAGATTTAAATATTTTAAGGCAAGACTATCATAGTCAGCATTACTATAGTCTACACCAAGATTAAATTGAGATTCAGCTAATTTAAAATTATTATTTTTTATAAGATTAATAGCTTTAAGGCTTAATTTAACACTTTTACTAAAGTCTTTATCATCATGAGCAGCGGCATAATTAGCATAAGCCGTAATAAGAATAGATGTATCTCTCTTTTTCTCTCCTATTTTAATAGATTCATTAAAATAATATCTTGCAGAGTCTAGTTGAAGTTTATTAAGGTAAGATAACCCTATATTATTATTAGCCTTTGCTAAAAGATAATTATTAGATGATTTAGACAACTGCAAAGCCAAGCTAGAATATTTTGCTAAACTATCATTACTAATAGGATAAAATTTTTCCCCTATCAATAAATAAAGTTTAATTTTTGTAGTGTCTTTTATTGAAGGTTTTAAAATTTCTTGTTTCAAACTATCAATCTCCTTTGTTTGCGAAAACCCAAAAAATGAGATGATGAGAATAAAAAATGATAGTATGAATTTTTTCAAAATAATTGGTTTTTAGTTAATTAAATATAGAGATAAAATAATAACAGCTATGGTTTAAAAATTGGGAAGGGTTTAAACCAAAGCTGCAATGTTGTTTACTCTTGTGTAATTTTTCGGATTTTATGATTATTAATATCAGCAACGTGTATAGTTCGAGAAGTATCAATTACTATTCCGCTTGGGGCATTAAACTGGGCATTAGTTGCTGTCCCGTCTACAAAACCTCCGGTACTTCCTGCAAGTGTACTTACGATTCCTTCTTGGGTTATTTTACGTATTCTATGATTAGCAAGGTCTGAGATGTAAAGATTTTTTTGATTATCTATTGTTATTTTTCGAGGAGCATTAAACTGAGCAATATTACTTACTCCATCTACAAACCCTTGTATACTTCCAGCTATGGTAGACACTTCTCCATTTTGAGTAATTTTTCTAATTTTATGGTTTCCTCTATCAGCTACATATAAAACTCCTTCGCTATCCATTGTGATTCCTGTAGGAGTATCAAACTGTGCCGCAGTACCTATTCCGTCTGCAAAGCCAGCTGTACTTCCTGCTATTGTACTAACAATACCTTCTGGTGTGATTTTTCTAATTCTGTTATTACTTCTATCGGCTACAAATACATTCCCAGAGGAATCAATAATAAGTCCGTTAGGTTGACTAAATTTTGCATTTGTTCCAATTCCATCTTCAAAACCTTGCTGACCGTTTCCTGCTAAGGTACTTACAACGCCTTCTGGTGTAATTTTTCTTATTCTGTGATTAAACGTATCTGCTACATAAATGTTTCCTACATTATCTGTAGCAAGACCAAGTGGTAAAAAGAACTGTGCATCTGTTCCAATTCCATCTTCAAAACCTTGCTGACCGTTTCCTGCTAAAGTACTAACATCCCCATCTGGAGTAATTTTGCGTATTCTATTATTAAAACTATCTGCTATATAAAAATTTCCTTGCCCATCTAAAGCAATATCAAATGGATTATCGAATTTTGCGTTTAAACTATTATCATCTACATATCCTTGAGTACTTCCTGCTAATGTAGACACGTTTATATCTACGATAATATATTCAAAAGTAAAGCCAGTAATTTCTATACCATTTATTATGAGAGTGACCTCACCTTCAAAGGCTCTTGGAGGCACGGTGGTTTGTATTTGAGTGTTTGTTACGCTCTGCACTGTCGCTTCTATATCATCAAAAAAGACTTGTATTGTACTACTATCTGTACCAAAGTTTGTTCCTGTAAAGGTGACTACAGTAGTTTTAGGACCACTTGTGGGTGTCATATTAGATACGGTAGCAACTAGTACTTCTTGCTCTTCTTGGATCTCAACTTGCGTTGTATCGTCGTCATTGCTGCAACTAAGAGTTACTAGTAACGTAGCTATCCATATTATTTTAATTAGTGTTTTCATGTCTATGTTATTTTTTTTGAGTTCAAAAAATGCAGTTATTAATTTGCCTTTACAAAGAACCATTTACTATAATCTCCTTTTGCATCGTCTAATACGATACGATGATCATTTGTAGACTTTAGTGAAAAACGTGTATTTCTTATATTTTTTATGAAGAAGCTACCATCGTCATTGCGCTCTATTTCCCATTCTTGATTACGTCTATCTAAAGTCGCTATTCCACCTTCTCTCTTATAAGTAAATACCTCGCTATTCTGTTGCCCAACACCAGATCGGTCTGCATCAATTATTTTATTACCGTTACCTATGGTGTATCCGCCTAGCGGCGACTGGTTTTCAACAAAACGTACTCGCCATCTAAACCGAGATTCTTCTATATAGCTATTAGACCGTATAGGTTTTCTATCCTGATTTCTATCTGAGGCTTTGAGGTTTAAAAATCGCTGTGTCTTAACATTCATGATATAATACGCGCCTTCTTCTAAATCTTCATTAATACCTAAAAAATTCTGAACAATACTACTATTGCTTCCCTCAGCGGCCATGACATCCCAAATTTGGCATTGTTCTGTTGGTTTTGAAGGAGCCTTGGGCAAGGTATTTCGTAACAAAGGATTCCTATCCGTTAGTTCAAAAAAAGCGGCTCGAGCATACCAGTGTGGATTATGCATACATACGACGGTTCCTGGAATTTCTGCTCTATACGGTTTATCATAATGGTAATTCTCATCTCCAGACTCGTTACTGTAGTAATTAAGTTGTCCTGGGCGGGTTCTGCCATACGCTTCTGTTACATCGTTTAAGCCAGATGGCAATCGAGGAATAGGATCGTTCATGAACACAAAACGTTGTAGCCTAGACCCTGGTAAAACACTATTAATTTCTCTATTAAAAGCGCTATTGCCAACACCAGGTGCGGCATAGGTATATACCGCAAATGGATTGATTTGATGTAGGCGTTTTAAGTATAATGCAGCTAGTTGTGCGTGAGCACCACCTAAGCTATGCCCAGTAATCCATAATTTTTTATTGGCTACATCCAGCTCATTTAATCTATTAGATAGGCGGTTGAGAAGACCGTTATATTGAATGCTGGTATTAAAGCCTCTATGTACACGACCTGAAATACCACTGGGTGGTGTTACCAATTGGTAATTTAAATTAGTAGTTACCCATTCACCAATATTAAAAATCGTACTTTCTACAAAAGGTATAGAACCGCTAGTGCCTACCCTATCAGTACCACGCCATGCTAAAATAATATACTCTTGGGTGGAAATAAGCATCACCTCTGGATCATAGCCAGCACTATTATTTTCATAAATGAACTCTATTGTGGGTTCGTTGCCTATCCTTATACCATTGAGTTTAGTATTGACCTGTTGAATCGAAGAGGGTTGTTTTATTGTTACAGATTGCTTGACAGGAGGCTTTTTTCCAATAGCTACAGTATTGATTGGTCCTGTTTTTTTCTTGGATCTAAACCAATGTGAGAGCCTGTTTTTAAAAGCTGTTTCAAACTGGTCATTGTTTCGCAGAAGCGCCTGTACCTCACTCGCTTTTCCATCTTTGTTCAATAAATTTCTTGGGTACATGTTGTAAGATACCATTGCTAATAAATAGGCATTCATTTTACTGTTACCAGAATTGTTATACTCAAAGTTGTCAAAACATGCAATCTCATTATTGCGCTGCGAATACCCTGTTACAGCACATAAGCATAGCAGGAGTATTAGTGTAAAAGTTTGTTTGTATTTCATGACTTTTATTTTATGTAGAATTAATTTTTTGCAAAGAGTAGGTATAACTTCTCATAGGTGAGGTTATACTCATTTAAGGTATACAATTTGTAAAATTGGGTGTGTTTTCTGGAGTTAATGGTGCGTTAAGAGAGAAATCAGAACAATCTGTTACATTAGCAACATTCCAATTGCTTATATCTTGGTTAAAAGATGAATCTTGAAACATTTTAATCATATTGACAACATTAACAACTTCCCAATCGCTGATATCTTGATTAAACGAAGAATTCCGAAACATACTGCCCATCCCTATCACATGGCTTACATCCCAAGTATTTATATCTTGATTGAATGTAGATCCTTGGAACGTGCGAACCATAGAGGTAACATTTTCCACATTCCAACCACTTATATTTTGGTTGAATAGAGAATCTTCAAACATAAAACTCATTTCTGTTACATTACTGACCTCCCAATTTCCAATATCTTGATTAAAAAATGAATCTCTAAACGTACCTGTCATATCTACTACACTGCCTACATCCCAATTACTGATATCCTCATTAAACAATGAGTTCTCAAACATAAATCTCATATTGGTAACACTACTTAGGTCCCAATTACTTATATCTTGATTGAATAAAGAATCACGAAACAAACTCGACATATTGGTAACACTACTTACATTCCAATTACTTATATCGTTATTAAATTGAGAATCACTAAACATACCGCTCATATTTGTAACATTACTCACATCCCAACTACTAATATCTCCATTAAATGGAGTAGCACTAAAAAAGGTGCTCATAGTTGTTACATTACTCACATCCCAATTGCTGATATCTCCATTAAATGAGGAAATAGAAAAAAGAGCACCCATATCCATAATGGTGCTTACATCCCAATTATTTATGTTACTATTCACGGTAAGTTCTCCAACAAAGGCAAACATAGCCCTCAAACTTTCTACTTGACTTAGATTAGGTAGATCTGTAGCATTTACATCTAATCTTTCTGCAGCAATAAAAGCTTCTTCCATCGTTTGCCACTCAATAGTTCCCCACTGTTCCACACTACGTATTTGCTCTCTTCCATCATCATTTGGAAACATATGAATAGCTGGAAAATCTCCACGTATACTTATCATATGACTACCTGCTGTATCATAGGTGTGAGCGACATCTCCTGTTCTTCCTGATTGTATTGTGCCATCACCCCAATCTATCGTATAATTGTATGTATACTCATTTGTTCTTGTGATTATGGTTATCGTTTCGTTACTAAATTCGGTTACCCATTTGGTTATAAATGAAGTGTCGTCCACATTTATTACCGTAAGCATAAGTGTGGCTTGAGCACTTGACATTCCATCACTTACAATAATCGTAAGTGTATGATTTGTGGCAGTTTCAAAATCTAATTGCTGGTTGTCGTCTAAGCTCAATACACCATCATTATTAATCTCAAAAAGTGTAGCATCCGGGCCGTCTAATGTAAAATTTAAGTCGTCATCATCTACATCTGTAGCCTCAATGACACCTATAACTTCATTATCGGCTATGTTTTCTGCTACAGTAAAACTTTGATCATTAATTACAGGGGCAGTGTTTTGTTCTTCTGCTACCTGTTCATCATCTTCACTGCATGAATGAAACGCAACAAAGCATAAAAAGACAAAGGTTAATTTTACTACGGTTTTCATAATACTGTTTTTTTAAAGGTTGTGATTAATTACAATAGTTTATACTTCTGCCATACCCATCGCCATTTGGCAACAATACGAAGTTTGCAGTGTACTTGGCTACAGGAAAGGGCAAAAAGCCATTTGGAAAACCTTCAAGCATTGAGGGGTGTGTACTATATAAAAGTATGATGAACATATTATTAGGTAAAGAGGCTACTTCCCAATACCCAGGCATATAATCTGTTTCATTACCACTTGTTGCGCTCATTCCCTCTACATCTATTCCTATATAACCAGAAAGAGCTTGTATAAAAGTACCGTCTGCACAGAATTGTATATGAGCATTACTTTCCCTATAGCCTCCATTATCATAATTATTTGATTTTGATTGTAATAAAGAATTTTTGAGGTATTCTCTAAAATTTCTAGCTTGCTTTGAATCAAATTGCATTTGCCCTATATCTTGTCCTAAAACAGATCTCACTTTTTGATTTCCGTCCGATATACTATATTTTGGAGTATGTGGATTAGTTTTAGGACTTGGATTGACATTGATTTGTTCCTTTAAACTTGCTAAAACTTCTTCTGGAGCATCCATAAACATCTCTATTAGGATTTTTCTTTCTCTTTGGATATCATCTTCAGAGAGTTTTCCAAGAATATTCTCTAAGTCTATAACATGTTTATTAAAGTGTTCTTTTGTTAATGTATAATCATCTTGAATAGCCAATACGTTTGGATCTTCAGCGTTTTGACAACTAACTAGAAATACATTTGTTAGAAAGAAAATCAATAATAATTTTTTGATAAATTTCATATCATTATTCTTTAATTAAATACCATTTGCAAGATTGCGAATAGACTCAAGAATACACTCAGGTAAAATCCTGAATTAAAAAACTCAGGGAATTCCCTGAGTTTTTAATTTATATGGTAAAAATTATGTTTAGTGTATTTAAAAAAGTTTGATGGGATAGTTTCTGATTTTTAAAAAATAAAGAGAGACGTTAAACCCGAATAGCTATGTGCTAATTAAAAGTAGATATTTTATATTTACACTAAAAATCTAACATATGATACCTGATGATTTTAAAGCTTATTATTTAAGTTTAGATACCATTAGTGTCCGATAAAAATATGGTTTTTAATTTTTTTGATTGTTAGCTCTTATT
>CAYYSK010000024.1:0-23253 GCA_964474345.1 uncultured Flavobacteriaceae bacterium
TTTGAAAATCATAGAATTATCATCAGAAGTAAAAGAATTGCTCTTTCAGTATGAAGCGCCACAAAGACTTATAAGGCATCTTACACTTGTACATACAACGGCTTCTTTTATACTCAATGCTTTAAAGAAGGAACTGCCATCTCTGGAGTTGAACGAGAAAGAGGTTGTATTTGGAGCAGCTACTCATGATATTGGAAAGTGTATTATTACAGATGAAATATATAAGAAAGGGAAGCTCCACAAAACAGAAGGTTTTACACTGCTTAAAAAGCATGGATATACCGATGAGCAATCTCGATTTGCAATCACTCATGGAGATTGGACTGTTGACGATTTGACGATAGAAGATCTTATAGTTTGTCTATCTGATAAAGTATGGAAAGGCAAGAGAGTTCAAGAATTAGAAGAAAAGATAACAACTACGATTGCTGGAATAACAGATATTGATTATTGGGATATTTTTGTGAAATTAGAGCTGATTTTAGAAGAAATCATCATTGGGTCTGATGATAGAATTGCGTGGCAAGGAAATTAACGTATAAAAAACAATATACCGAGTATGAATTTATTATTGATTACGACAAAACCGATGTTATGAAAAATAGAATCTATTTTTTGATTATGAGTCTATTAATTTTAAGTTGTACTCAAAATCAATCTAAAACTAAGCCAACGACAACATCTACTATGCAAACTTCTGAATTTATCACAGTAACCAATGAAAAAACGGTATCACAATTGGCTGATACATTGATCCCACAACTAAAAGAAAAGGGCTTTAAAATAATCGCTAATATTGATCATGCAATTGCAGCAAAAAAGGTAGGTCTTGAGTTACGGCCAACACGTACTATTGTTTTTGGAAACCCTAAAGGCGGAACGTTACTCATGCAACAAGATCAAAGAATAGGATTAGACCTTCCTTTGAAACTTATGATTTGGGAAGATGAAGCTGGAGATACTCAAGTGAGTTATTACAATGCAACAACATTGACGAGTCGTTATGGTATTACAGAGCCTCAAACAGTTATTGAAAAAGTAAATGGAGCTTTGGCTGGATTTTCTAAAAACACAACGATCAAAGGCGCTTCAGTTGCCTCTATAAATGACCAATTAATTACCAAAAAAAGCTCTCATACGGCAGATGAAACATTTGCAAAACTTCAAAAAGTAGTTGCTTCTAAAGGGTTGCATACAATGGCAATTATAGCTCATGATAAAGCAGCGACAAGTGTCGACCTTGAATTACGACCTACACGTGTATTAATTTTTGGAAACCCAAAAGTAGGAACCTTGTTAATGCAAAGTAATCAGAGTATTGGTATTGACTTGCCTTTAAAAGTATTAGTTCATCAAGATGAGAAAGGATCTGTATTTGTGTCTTATCTAGATGCTTCTTTCTTAACAGCCCGTCATGGCATTACCGATAAAGCTGAAGTTGTACAGAAAGTTAATGGTGCTCTTGATGGTATTACAAATGCTGTAATTGCAGAGTAGTTAATACATCTTTAAAAATAGATAGTATTAAAACCTAGGCTCCACTGAAAAAACGAAATTAATTCAATAAACTATTTTGAATATATAGTTACGCAATCTGCCAAAACAGAGTTTTATTGGCGCCGCCAAAGGATTTAATACCCCAAGGCTTACCTCGAAATTAAAATTCAATTTCGTATAAATGCCTCGTGGACTTGCCCCGAGGTAGTTTACTAATAAAATAATTTAATGAGTTATACGTTAACGTGTTAAAGCTTATTTGCAATGAAACGTATTCTTGTCCTTTCGTTTATTATTTCTCTTTTATGTACTTCTTGTCTTATTCAGAATCCTAAAATAGAAGATAGTGAGGTAAAAGAGATTAAAGTAACTAAAGTATATGAAGGAGGAGTGAAAGATATTGTCTTTCAGGAAGTAGATGGAAGTTTTTATTATATTAACAGAGGATTAGAGCAAGGGTATACATTAGAAGGATTTCGTAAGAAAGTTTTAAATAAAAATGTTACTTTGCACCTTGCAAGTACACTTATGGGATCTTCATCCAATCATATTGCTCAAATAGCTGTTGGAAAAGAGATTTTATTTACAGAGTTTAAGTGAAAATGCTCACGTATGTGAGTTATAATAATAAAACACCTGTTATGCAGGCATAGACATGGGAGAACAGAAACGTAGATCTACGACATTAAAGAAGCATCAAACAGAATTTATTTTTGGCAAGAAAAATTATCAATGGATGCTTATTGGATTAGGAGTAATTGCCTTTGGCTTTATTTTAATGTCTGGAGGTGGCAGTGATGATCCTAATGTGTTTAATCCTGAGATTTACCACTGGAGGCGTATACGTCTTGCACCAGCTGTTGTATTGATTGGATTTGCTATTGAAGTATATGCGATTCTTTTAAATCCTAATAAAGGGAAAGAGTAATACTAAACCTTACTTACATATAAGAACTTTAATGATTAGAGATTTGCTAGGGTTTTTTTTGTTAGAAATTCTAGGTGTTCGTGTACGATATTATTTTTTTAAAATGATAGGAAATCCAAAAACTCTTAAGGAACTTAGAGGAGGAGAATTATCTGAGATTTATTTAGAGTATAGTTTTTGGAATGTTTTAATAGGAGTTATTCTTTTTCTAATCATACTCTTTTCGTTATTATTTGTCATTTTGCCTGAGTAGCTGCATCTTTGCACTTATGAATAATCTAGATGCTCTTTTACTTGGTATTATCCAAGGTCTTACCGAATTTTTGCCAGTTTCCTCTAGTGGACACCTTGAAATAGGAAAAGCTATTTTAGGTGATACCTCTGTACCTGAAGAGAGTTTAATGTTTACTGTAGTTGTGCATTTTGCGACAGCTATGAGTACGATTGTTGTTTTTAGAAAAGATATTTTAGAAATCATCACTGGATTGTTCAAATTTAAGTGGAATGAACAAACACAATTTTCTACAAAGATTGTATTATCGATGATTCCTGCGGTAATTGTTGGACTGTTTTTTGAAGAACAATTGGAAGCGTTATTTGGGAGTAATATACTCTTAGTAGGTTGTATGCTTATTGTGACTGCTGTATTATTATGGCTTGCAGATAAGGCAAAAAATACAGAAAAGAAAGTGTCTTTTTCTAATGCCTTTGTTATAGGAGTTTCTCAAGCGATTGCTATGATTCCTGGGATTTCTCGCAGTGGAGCAACTATATCAACCTCTGTATTATTAGGGAATGATAAAAGTAAAGCAGCTCGTTTTTCATTTTTAATGGTCATCCCGTTGATCTTAGGAAAAATAGCCAAAGATCTTCTAGGAGGGGATTTAACTACAAGCGGCGGTAATGCCTCTGTACTTATCATAGGATTTTTAGCTGCCTTTGTTGCAGGACTTGTTGCCTGTACTTGGATGATTAAGTTGGTGAAGAAAAGTAAACTTTCTTGGTTTGCAATCTACTGTTTGATTGTAGGTCTTATTGCCATTGGATTTAGTTTGTATAATAGATAAATTGATCTAATTCGCATTGTATGTCTATATCTTCAAAACTCACAGATCAAGATTATAAAGACGGACAGATATTACTGTTTGATAAGCCATTGGAATGGAGCTCATTCCAGTTGGTGAATAAAGTACGTTGGCTTATTCGTAAAAACCTTAATATTAAAAAAATCAAAGTCGGTCATGCTGGGACATTAGATCCTTTGGCAACAGGATTGATGATTATTTGTACAGGTAAGTTTACAAAACGTATCCATGAGTTTATGGGGCAGGAGAAGGAATACACTGGAACAATCACATTAGGAAGTACAACGCCTTCGTATGATCTGGAAACTGATGTAGATCAAACCTTTCCTATAGATCATATTACGGAAGAGGCAATATACGCTTTCGCGAAAGCGTACCAAGGAACAATCCAACAACGACCTCCAGTGTTTTCTGCCTTAAAGAAAGATGGTAAACGCTTATACGAGTTTGCGCGTGCAGGAGAAGAGGTAGAAATTCCTACCCGAGAAATCACGATTTATGATTTTGAAATTACACGCATTGTGATGCCAGAAGTAGATTTTAGAGTACGTTGTAGTAAAGGTACTTATATACGATCTCTAGCATACGATATGGGGAAAGAATTGCAAAGTGGCGCACACCTTACTGCGTTAAAAAGAACCAAAATAGGTGATTACTCCGTAGATCATGCACAGAATCTTGCCTCTTTTGAAAACAGTTTTACTATATCAGAAGAAAGCTAAAAATTGTTAATAGATACAATGTAAGCAAGATTTTGATTATTTTAGGAATCTTATGAAGTTGAGTCATCAAGATAAATCCATGCTTATTACGTTTTCGGGCGCGTGTTTTTTGGTGCTTGTTTTTTTCTTTTTAGGAGTACGACCTTATCAAAACCCGAATCCAGAAGAGGAGTTTATAGAAATCCCCGTTATTCAAGAACCTCTTGAAGAAGAACTCGTAAAAGAAGAGACAACGACACAACAATCTGCACAAGTAAAAAGTCATCAAGCATATAATGCTAGTGAATTGCGTAATGAGAGTCGAGAATTATTTAAAGAAGATGATCCTGTACGACGAGCTATTGAACAGCAACAATTAAAGAGCGTAGAAGATTTAGTGTCTGAAAATGAAAAAACATTGGAAGAACATCAGAAATCTAGAGAGATTGCCATGGCTGAGCGTAAAGAACGCATCAAAACACAAATAGAAGAGAGAGAAAAAGAACGCGCAAACAAAAAAGGAAATAGAGAAAGTACCGTCTCTTATGACCTTAAAGGTAGAAATGCAATTAGAATTCCTAATCCAGTATATACTTGTGATGCTATAGGAACTATTGTTCTTTCTATAGAAGTAAATAGTAATGGAGTCATTATAAAAAAAGAATTCAATAAAAAAGCGTCTACATCTTCTAATGGATGTTTAATAGATCAAGCACTTATCTATGCTTCTGAGGCATATTTTGATAGGGCATCAGAAGTTTCTCAAAAAGGGACAATTACTTTTTATTTTCAGGGATAGTTTATAGAAAATGAAATACTAAAAAGAGCAAAACCCCTTTTAGTATCGCACTAGTGATCTATGGTTTTGTAAATATACTTTTGGTCAAGTTGTTAACTTGGGTTTTCTAAAAGCTTTACAAGGTCTTTAACTGTATTTTGACCTTTATCTTTATTATACCAAACTTGTAAATCTTGTTTGAATTCTGGAGTTAATTTACCGTGTTCTTCTTTATAGTCATTTACCATTTTTGTGGCTATAGATGGACGAGGTCCCCAATCTGCTATAACATTACCTGAGGTATTATCTATTGCAACTAGCTTTGGTATAGAACGGCCTCCATTATATAAGAAGGTATCTATTAATTCTAGGTGTTCATCACGTTGAACTACTTTTAGAGTAATACCATCTGATAAGTTGGCTATTTTTTGCATGACAGGCATGGTTTGCGCGGCATCACCACACCAACTTTCTGTAATAACAAGCCAAGTTACATCACCTTTAAAGTCTTTTATTTTTGAGATATCAGCCTCTTGTAATTTGGTAGTTTTATCTAAGCGTTTCATACGACGTTGATTAAGCATCGTATAATTAGTAAGCGCTTCTGTTTGATTAGGACCTGTACTCGTTCCTTGAGCAGCATGATCATCCATTAATTGTCTAAAATCTTCATAAGAAATCGCTTTAGTAAGCGCTTCTTCTACAATTTGTTCTCTTGATTTTTCTATCATTGTTCTCATAATTGATGTGTCGACAAAGAAAAGACTAACTTATGTCTCTATAATTGTCTAAATTACACTTTTTAAAGTCAAAATGAGAAAGAATAAATACACCTTTGTAATTATAAGTGTTTTGAGCTATTGTATTACTGTATTATTATACTATACATAATATATGATTACTTTTTGTATAAAATTATTTATGTCGATTTATCCTTCTTAAAATAAATCATACTATATCATTGTAATCAAAAACAGATATTCAATTATCTTTAAACACCATTAATAAAAATAGTAATTTATATAAAATGACAAAACATAAATGTGGCTGGTGTGTAGGAGACGATTTATACGAATCTTATCATGATAATGAATGGGGAACTCCTTTACGAGATGAAGGTTTATTATTTGAATTTCTAGTATTAGAGACTTTCCAAGCAGGATTGAGTTGGATTACTATTTTACGTAAACGAGATAACTTTAGAGTAGCTTTTGATCATTTTGATTACAAACGTATTGCTCAATATGATGAAACAAAAATAGCTTCT
This sequence comes from uncultured Flavobacteriaceae bacterium, assembly GCA_964474345.1. Lineage (GTDB taxonomy): Bacteria > Bacteroidota > Bacteroidia > Flavobacteriales > Flavobacteriaceae > Dokdonia. The sequence goes on from CAYYSK010000024.1 coordinate 6,257, forward strand.
CTTCTTCAAGATGCAGGAATTATACGTAATAAACTCAAAGTACGTGCAACGGTGACTAATGCTAAGTTGTACATGGAAATTCAAAAGGAATTTGGAAGTTTTTCTAAATACTTATGGGCCTATGTTAATAATACACCTATCCAAAATAGTTGGAAACATTATAAAGACTGCCCAGCAAATACACCTTTAAGTGATCAAATAAGTAAAGACCTTAAAAAAAGAGGATTCAAATTTGTAGGATCAACAGTAATTTATGCGTTTATGCAAGCTATTGGGATGGTTAATGATCATGCGGTAGGGTGTTATCGTTATAAAGAAGTACAAGCACTTTCATAGCAAAAATGATTATTTTAAATATTTTAAAAAAACTTCTCTAGGGATTTCTTGAGCGCCTAAACTAGCAAGGTGATTGGTATACATTTGACAATCAATAAGGCGGTAATTTTCTTTTGTTAGCTTTCGCGAAAGCGTAATAAACCCGACTTTACTAGCATTACTCACTTTTGAAAACATACTTTCTCCACAAAAAACTCCTTTCTCTTTTAAATTGACTCCATAAAGGCCTCCTACCAATTGATCGTCTTTCCAAACTTCTACAGAGATACAATGCCCCATTTCGTGTAACGTGAGATATGCTTCTATCATAGCATTGGTAATCCAAGTATCTTGTTGTTCTTTTCGTTTCATACGTTTGCAAGCGAGAATGACTTCAAGAAATCGTTGATTATATGTGATCTTGAATGTGTCATCACGCAATACTTTGCGCATTGATTTTGATATGTGGACATCCTTAGGCTTTACAACCATACGAGGGTCAGGACTCCACCATAGTGCCATTTGACCTTCATTAAACCAAGGGAAAATACCAGAATGATAAGCGAGCATAAGTCGGTCTGGATGTAAATCCCCTCCTACAGCAAGTAACCCATCTTCTTCTGCTTGAGATGGATGTGGAAAATCTAAATTATCTGTAAGAATGTACATTTTATATTAATAATAGCCCTAAGATATATATTGCACTTCCAACAACCATAAGAATAAGGGTATATGGTAAAATTTCTTTAGCTTTTAACTTTGTAATACCCAGTAATGGTAAAGCCCAGAATGGTTGTAGCATATTTGTTACTTGATCTCCATAAGCAAGTGCCATAATGGCTTTAGGTAAAGGGACATCTAATGATAGCGCACTTTCTATGACAATAGGTCCTTGTATGGCCCATTGCCCTCCACCACTTGGCACAAAAACATTGATGAGTCCAGCGCTGAAAAATGTAAATATGGGCAAGGTAGTTTCTGTAGCAATAGCTATAAAAGTATCACTGATCATGGTAACCATACCTGTGCTTTTCATAATTCCCATAATTCCAAAGTACAATGGGAATTGTATAAGAATTCCACTAGCACCTCCAATGGCTTCTTCTACAGCTTTACCAAAATTTTTAAAGTTACCGTGTAGGATAAAACCTAGTCCAAGCATTAAAAAATTAAGCATGTTAGGCGTTAATGATTTATTGTAATATCTGGCAAAAAAAGTTGTAATGATTATAAACCCAAACCCTATAGCTAATAGTTTTGAATTATCTAATTTTTCATTTTTTTCTTTAGTATCAGAAACCTCTTTTATAATTGTAAAATCAGGTAATTCTGTTGTTTTTCCATTTCGAGCAAGGACATAAAAAGTAAAAGGAATAACGATAAGGAGTATACCAAAAATGAGAAGATTCCACCAACTGAAAATAGTTTGTTGACTGGTAATTATCTCTGGAATAGAAGCAAGTGCTTCTGATGAAACAATATCTTTCATCATAGTAGAGAGATGTCCTTCTTCTGCTACTTTTAGAGGAGCTGACCCACTGATGCCTCCATGCCAAATCATCAATCCTATATATCCTGCAGCTCCTACAAGTGGATAATTAATTTTAAATCCTTTTTGTAGGGCAGCCTCTCCGATTTTACGAGCCATAATAGCGCCAAAAATGAGTCCTAATCCCCAATTAAAAAAAGCAACAAGCATTGTTGTGATACTTACTAGTAAAACGGCACTCACCGTATCTTTTGCATACACTGTTATTTTGGAGATTAACCAACTCATAGGTTTACTTAATACTAATACATGTCCTAATACGAGAATAAGCATCATTTGATACGCAAAGACCAAAAGATCGTTATTCCAAATACCTTCTTCCCAAAATTTTAAAATAGTAATAGGATGTGATGTTTCAGAAGGATTTTCTGTAAACAATACTGCTAATACCATGGTGAGTAAGGTCAGTAAAATAGCAATCACAAAAGGGGAAGGTATGTATTTTTGAAAAAGGGTTTCTATGGTTTTTGTGATAGACATGAATGACTTCTTTTTTACAAATGAGAATAAATCCTTACAGATAGAAAGATACTAAAAAGGGTTAAAATAAAAAGCCCGTAGCTAAGGGGATAACTACGGGCAAAACGGAACTTTTAGGGGTTCCCAGATGATTACCTAAAAAGGCAAATCATCATGATCTTCTGTATTAAGATTGGTCGCAGGCTCAAAAGCGTCTGCAGGAGGCACTGGAGGCATATCTGGTGCTCCTTGTGGTGCAGCAGCTTGTAAGTTTTCTATACGCCATCCTTGTATACTATTAAAATACTTAGTCTCTCCTTGTGGATTAACCCACTCACGACCTCTTAAATTAATACTGATTTTTACATTTTGTCCAACTTGATAATTGTTGAGCAAATCTGTTTTATCTTGAACAAACTCCACCATAATGTGTTGTGGATATTGTTCTTCTGTAGTGACTACTATCTCACGTTTTCTAAATCCGTTATTACCGAAGGTTTGTGTCTCTCCGATCATCTTTACTTTACCTTGTACTTCCATCTGCAAATAAAATATTATAGAGTGTAAATGTAGCTAAAAATTAAAGTTTAGCAAGAAGAACTTTCCACGCGTTATTCACATTTTGTTTACTGAGATATTCTTGTGCTTTTTTATGTATGCTTTCTTGGTCTCCAGATTGTACTATTTCTTGAACATCTGTATGTGTCGCAATAAATTCTTGTACTTCTTTTGTCGTTGGAAATTGCTCTATATTACCTAGCAGGCCAAGATCATTTCCTGTAAGAACAGAACTTCGTCTTATAAGTTCTGGGATTTGATCTACACCTACTCCAAGTCTAGCTCCAGGTTTAGGTACTTCAAATAAACCTTGATTTGCGCGACTGTACCAATTACCACCCATACGAGCTACTTGATCTATTTTTAACGGATCTATAGCTCCATTAGTATCTAATACTTCTTCTTTTATGTGAATTTTAAGAATTTCGCAAATCACAAGATTTCCTGCACCTCCCTGTGTGCCTAGGGGTTTTACTTCTATTACTTTACATTCAAATTGTACAGGTGACTCTGCAACTCGAGGAGGTTGAACCGTTTCTGAAGTGAGTTCTGTAAGCCCTGCTTTTGTAAATTCATTTACTCCTTTTTCATAAGCAGTACTCGCTAGACTCATTTGTTGTACCATCTTATAATCTACAATATTTATCGTAGTTTCTGGCACTTCTAAAACATTGTCCAAAGTGTTTTTTGTACTATTATCGCGCCCACTTCTCGATGGAGAAAATACTAGGATAGGAGGGTTTGCTCCAAAAACATTAAAAAAACTAAAAGGGGCAAGATTTACATTCCCTTGTGCGTCTATGGTACTTGCAAAAGCAATAGGACGAGGTCCTACTGCTCCAGTAAGATGCCCAAACAATTTTGAAATAGGAAGCTCTTTTGGATCTATTGTTTGCATAAAAACTTTTTTCAAAGGTAGGAAAAGACAAAAAGAGATTTGTACACTTTAAGTTATCATTTCTTATATACTAGAGGGAGTATTATCTCGTTTGTTTTTATAGATTAAAAGTTTTTATGTCTTTAAGAACATTTTTAAGACTTTAAATTCTATATTTAGTAAACTCGAATCTTATTAAATTGTCCAGATTTTAAGAAATTATCGTATGAATTTTAGCCCTAAGCCTCAATATGCAAGGTGGTTTATTATAATATCTTCTTTAATTATTACCACACTTATTTTGTGGAATGTGCTTTTGTTTTTTGATCAACTTAAAGAATCGGAACGTAGTAAAATGGAGGTATATGCAGCAGCTAATAGAGCGATTGCTGAGACATCAGATATTTTACCAGAAAATAGAAATGCGGAGCAATTCAGTGAGTCATTAACAAATTTGTACTTATCAATTATTTCTGAAAATAATACGATCCCGACACTTACCTATAATCTGGAAGAAGAAATTTATAATCCAACCAATATTCCAAATGGTAATAAGATGACACAAGAAGAATTGGCGGTCATGGCTAGCCAATTCGAAATCACAAATCAACCTCTAGAGATTGTTTGGGATGGTGTAAAAACAAATATAATTTATTATGGAAATTCTCCCACTATAGGACAACTTAAATATTTTCCCATTGCGCTATTGGTCGTTGTAGTGTTGTTTATAGCTCTTATTTATTTTTATTATTTGACTTCAAAAACATCTGCGCAAAATTTACTTTGGGCAGGTATGGCCAAAGAAACAGCACATCAAATAGGGACCCCATTGTCATCACTTGTTGGGTGGACAGAAATATTAAAAACTGAAGATGTCAATCCTGATTATATCAAAGAAATGACCAAGGATATTGACCGATTAGAAACGATTACGGATCGTTTTAGTAAAATAGGTTCTGTACCAGATTTGAAAGAGGTGGATATTATTCTGGAAACGAAGTTGGCTTTTGAGTATTTAGAAAATCGTAGTTCTAAACTTATTAAATTTTCTATTGACCTTCCCGAAGGAGAACTTCCCGTAATGCTTAACAAACAGTTGTATGGTTGGACAATAGAAAATATGTTTAAAAACGCAATTGATGCTATGAAGGGAAAAGGGAATCTTTCTGTAGTAATTATACGTGATTCAAATAATGCTAAAGTTCTTATTTCTGATACAGGGAAAGGAATTCCTAAAAGTAAGTTTCACAGTGTTTTTGAACCTGGCTTTACAACAAAAAAACGTGGTTGGGGATTAGGATTGTCTCTTGCAAAACGCATTGTAGAAGAATATCATAATGGACGGGTTAGTGTTCTTAAAAGTGAAATAGATAAAGGGACAACCATGCAAATATCATTAAAACTTGTATGATACCTGAATATTTAAAAAACATAGAAAAAACATTGCTTTCAGATAATTGGGCCACACTCCATAAAGTAACTTTTGATTATCGAGATTGTAACGTACCTTGAGAGAAGATTGAATAGGCACTTAAATCTAATGATTTTGTAAGCTTCTGGTTGAGTGAAACTGCTCCAAAGTTATTTCGATTAAAGATAAAGTCTTGTTGTGATAAAAAACGTGCAAACTCATCATTAAAAAGCCTAAAAAACGCAGTAGGATCTTCTGAAAATCTTGAAAACCCTCCTTCAAAATTTACATAATCTTGAGTGGTAAAAGCCTTCTGCCCTGTATTGTTAAAATCTCCAATGGCGTTTACGCTTGTTTTTGGGCTATAATAAAATAGTGTGGGATGGAGTGTATACCTATCTTTAATACCCGCACCAACTTCTACCTCACCAAAGGCAAATTTTTTCTTGCCTTCTTTTAATTTTATATTAAGAGCTAGTTGCTCACTATCACTTAAACCCTTTAAAAAAGCAACTTCTGTATAATTATCAAGTGCTTCAATTTCATCTACTGCATCTGCGGGGATATTGTTTACTCCTAGTTTTTCGTCTCCTGTAAAAAATTCCTTACTATCTACCAGTAGTTTTGTAACTTCTTTACCATTTACTTTTACATTCCCCTCTCTATCTACGTCAAGACCTGGTAATTTTTTAAGAACATCACGAAGTTTTCGTTCTTCTCCTGTAAGGAATTTTTCTGGTCGATAAGTAATCGTATCTTCTCTGACTTTTACAGGCGTGCGTTCTGTAAGAATAATTTCATCTAAGGTTTCATTATTAGGTGTTAAGCGTATATTGCGAGTAGTATTTTTTGTAAGGGTTATAGAGTCTTTAAAAGGAGTATACCCTAGATAACTTACTTCTAAAGAATAGGAGACGTCTCGTTGTAAATTAAGTTTGTAGTTGCCCCTGGTATCAGTAATAGAAAACTTAATTTGTTCATTTTGAGAAGCAGGGATAGCAAGTACATTTGCACTTTGAAGCGGTTGATTCAAACTATCTGAAATGGTGCCACTAAGTAAAGTGTTTTGAGCATTAATAGTAAAAAATCCTGTCAATGACAGGATTAGTGAAAAATAGTAAAAGCCTCTAATTTTCATATTTAAGACTTTTTAATTTCTTAGACGAGATACTGGATTGTTCTTGGCAAAATAGTTATTCCACTCTATGTGTGGTAATACATCTTCTGATTTGTATTGAGGTATTTTTATGCTATTACTTTTTTTTATTTCAACTTTAGTTGCAGTGAATTTGATTTTTTCACTTTCTAATTCTAAAATAAAACCAGGAAGAGATGCATATGGTGTGGGGCCACCATTATAATTTAAATCAGGACAAAACCATGCTATAGATGGAGGAGATAATTTATCTTCTTTATTTACATCTTTTATTTTAGCTGTTGCTTTGTGGCATTTATAATCCATAATTATTTTTGATTCATTTACAATTGTCCAATCTATATTGTCTATTTCTACACTTCTGATTTTTGATATCTGATTGGATTCATAATATGATTTATTATTAGAGTAGTCACTATATATTTGTTTCCCGTCTATTGCTATTAATATTGCTACATTTAACCAAGTCTTACCATTAAAATCACTTATCATTGCTTCTTCATAAAAAAACTTCTGGACTGAACCATTTGAAATAACTTTAAAATTAATATTTGGTAAAGCTGAGTTAGCATAATTTGCTAGTTTTTTTGTAAAATCATTAGTTTCTTTACTAGAATTTTTTACATGTTTAGCAGTAGCTTGATATGTGACTTCTATTTCCTGGGCATTAAGATGTAGCCCCCATATCATAATGAGGGCTATAAAAAAAAGTTTTTTTTGATATTATATAAATTCATTATAATTGAACTTCAAGATCTGTATCGCCTCCTAAAAGATAACAACTTTCTAAGGTTGATTGGTAAACAGTCGTTGCCGTAGCTTGACCAAATCCGATAATATCGGAATTCAGCCAAATCATCACAATAACCATCTTCTTCTGAAATGTCAACTGTTGTAAATGAACTCATTGAAGCAAAAACATGCCTAATTTATTGAAAATAAAAACTCTTAACAAGTGTTTTTTTAATATAGATATTCTAAATAACTTCTTTATAAGAATCTGTGATCTTTTTTTGAGAAGCGATCATTAGTATATTTTCATTTTATATAATTGAGACTATCGTTGCCGAATATGTTTAGCCTTTCCATTAATGCGGTCGTTTAATTCTTCTTCTGTTAAGATCTCTCCTTTATTAGGCACTTCAAAAGTATAGTTTTTATTTCGAAGATTAATCCTGTCTGCTTTCCAAGAAAATGTGCCTAAATCGTATTGTAGTACTAAACCAGGGAGTCCCGCAGCTTCAAAAGGGCCTACTCTATAAGGAAGCTCTGGAGCATACCAAATTGTAATAGGAACTTCTGTTATTTCATTGTAACGATTTCTCCCATATTTAATTCCAGTAGCTTTATAACACGTATAGTCTCCTATTTTTTTGGTTTCTGATTCAAGTATCCATTCTAATTGATTTATTTTTTTTTCTATAATAAAAAATTCTCCTAAAGTTTCTTTTTGTTCTTGTATTATATTCTTATCAAGATTTGTGTAAAAAAATCCATTACCTCTTACGAGAAGAAGAGCCATTTTCATTTGCATCGTCTCTCTATCTGAGAATAAACGTTCTATCACTCTAAAATTTGCTTCTTTATCACTAAAGATTAATTCGAATTGTAATTTTTCAACATTTCTTATAAATTCTTTTTTAGAGTTTTTAAATGATAAACTTTTAGAAGCATCTTTGCCAATGTCTGAACCCCGTTGTTTAGCAGAATAGATAATTGTATTTATTGAATTTTGACCAATTAACAAAGTGTTAATTCCAATAAGGAAAAAGATTAGAATCAGTTTCATAAAGTGAAATATAAGAATGGGTATTTAATAATGTAACTATTTAGTTTTACTAAGGCAAAACGCTATAGCGTTAAAGTATGCTTAAAAATAATTACCCCCTCTCGCTAGGGCAATTTCTCCTTGTATTTGAGCAAATTCTTCACAAGCGCTAGAGATCGGAGTAGGATCAATACCTCTATTAATTTCCTTTTGATGATTCTTTTTTAATTGTTGAATCCCATTTAACTTTGCAATGTCTTTTAACAGGATGTTTGTATTTAATAATTAGTAATATATCTAAATTAATGATTTACAGATAGATATTAGTTACTTTTTTGTTAATTTCAAATAACAGAAGAAATCAAAGATGCAAAAACGATCATCTTATTACAATACTTAAAATTGCAAGGAATTTTATAAATAGACTTTCATACGCTCTATTAATTCTTTAAAACCTTCTGAAGTCATAGTTATTTTATTAATAAAACGTGCATCTTCCATAGATTGAAGCGGAATTAAATGCACATGTACGTGCGGTACTTCAAGACCTATAACACTTACACCAATGCGCTCACAAGGAACTGCTTTTTCTAAAGCCATAGCTATTTTTCGAGAAAATGCCATAAGATCCAAATAGGCTTCTTCAGAAAGATCAAAAATACGATTGACTTCTTCTTTTGGAATACATAACGTATGACCCTTTGTATTGGGATTTATGTCTAATAGTGCAATATGATGATCATCTTCATAGATGATATGACCTGGAATCTCTCGATTAATAATTTTTGTAAAAATACTTGCCATAGTTATTGAATTTGAACTTGAAAATGAAGCTGAAACTGAAGTCGAAAATACTTCATTTACATTTTTTAATTCTATCGACTATAATTAATTCTAATAAGTTGCTCATTTTTATCGATAAATTTGTTTAAAATAGTACGATTCAAAAGGTTTTTTGTCATAAAGTAAAATAACAGAAACGGCAAAATCCTCTAATCTTTCACTTAAGTCAAATGGTTTTTCCACAACCTTAATTTTTCAAGTTCAAGTTTATCTTCAAGTTAATCTCTAGTGATTTCTATAACATCAAACTTCATAACCCCTTTTGGTACTTGTATCTCTGCAATATCCCCTACTTGTTTTCCTAAAAGCCCTTTTCCTATAGGTGAATCGACAGAAATCTTTCCTGTTTTAATATCGGCTTCATTTTGAGCAACCAATTTATAAGTCATCTCCATACCATTAATTTGATTTTTAATCTTAACAGTAGAGTGTACAAGCACTTTACTAGTATCGAGTTGAGATTCGTCTATAATACGAGCATTAGAAACAAGCTCTTCCATTTTTGAAATACGCATTTCCAGCATTCCTTGCGCTTCTTTTGCAGCATCATATTCTGCATTTTCACTTAAGTCCCCTTTATCCCTAGCTTCGGCAATATCTTGAGATGCTTTAGGACGTTCTATATCTCGTAATTGATTAAGCTCATCTTTTAGTTTTTTTAATCCTTCGGCAGTGTAATAATTTACTTTACCCATATTCTATATTTTTAATGCCTTTATACCGGCTTGATTTTATGATATAAGAATTCCCGACGAGGCGGGAACAAAAAAATCCCATTCTCACGGGATTTGTCTTACGAATATACAAAATATTTTAGTGGCTTCATCGTTTTGTAGTAAATTGCAGCTTTTAAGCGCTATGCTTTCGCAAAAGCATATTTTAACATTTATAATTATATACATTTCTCACATGCGTACTATCATACTTTTAAGCATCCTTCTAATTGCCTTCTCTAGTTGTTCTTCAGACGACCGACGTAATAGTAACCCGTTTATTATCGATATAAACTTTAGTGTTCAGCTTGGAGGTATAGATGTATTAGATTTAGAGATACCAAGTAATCCCGTATTTGTACCCAATGGTGGTGTAAGGGGGGTTTTTGTAATTAATACCGGAAGTGGATTACGTGCTTGGGAAGCCGCCGATCCAAATCGTGTTCCCAATGAATGTTCTACTATGGTTATAGATGGTATTGAGGTCGTTAGTCAGTGTGAAGATGCAAATAGATATAACTTATTTACTGGACAATCTTCTGGACAAGTGTTAGATTTTGCCATGGTACCTTATCGTGTAGAGCGCAATGGTAATGGGATTATAGTTTCTAATTAAGGCTATTCTAAAAGCAATATAATTTAGTAGTCTGGTCTTTTTCTATTTGCTTTCTTTTCTGAGAGTTGTTTTTTAGATTGTAGTCGTTTAAGTTTTGAAGCACGGGAAGGTTTAGATTTTTTACGTGCTTTAGGAAGTATAAGAGCGGTTTCTATTAGCTCAAAAAAACGAGTAATGACCCGTTCTTTATTTTTAAATTGACTTCGAGTCTGACCAGAAGAAAGGATAAGCATGTATTCTTTGGTGAGACGATTGTGTAGCTTTTCTCGTAAACGTACTTTTTCTTCTTCAGAAAAACATTGAGAATTGTTTAAAGACCAAAATAACTCAATACGTGTACTTGTTTTGTTTACATGTTGACCTCCTGACCCACTACTTCTAGAAGCTTTAAAATTAAGTTCGCTAAGAAGTAATTCTTTGTTCATGCATTATTCTTTATTCCTACTCATTTGATGTGCAGGTTTTAAAAGGTCATTTACTGTTTTTACAGGATTAAAAGTAATAAGAGGTACTTCTACAAAAATGGTGTTCCAAAAAGCCATTGCTCCATTCCATAATCCAGGATGTTCCAGCGCTTTTATAGGTTTTCCTTCAATAGTTTTATGCGCAATAAATGCAGCTTTAGGATCTATAAAACGTGATAAATCATATTTTTCTCCTTTATAATTTTTAATACCACAAACGACATCCACGGGATTAAAATGTGTTGCTTTTGCAACAATGTTTTGTTGATGAGGATTGTTAGGATCTATCTGTACACTTTCTACAATTTGTAAACTAATACGTCCGCTTTCATGTTTTACCCAAAATGGCCCTCCACCAGGTTCTCCTTCATTTTTAACCATGCCACATACACGTATAGGTCTATCTAATTGCTCACGTAAATATTCAATCTGATATTTTTGAGAGAATTTTTCAAAATCTATAGAAAGCTTTAAGCTAAACTCATTTTGTAAAAAATGAACAATCTCTAAAATTTTGGGTTCATCTACTTCTTGTTCATCAATGAGACGTGTGTATTTAAAAGCTTGTTGCTGAAGATTTAAAAGTTTTCCCGCGAGCACTTTTTTATGATACGCTACTTGTTCTTCATAGGAAGATACTACGACATTATCTATGTTTTTTATAAAGATAATATCTGCTTCTAGATCATTGAGATTCTGAATTAACGAGCCATGTCCTCCAGGTCTAAATAGGAGACATCCGTTTTTTTGTCTATATGGTATATTCTCTTGAGTTACTGCAATCGTGTCTGTAGCAGATGATTGAAAAGAATAAGAAATGTCAAAACGAGTCTTTGTTTTTTTTTCAATCCTTTTTTTTGCTTTAGAAAATTGCTTTTTAAATTTAGCTTGATGCTCTTTAGAAATTGTAAAATGTAACCTAGCGGTATCACCTGTTTTTGCATATAATGCAGCTTCAAAAAGATGTTCTTCAAATGCAGAAGCATTATGATATTTGTATTTATGAAAAGGAAATAGCCCTTTAGGTTTTTTACCAAAATTAAGTCCTTCTTCTTCCAACATTATTTTCACAAAACGTATTCTATTAAGATCTACATTAGATTGCTCTTTTTTACCATACCTCTTTTTTAACTGTTTGCGTACTTTTTTATAAAAAGGAAAGCTGTCTAACCCTACAAAAAACAATCGTAACTCTTGCGCTTGTGTTCTGTTGATATACGCATTTACAGTTTCTGTAGCTGGATTATAATCTTCTATAAATTCAAATAAGAATTTGAACATTCTAGTGGCTGCACCAGATGCTGGAATAAATTTAAGCAACGATAACTCTTCTTTTTGAGATTCAAAAAAAGAGACAAAACCCTCATTTTCCTTTTCTGTATATGCATAGATACCATGTCCAATAATGGCAGGGTCTCTTAAATCTATATATGGAAGTCCTTGCTTAAATAGCGTAACTTGATGTTGTACCTGATCTTCTGATATTCCTTTTTCTAAGAGTACTTGGGTATCTGTTTGAGTGAAATTCAAAGTAGTAATTGGTTTATAGTTTTAGTAGCTAGCTGCATGCGCTCTTCTACAGAACCTTTTAACAGAATATATCTTCTGTTATTGTGTTCTAATGCGTTTTTAAAATAATCAAACATTTCTTGCCTTTGTTCAGGCCGATCTCTTAAATCATCGGCCTCCCACGGGGTGTCGATATAGGTCAAAAGGTACAAATCATAGTTGTTTTTTAAGGCATATTTGGTCAATAATTCTGGAGACCATCCTTTATAATATACTTCGCTATAGACTTTTGTAGTAAGAAGATCTGTATCGCAAATCAGGAGATTAGTCGCTTTAGAAACAGCTTTGTTTTCTAACTGCATTTGCCCTTTAGCAATGGGAAGTATATCTTTAGGTCTACAGATTTTTTGTTCTTTCTCCCAAAGATTTTGGAGATACTCTCTTGCATATTCAGGAACAAGAGGCGCATTATAATATTGAGATAGCTTTCGCGAAAGCGTACTCTTTCCGCTACTCTCTGGTCCAAAAAGGCATATTCTTATGCAATTGCTGTGGTGTTGTTTAAGTACTTCTTCCATGCTAGGTACCCTTGAATAGCGATAATAGTAAAAATTAAATATTGAAAACTCGTAAAGGTATATCCTTTGTAAAAATATAATGGAATAGAAATAAGATCTCCAATAATCCAGAAAATCCAATTTTCTATTTTGCGTCTTGCCATAAGCCACATCCCAACAAAGAAAATAGCTGTTGTTATAGTATCTACATAAGCTACCCAACCTGTCCATTTATCAAAACTTTTATATACGAAGTATACAAAAACAAGCGTTGCAATCCCTATATAAATACAGTATTGCTTTTCTTTAGCTGTTGTACGAGTAATAGGAGTAACACGGGTTTCATCTACTTTTCTAGTCCAGATATACCACCCATAGATACTCATTATAAAGTAATATCCATTAATCATCATATCACCTATTAAATCCCAAGTAAGACATAGGTATACAAAAATGAGGGTGCTTATAATTCCAGTTGGATATACAAGAATGTGATTGCGTTTACTAAACCAAACAGATAAACCTCCAAATATAACGGCAATAATTTCTAACCAAATTTTATAGGTTGCATATTCTGAATACTGCCCAAAAAGAAAATCAAAGATCTCTGACATATCCTTTATGATTAACTTTTTACAATTGTCTTCTTATTTTTTCTTGTCTTCAAATACGTGAAAAGTAGCTCCCATACCATAGTTGCGAGAGCCAGATAGTATAAGATTTGAGTTTTCATTATACGTTTTATCAAATACTTGCCATTTTTTATTGTTTAAAAAAATGCGACGCACAAATGTTTTTTGAGAACTCAATTGATTGGTAAAAGGGAGCAAAGGTCTAAAAGCTGTTGATATTTTTTGAATTCCACGACGGGTTTTAACCTCTCTATACTTTTTAGATTGCGCTAGTTTACCTTCATTATTAGCATACCCTAATACTTGTATAGAAGCAAAAACACCATTTTCAGGAATGAAAATTTGTTTTGATTGAATTTCTAATTCAAATACTTTTTCGGCATCTTGATCAATGGCAAAAACAATTTTTTCATGAACAATTGGTTTTCCAGGAATTCCTCCTTCATTGTCATAAAATTGAATTCTAAAAATAGTAGCGTACTTTCCTTTTCCTTTAGATTGGTATTGCGTTTCAGCATTTATAGGAATCATAAGTTTTGCTATTCGAGTTGTTTTGGCCTCATAGCGTTTAAAAAGTACGGCAACTTCACTTTCTACAGTTGGTAACCAACTTGTATGTATGTCTGAATGTGTAATTGCTTTTAATTTTTTTGTTTTAAATTTTCCTCTTTTTGGAGCTGTAACAATTACTTCAGACAGTTGACTTGCTTCTGGCATTAATGCAATTGTAGATGGAAGATTTGTAGTGCTAAAAGCACGTTCTTTAAACCCAATAGCAGAGATATGTAAAGAGTCAATATCTGCATATTTTTTTTGTTCAAAATCAAAAACACCATCTTCTCCTGCAAAAGTGCCTCGTCCATCTCCAAAAGAGATTGTAGCAAAGGATACGGGAGTTTTTGCCAATGCATCAATTATTTGAAACCTCTGAGCAAATACAGAGAACGATATAAGTAGGAATAAAAGTGTAGTTTGTATTTTCAGTTTCATAGGTTAAAAATAAGACTTTCTGAGAAAGTAAAGATTTATTTCCAACTATCGTCTTCAAAAGCTGTGCCGATAACAACTATCGTTGCTCCAGCTTGATATATTTCTTCCATGATTTTTTGTGATCGTATACCGCCTCCTACAATTAATGGAATATCAATAACTTCCTTTACAGCCTGTATAATCTGAGTAGCAATAGGGTATAGAGCGCCACTACCAGCTTCTAGATAGATGCATTTTTTTCCTAAATATTGTCCAGCTAGCGCTGTGTTTACAATAGTGTCTACTTCTTTTTGAGATATGGGTAACGTCTCACTTACCCTTTGTACAGAAGTCTCTTTCCCGCCATCTATTAAGATATATCCAGTAGGAATAACTTCTAGATTACTTTCTTGTATATGTTTTGCGCCTTTTACTTGTTGTCCAATAAGGTATTCTGGATTACGCCCTGATAATAATGATAAAAACAAAATCCCGTCAGCTTTAGGTGTGATTTGAGTATATGCTCCAGGGAATAAAATAATAGGAATTTTTGTGTGTTGTTTGAGCTTTTTTACAACTGTTTCTATACTGTTTTTAGGATCGGTACTTCCCCCTACAAAAATGTGTGTGGTTTTAGAAGGTAATTTTTCTAAGTACGCTTTCGCGAAAGCATACTCAGTAACAAATTTATCTGGATCAATAAGAATAGCAAGAAGTCGCTTGTCTTGCTTTTGTGAAGATTGTATATGCTGATAAAGTGTCATTAATAAGATGTATATCTGTCTAAAAAATAGGCCTCTTTATTGTTTTCAGAAAAGGTAATGATTTCTCCTGTTTTACTATTTATCTGAAAATGATATTCAACCTCTGGAATGCAACCTCCTCCTAATATACTTCCTTGACTAATAATAGTTTCTACAGACCAGAAAAGAACGTCTTTGTTTTGACTATACCAAGCATCGAGATGTAATTTTTTTCTTGAAATCTCGCGTCTTTCTACCTCAGAATATACACTATCTATAGGAATGATATCTAGTTTATTTCTGTTGTAGTTGTGTGTAGGAAAACGGATCGTATTTAGAATACTGTTTTTACTATCTATAATAAGATTAAGTTTAATATCTTTTAACCCAACTTCTGGAAGTTGTAATGTATAAAACATTCTGTGTATAGGGTAGTTGTATGCAAAATTACATTTTTTTGAATTTGAAACTGTAATAGAATCATTTCCGTACATAATAATGTCAGTAACGCCTTGTTTTTCTATAATAGATAACGGCTTATCTGACAATATTTGCGTGCTTTCAAAAACTAATAGCTTGCTTATTGAATCTCCTAACTTTTGCCTCAAAGAAGCTTGAGAAAGTTTCTTTATATCCTCTGGAATATTAATTGGATTAGTAATATTTATAGAATGACAATACGGAATATGATTATAGTGACTTGCAATAGATACAGATTGTCTTTCTAGTTTTTGATTACAAGAAAATATTAGTATTAATAGAAAAAATGTAAAGATCTTTTTAAGCATTTTTTATTTAATCGTTATCATATTATATGCTATTTTAGTAGAATCAAAATCCATAAACACAAGTAAACCCTTCAAATTCTGTGAAATGAATATCATAGATAGACTTTATACCTTCGTATGTAACACTAGCTGTAGTTTTTGCATCATCAAAATAGAAATCTTGTACATCAATATGCTTTAAAAAACTTAATCCTTCTTGTGCATATAGCTTGTATAATGACTCCTTTGCACCCCATACGATAGTGAGTTTTCTGATCACTGCTTCTGTGTTTGCAAGTGTTTTATATTCTTCAAAAGGAGTAAATTTATGAGCGATACGTAATATTTTATCGCGTTGCATCTCAATATCGATCCCTACATCTTGATTACTTACAATGATCCCAGAAAAAGTAAAAGAATGTGTGATAGAGATATGTTTTCCATCTTTGAGGTGTGGTTTTCCAAGAGTGTCATAATATAAGTCATGATCTGTGTATCCCGCTTCAGCAAGGAGATGACGTACACTCATAAAGCCTCGTTGATGCAATTCTGATTTCATACTATCTACTCTTTGCTGGCAATGATCAGTGAGTTTTATGTTTTGCGAAAGCGTATGAATATCCTCTTCTATCTTCCAAATATAGACGGTTGTTTGCGAGTTAATTGTTATTGTTTTGTAAAGAGGCATGAGAACTGTAAGATATTACGTAATTTTGCACGCAATTTGCTATAATCAAAGATACTAATAATGAGTACAAAAACAGCACCGTACGTACCGTACAAAGTAAAAGATATTTCATTGGCAGCATGGGGTCGTAAAGAGATCGAACTTGCAGAAGCAGAAATGCCAGGATTAATGTCTCTTCGTGAAGAATATAAAAATGAGCAACCTCTTAAGGGAGCTCGTATCGCTGGATGTCTTCATATGACGATTCAAACAGCCGTATTGATTGAAACATTACAAGCACTAGGTGCTGAAGTTACTTGGAGTTCTTGTAATATATTTTCTACACAAGATCAAGCAGCCGCAGCGATCGCAGATGCTGGAATTCCAGTATATGCTTGGAAAGGAATGAATGAAGAAGAATTTG
>CAYYSK010000025.1:0-22921 GCA_964474345.1 uncultured Flavobacteriaceae bacterium
ACATCACTAGATACATTAAGAAAATAAACAGAAAGAAGGTATCCTACTCCTAGCAGGGTAGATTTTATAGCAATATTGACAAAAGGGTGAAATGTAAAATCCCAAAAATAAAATGCACTAAAAAACAAGATCAATAATAAGAAGGTTTTGAGAGACCCTATTGTAAATGGTTGCATTCTAAACTTCTTATATACGATAACAATTTTAAATAATGTATACAAAACAGAAGCAACAAACGTGGCAATAGCAGCTCCATTAATCCCATAAATTGGTATAAAAACAGTATTAAGAATGATCGCTATAATAATTAATATCACTCCTAGTACAAGTATAATTCTATAATAATCGCTATTATATAGTATTGCATTATTAATCCCGAGACAATTATCTAATAGCTTAGCCGCTCCAATAAATAGCACCACATACAATCCACTTCTATAGCTATCTGTTACCATATCATACAAACTTGCTAGATTACAAACAATCAACAAGAATAATAGAGACGCAATGACAAATAATGTCAATGAACTCTTATGATACAAGGTACGCATATCATCGTATCGTTTTTCGTTAAGCATTTTTGCCACCATAGGGTACGTAATTTGATGCATGGCTCTTGCAGGAACAGCAATGACAGTTGCGATATAAATTGCAACTGAATAAAAAGCGACATTTTCAATAGACTCATACAAGCCTAACATAAATTTATCTAGATCAAGTAATAGACTAGCTATAGAACCAGCTATGATGATAAGAGTTGTATACTTAAGAATAGATGTAAAGTCTTTTGGACGTTTTGTTGATGTATATATGCTTCTTATAGTATGACGTATATATGTAGGTCTTTTAAGCATAAACGCATATAAATTCATCACAAACATACGAAGTATATATACTCCTACAAGTGCTTTTAAGAAAGCATCTACAGTAATACTATCAAAAGCTAATAAAGTAAGAAGGAGAGTAATTCCTAGCCTATGAAATACTTCCTTCATAAAATTACCAAATATCGTTTTAAATTGCACTTTAGACCAGGCAAAGAAAGCTTCAAAATATGCAGCTGCGACAGCAAGTATAAAAATGTACCACACATAATCATATACAACTGCATTTTTTGTAGACAAAAACAAACCTATTTTCTCATAAAAAAAGAAACAAATTAAAGCTCCAGGAATAGCTATCACTAAAGGTAATATGAGCATCCAATTTAAAAATACACTTTGTTCTTTACCTTCATATGCAGAGTAAAACTTCACTAATGTATTGTGTACGCCAAAAGCCATAAACGGCATTAAAATCATGGCTGTAGAGACAATAAAACTTACTAATCCATAATAGTCTTCAGACATAAAATTAATATACAGAAATAATGTATTAAGCGCTCCTATAACAAATCCTAAGTAGGTTGTAACAAGGTTATTAAACGATTGCTTAATTACGATTCCCATAGTTATGATACATTTTTAATAAGCGTAGCAAGAGTACTAGTTAATTCTTTTCTATGGTATTTTGAGAAAGCATCACCTCTATCGTTCCAATGTGGAGATTTATAATTCTCAAATAATTGTAATATCAATTGTTCTAATTTATCTTCTTCTTCATACGTTATATAATGTCCACTATGTGTTGAACTGATGATCTCTTCTACATCAGCGTCCTTAGGTCCTATTCCAAGAATAGGTCGCTGCGCAGATAGGTATTCAAATACTTTTCCTGGAATAATTCCTTTTGTGATTTCGGCATCTATCTCTATTAATAGTAGTACAGCAGCTTCTCGTTGTAATTGTATTGCTTCTTCGTGAGAGACATATCCTATATTATCTACATAAGAAGTAAGATCATATGTTCCTATAGTGTCAATTACTTCTTGACTTATTTTACCAGCTAATCTAAGTCTAAAACTATTTTTAAACACTTCATTAGTACTAACTAGTTTAGACAGTACTTTCCATAAAACAATAGGATTACGATCAGATAGTAATGATCCTATATGTGAAAGTATAAAACGAGTAGGTATTATTGCTTTCTCGGGTTGTTCTGTATCAAATCCATTAGTAATAACTGCAATAGGTTGTTTTGTAATAGCTTCGAATTCTTTTTTTGTAGTTGGACTTGTTACAATAACAGTATCTGCAGTAGTTAATACATTATATTCTAATTTTTTATGTTCCTGCTTTGATTTTAGAGTCATCTTTAATTTATTGTGATATCCAATTGTCGTCCAAGGATCTCTAAAATCAGCAATCCACTTTATAATTCTTGTAGAATCCTCTTCTTCTATTTTTGCTTTAAGTTGCATTCCAATAAGATGTAAACTATGTGGAGGTCCTGTCGTAATAATAGTTTCTATTTGATGTTTCTGAATATACGTCTTTAGGTATTTTACAGAAGGTTTCACCCACCCTATTCTGGCATCAGGAATAAAAAAATTACCACGAATATATAACATAAGTTTTTGTACCAACGTCTGTTTGGTTTGTTTAGGTACAATGCCTGAGCTAATGGTTTTTGTTTGCTTTCGCGAAAGCACACTTGCAAATCGATACGGTTCTTTTATAGGTTGTTTAAGTATTAGAACTCCCTTTGGAACTTCTTGTAAAAGTGTTGTGTCTATAATCGGGTATTTAGGGTTTTCTGGTACATATACTACTGGGTTTATATCAAATTGTGGTAAGTACTTTACAAATTTTAACCATCGTTGAACGCCAGGTCCTCCTGCAGGAGGCCAGTAATAACAAATGATAAGTACTTTTTTTGACATGAAAAATTAAGCTTCTTCTATAGCTGTATATTGATCTCTATTTTTAAAATTCATGTATATTCCTCCTATCATAAAAAGAAGCAATATAATACTACTCACAAGCATAATTGTACCTCCTTTTTTAACTACCGGGGGGTCAAATGTAAATTGAATAGTATGTGTTCCTTTAGGAACTTTCAAACCTCTCAACATATAATCTGTTTCAAAAATAGAGGTCTCTACTTCATCTATTGTTGCTATCCAACCATTTTTATAATAGGCTTCAGAAAAAACAACAAATCCATCGTTTGCATTTGTTGTAGTATATTCCATATAGTTAGGTGATGTCTTTATTACTTGAACAGAAGCAAGACTATCTTTTATAGGAGCAAAACCATTCAACTCATCTTTATATACATCTCGAAGAACAGCTACTTTCTTAGTATCTATACTATCTAACGCATCATATACACTATTGTAATCTGGCAATAATTGTATTTCATCTACAAACCAAGCTGGACCATTAGCATATGGATTACGGTTTGCAAACATATTCCCTTCATTGTCTTGAATAATATACTTCACATTAAGCATATTAAGGACGCCTATTTTACCAGAAAGAATCTTGTCATAAATGTCTTCCATACGACGAGGGCGTACTGCTGAATATCCATTAAGGGAATTAAAGAAATAAGAAGCATGCGAGTTATTAAACCCTCTGAAATTATCTAATACTCTGAAATATCCATCATCTTTTAAGATTTCATCATCAGTGGGAGTTGTCTCAAAATTCTGTCTATATTCTCTCTCCGAAATAAAATTATCCTCATTGACACTTCTTCTATCTACTCCAACTAAGTCTAATACTATAAAAACACCTATAACAACAATAGCTATATTTTCTGAAATTTTCTTTTTAAACGTACCCCATAAAATACCTGCAATTCCTATAATGAATAACAATGAGCGTAAACTATCACTTTTTAAAACCGTTAGACGATCATCTTTTATAGCATCCAGAATCTCTCCTTGATTTCTTGCCATTTCTTCTTCTGCAGAAGATCTAAGATCAAATAAACTTCCTCCAAAAAGGTAAAATAGTAAACATAACCCTCCTAGTATACTTGAAGTTATTAATAACTTTTTGAGTCTTTCTTTACCATGAAGCTTATCATTAAAAAAGTGATATAATCCAAAAACAGCAGCTATAGGTACTAGAAACTCTAAAATAGCTTGAATACTAGATACAGCTCTAAATTTGTTATAAAATGGAATATAGTCAATAAAAAAGCGTGTCAATCCTTCAAAGTTTTTCCCCCAACTCAAAAATAATGAGAGTATAATACCTCCTAACAACCACCATCGCAATCTTCCTTTAATTAATAATAAACCTAATAGAGCTAGAAAAACAACTGTAATACCAAGATATGGAGGTGCTTCAACAAAAGGTTGTTCTCCCCAATATAAAGGTCTATTTGTATAATATTTAGCTTCTCCTGGAGAAACACCTAATTGAAGTAGTTTTTTATAAAAAGCAGAATCATTTCCTAAATCAGAAATTCTTCCAGCACCCATAAACTTAGGAATCAACAGGTTTAAAGATTCTAATTTTCCATAACTATACTCTGTGATATACTCATAATCCAACCCATCGCCACTATCACTTCCTATTGCCGTAGGGTCGTTAAGTAATTTTTCTCCACGTATACTTGTTTTTGCATACTCAGCTGTTGATAGTAAAGTTGTCGCATTAGTTGCAAGCCCTAACGTAACAGCAAAAAGTAACACCCCTATACATTTAAAGAAATGAAGAAGTTCTTTCTTTTTATAGGCATCTATGAGGTATGCTATTCCTAAAACAATCACTGCAAGACCTAAATAATAGGTCATTTGATAATGATTTGCTTGTACTTCCAGCCCCATAGCAACAGCTGTAAGTATAAAGCCCCATATATATCGTTTTTGAAATGTGAGTATAATTCCTGAAAGTACAAGAGGGAAATAGGCTATTGCATGTGCTTTTGCATTATGCCCTACTCCAATAATAATGATGAGATACGTAGACAGTCCAAAAGCTAATGCGCCAATAATTGCGTACTTCCAAGGAACTCGCATCACAAGCATCAATACATAAAAACTCAATAAGTATAGAAATAAATAATCAGCTGGACGTGGTAAGAATCTAATAACTCTATCTAATTTGTCCATATAATCATGAGGGAACTTAGCTCCCATTTGATAGGTAGGCATTCCTCCATATGCAGCATTGTTCCAATATGTTTCTTCTCCCGTTTTAAGTCTATGATCTTTTTGTTGTTTAGCCATACCTTCATACAACTTGATATCATTTTGGTAAATCATTTTACCCGATAACACTGGACTGAAGTATAATAAAGACACAACGATAAATCCTATAACAACCAGAAAGTGTGGTAAGAAACGCTTGAATTGAAAATTCATAAAAACAAATTAAAGTATACACACAAAAATAACGGAAAAAAGATGAAGATCACCTAGACTATCCTCTTACTTAAAGGACATATTAGTAAATTATTTGGGTATGAGTATTAATACGCTTTCGCGAAAGCGTATAAAAGTATATTAATCAATCTCCTCAAAATCTATATATTCTCCTACTGCTTTTTTAGGTTTTTTTTCTATTGGACTTGGCTCCGATGAATCTGCTTGTCCAAATCCTTGAAATCTTTTAAAAGCAGTCTCCATTTTTTGTCCAGCTTTCTTAGTTATATAACGCATAAAGTAGGGTAATAACAGGCGTGCTAAAAAACGTAAGGTAATATATACCAAGACGATGATTAAAATCGTTTTAAAAAAACCATCTAGCGCTAGAAGTAAAAGCATTTTTTGAAATTTTAGTAAAATTAAGTATTATGATTAATAACAACACCTAATAAAGCTTAAAAAAATGATAAATTCTTATATATTTGAATGCTAACTCCAATCAACATGCGTAAACCTATCTATGGCCTGTGTATTTTTTTATGTTTTGTACTAAGCAAATCTGTATACGGTCAATATACTGAGACAATTAACTCCAATCGCCCAGGAGAATCACAAGGAGCATTTTCTGTCGGGACACAAGTGATTCAGGCAGAAACTGGATTTGATTTTGGAAATGACACACACGATCTTTTGAATACTGATATTGATATTACAGGGTTTAATCTGGATTTGAGATATGGTTTTTGGAAAGAAACGCTTGAAATTAATGGTTTTTTTAGATATCAATCTAATAATATTGCATTTACTTCTGGTAGTTCAGAACCACGTAGAGTAAGTGGACTTGAAAATGTACAATTAGGAGCAAAATATCTCGTGTATGATCCATATAAAAAAGGAGAAGATGAACCTAATTTATATTCATATCACGCTAATTTTAAATTTAAATGGAAAACATTAATTCCAGCTATCTCTGTATATGCAGGTGCCGTTTTTGATTTTACAAATGATTTGGAAACAAGACGTGAAGATGGTATCAGTCCTAATGTAGCAGTGATCACTCAAAACAATTGGGGACGTTGGGTTTGGGTGAACAATATTATTGCAGATCGTATTACAAGTGATTTCCCTGCGTACTCTTGGATTACAACAATGACACACTCAGCTACAGAAAAAATAGCTGTTTTTGCAGAATATCAATTGGTTACGGGAGATTTATATGCAGATAATATTGCGCGTGCTGGAGGTGCTTATTTACTCACAAAAAATCTTCAAGTAGATATCAGTGGTCTTGTAAACTTTAAAAATACTCCTAGTAGATGGAATATTGCAGGAGGTATATCTTGGAGGTTAGATCTTCATAAAAAAGATGAGAAAATAGAAGACACTAAAGAAGGAGATGCTGATGAAGAAGGTGGGAAAAAGAAAAAATCTGCATCTAAGCGACAAGCAGATAAAATAAATAAGAAAAAAAGACGTGACGGCTTAGATCCAGATGGCGGTGACGGAGATGGCAATTTATAAAAAAGACGTATTTGAATAGATGATTACCCTAAAAGAAATGAAAACTGCATCGGAACTTAAACAGTTTGTTAAGTATCCGTTTCTATTATACAAGGACGAACCAAATTGGGTTGCTCCTATTATTGCAGATGAGTTAGATAGCATGGATTCTGCAAAAAATCCAGTTTTTAAAAATGCAGAAGCTCGTTATTTTATAGCTTACTCAAATGACAAACCTGTAGGCCGTATTTGTGCTATTATTAATCACATAGAAATTAAAGAACAAAAAAAACCAAAAATGCGTTTTGGTTGGTTTGATGTCATAGATGATATAGAAGTAACAAAAGCATTATTACATAAAGTAAATGACATAGGAAAGTCACATAATCTTGAATATATGGAAGGCCCAGTAGGTTTTTCTAATATGGAAAAAGCAGGATTACTAGTAGAAGGATTTGAGTATCTAAATACCATGATTACTTGGTATAACTATGCATATTATAAAGATCATTTTGAGCAGTTGGGCTTTGAAAAAGCAGCAGAATGGGTAGAATTTAAAATAAAGATAGATCCACCAGAAAAGCAAAACCCTAAAGTAAAGAAGTTTGCAGATATTATTGCAAAACGATACGACTTAACTCCTTTACAATTTAAAAAATCAGATGAGATAAAACCTTATGTAGACGAGATGTTTGGCTTATTAAATAAAACGTATGACAAGCTTTCTACTTTTGTTCCTATACAACAATATCAAATAGATCACTATAAAGAGAAATACATAAAGTACATTCATCCTGATTTTATAAAATGTGTACAGGATAAGGAAGGAAATTTGGTTGCTTTTGCAATCACAATGCCATCATTTTCTAAAGCTTTAAAGAAAGCAAATGGAAAATTATTTCCTTTTGGATTTTATCACTTATTAAAAGCAAAAAACAAAACTAGTACTGCCGCTTTTTATCTTATTGGAATTGATCCTGAATATCAAAATAAAGGAGTGACAGCTGTGATCTTTCAAATGATGCAAGACCTTTTTAATAAAAGAGGTATTACCGATGTAGAGACCAATCCAGAACTTGAAGAAAATAAAGCAATTCAACAGCTTTGGAAAAATTATGAACACGAATTGCATAAACGTAGAAGGACCTATAGAAAAGATATATAAAAGTTTTACTCTATAATTTCAATTTCGACTCTGCGATCATATTTGTCACCTTTTCCTAAAGGCTCTAGATATGCTTTACCTTCATACGTTATTCGTTCTTTTGGAATACCACGATTTATTAAGTAATTATAAATAGCTTCTGCCCTATCATTAGAAAGACTGAAACGTTTTTTTATAAAATTATACCCATCTTTACTAGGCCGCATATCTCCGTGACAACATATATGTCCTATGAGATGAATACGTAGTCCTTTATGCATATTCATATTCTTATAAAGTTCTTGTAATGCATTTTTACTTTCTGGTAAAATTTTATGACTTCCGCCTACAAACAGAATTCCTTTTAGTATTATTTTATCACCTACTTTTAAAGTTGACAAATCATTAATCTTTATTATATCTTCTACATTATCAACAACTTCCTCTTTCTCAAACACATAACTAGATATTAAGATATCTACTCTTCTATTTTGGGCAGCAGTACTTTCTAATTCCCCAAATCCTTGTACAGCTACAACAGTATTTTGATCAAAAAATGTTTGTACGGTAGTAGCACGTTTTTGAGATAATTTCAAATTATAACGATCGGTACCGTATGCATTTGCATATCCTTCTATTCGTACTAATACTGAATCAGTCTTAGCAATTATCTGTTTTATACTATCTATTTTTTTAAGATGAATATCTTCTAATGTATACACATCATTTTTATAATATAAGCTCACTTTAGTTTCTGTTTGCGCTATACCTAAAAAAGAAAGAAACAAGAATATATACAGAACTGATTTCATGAATAATCATTTTCCTTTACAAACGAGATATTCACAAGCATAGTATATCTATTAACTTCTCATAAAATGACTAAAACCAAAACTCTTTTATATCTTAGCTATCAAAGTTTTTTATATGAAAAACCATATTGTCCATAGTATATTTATAAGTCTATTTATTTTTACTACTGCTATCTCTCAAGAAAAATTCATTTCTTTTGATGGCTCAACTATTGCATATATAGATGAAGAGAAAGACGCTCCTGTACTATTGATTCATGGATTCATAAATGATGTAAATTCTTGGAGTACAACAGCTATCAAAAAACAAGTAATAGAGAACGGATATCGTGTCATCATCCCTGATTTACGCGGTAATGGTTTTTCTGAGAAACCAAAAGATAAAAATGAGTTTAAAAACAATGCAGAAATAAAAAACCTTAAGGCATTACTAGATCATTTAAAAATTAATAAGCATACAGCTATAGGATATCCTAGAGGTTCTATTATACTCGCAAAATGGCTCACCGAAGAATATCGTATAAACAAAGCCGTTATAGGTGGTATGGGTTTAGGTTTTTCAAATCCTAATTGGGATAAGCGCATTATTTTTGAAAAAGCATTCTTGGAGATTGAACCATTAAATGAAATGACTGAAGGAGCTGTACGTTATGCAAAATCAAAAAATGCAAATCTAGATTGCCTAGGTTGGTCTCAACGATATCAACCAGTAGCTTCTAAAAAAGCCTTATCTGAAATGAAAGTAAACACACTAGTTATTGCTGGAGACCAAGATATTGACAATGGATATCCTTCTGATCTTTCTGATCTATTACCTAATACTACACTTGTTATCGTTCCCGGAGATCATAATACAACATATAGGAAAGAACCTTTTGCTACTGCAGTAATGACCTTTTTAAAAGAATAATTAATATCCAATTCCATGATTCGTTTATGTTTTATTTTCAGTTTCTTATGTACATATAGTTTATGTATTGGACAAGAAACGTATTATAATTTTCAAGATGATATATATGATGAGGTACGCTTTCGCAAAAAATTAAAATCCATTGAAGATATTTATTCCCAACAAGGGAATTACAAATACACAACAGCCACTTACAAAGTACGATCTACAATGATGCGTCAAGATTCTATTATTCAAAATGTAGAAGTAGTACTTTCGCAATCTAATTCATCTCCATTAGACATCAATACAGGCGTTCAACGTTTTATAGATAAATCACTTCCTGATTTTGAATTACAAAATCTTCAAAATCATCTTAAAAGAAATTCAGATTATATCGGTAAAGTTACACTTATCAATTTATGGTTTACTTCTTGTCCTCCGTGTATTACTGAAATCCCATATCTCAACTATTTAAAAGACATCTATACAGATGAAGTTAATTTTGTTGCAATTACATTTGATCCAAAAGATAAAGTAGAGCGATTTTTAACAAGAAAACCATTTCATTTTGAACATCTTGTAGATGGAACTGTTTATTTACATAAAGATTTAAATAATAACGCATTTCCTAAACTTATTATTATAGATAAAAAAGGGCAAGTGCGTTTTGTAGAAAACGGAGTGATTCTTAGTGGTCATAATGCTTCACAACCTGAAGCCGCTATAGTAGGTCTTAAAGATCAATTAGATTTTTTATTAGCTGAAAAATAGTTATGAAAAAACAACAAGTTGCTATATATAGCCCACTAGAAGAAATGTGGAATATATATACGCACGGTTTTGGTTTTATCATGAGTCTCGTTGGATTTACCTTATTATGCTTTCGCGAAAGCGTAACAACGACCTATACTATAAGTACTCTTGTCTTTGGGTTGAGTTTATGTATTCTTTATTTTGCTTCCACGGTTTATCATAAAGCTACAGATCTTAAACGAAGAGCTCGATTACAAATCTTTGATCATGCAGCAATATATATTCTTATTGCAGGTACGTATACTCCTTTTACATTAGTAACATTACAAGGAGAAACTGGGTTAATTCTTTTTTGTATTACTTGGGGAATTGCATTATTTGGAGTCATCCTTAAAATCTTTTTTACTGGGCGATTTGATATTTTATCTACCATACTGTATGTTGCTATGGGATGGCTTATCGTTTTTGCCTATAAACCATTACTAGCAAATCTTCACTCAACTGGTGTTCAATGGCTTTTTGGAGGTGGTATTGCTTATACAGTAGGTGCTATAGTATATAGTATTAAGAAGATCCCTTTTAATCATGTTATTTTTCACGTATTTGTATTAATTGGTAGTTTTTGTCACTTTATAGCTATATACAACTATGTTGGACTTTCAGATCGCTAGTAATGTCTGTTTGAGGCAGTCGAGAACTTTTATTGACTAACTAATTGTCAATTATCTTTTCGGTTACGCTCAAAAAGACTTTATAGCACTTATTATTTTTTAATAAGCTGTTTTGTTACTTGAGTATTTCCAGATTTTATGCGTACAAAATACATCCCAGTAGCAAATGTAGATATATCAATACGAATTGCCTGCCCAGATACATCTGGTGTATACATTGCAATACGCTTCCCTACTATATTATAAAGTACTACCGTAGTTTCTTGTGTAAATGATGATGAAGTTATCGCTACAATGTCTTGAGTTGGGTTAGGATATACTTCTAAATCTGTAAACGTTTCTTTTCCAATGGATAATGCTACATCAGGATCAAGAAAATCTGGAATATCATTTCCATTAAGATCATCATCTAGTGGCGAACCACTACCATTATAATCTTCATTGATCGTTGGTATTGTATCTCCATCATCATCATCATCAAGATAGTTTTCGATAAGATCGTCATCCGTGTCAATAAAGTCTTGAGGTGCGAAACCAGCACCAATACCTTCTATTTCGATACTCGTATTTACAGAATCGCCATCATCATCTTCATCCAAATAATTTGGGATATCATCATCATCAGTATCATCATCTTCTAGATCACCATTACCATTAAGGTCTTCATCAGCATCAGGAATACCATCGCCATCACTATCAGAAAAAGTATTTGAAAGAATAAGAAGGAAATCTCCTGTAGCAAAACAATCGTTAACAATATTCTCTAATCGCACAAAAATAGTTTGGGGACTCTGCAAGTTTGTATATGCCGTAGGAATAACAATTGGATTATTATTACTTACTGCATCGTCAAAAGTTGTGTGATACGTAAGAGCTAAACCTGATGGATCTTGTGCTCCTATTATCTCTGCTTCATTAATAGTAAGATCAAAAACTTCAAAACCATCATTATTAGTATCTTCTAGTTCAATATTTGATATATCATTAATGACTGAAGCTCCCTCTAGGATTATTAAATTTAAAGGAACAACAGCAAAGCATCCTGTTAGTTCGTTTTCAACTCTTGCATAAATTATTTGAATAGATGCAATTGTGTTTATAAATAAATCTGGCAATGGACTTACATCAACAAAAGCATCAGTTTCTGTTATATGATATGTAACTATCACATCTGGGTTTCCATTTGTGATTTCTGCATCTTTGATAGATAATATAAACTCAGCAAAACCATCATTATTATCATCACATACCACAAAATCGGAAGGTGTTGTTATAGAAGGTATAGGATTAAAAACAACTGTTAAGTCTTCATCTACCATTGTATTATCTGCTAGTATATAAGAAACACGATATACACCGTCTTGAGTTACACTTAAGAAAGCAGTTGTTTCATCTGGAATTATCACAAAATCATTTCCATCAAATTCAGACCATTGATAATTGGATCCATCTGTCATAGAAGCTTGAAGTGTAATGGTATCTCCTTCACAAGCTTCAAATTCAGTATCCATATCCATTGTACATGCAGTTGCTCCAGTGCCGTCAGTTTGTTCTATTTTAATGAACCCTTGTTGTTGACTAAAATTTGTAATCATTAACACATAACGTTCTCCTTCTTGGGCATTAACAATAGATACTGATTCTACAGCAGCTGCAGAAAAACTACAATCCAACACGTTTGCTGCTTGTAAATTATCGTAATCACATAAATCATCATCTACTCCGAAAGGTCCCCAAAGAATAAAATCTACATCAAGAAGCGTCCCTATTGGG
Organism: uncultured Flavobacteriaceae bacterium; assembly: GCA_964474345.1. Taxonomy (GTDB): domain Bacteria; phylum Bacteroidota; class Bacteroidia; order Flavobacteriales; family Flavobacteriaceae; genus Dokdonia. The sequence goes on from CAYYSK010000025.1 coordinate 12,749, forward strand.
TTTTCATTAGTGTCAAACGCTGTATTTTGCATTATTAAAAACCCTAAATCACCAGCATTGCTTATATCTATAAATTGCCATGTAGGAAATGGCTGGGAGCCTAAACATGTATAATCTGGTCCCATTTCTGCTGCTTCAATACAACTATCATTACCATTAAAACAATTTGAGAAGACAACAGTATCATTTGTCAGACATAAAGATTCTATATCAGCACATAAACCATTTTGTGCAGATAGTATCTGAGTCATACATAAAAAGGGCAGTAAAAATAAAAACGAGTAATAATTTTTCATAAAATAGTAGTTAGTGATTGTAATATATTAATAATGACTGTGTTTTGTATAAAGGGTTGCGCTAATATTATGTTTTTGATGTAAATAAAGTACTTAGAGTAAAGAAGATAAAATTAGTAACCATAAGAGTAATAAAAGATAACATCTTACTATTTAATAACTGATTACTTAAGCTTTTAAACATACATATATCTAGAGGAATCGCACTACCTTTGCAGTATGATAAGCCATCAGAAAAATCAGCAGCAAATATTAGCAAAGCTTGGTATTACTATTTTAAATGAAATGCAGGAAGCTACGCAGCTAGCGATACACGCATCAAAAGAAGTCGTACTCCTTTCTCCTACAGGTACAGGAAAAACACTTGCTTTTTTATTACCTGTTATTGCAGAACTTGATCCTAGCATACACGAAGTACAATTATTAATTGTGGTGCCTTCTCGTGAACTTGCAACGCAAATAGAACAAGTGGCTCGTACTATGGGTACTGGATATAAAATACATGCTGCGTATGGTGGACAATCTTTTAATACAGATAGGCAAGCCATTAAACATAGACCAGCCATCCTTATAGGAACACCTGGAAGACTTGCTGATCATTTACGAAGAGATACTTTTTCAACTGAATATCTTAAAACACTTGTTCTAGATGAATTTGATAAATCGTTAGAGGTTGGTTTTGAAGGAGAAATGACAGAGATTCTAGGTTATCTTCCTCATCTTTCTAAAAAAGTATTAACGTCAGCGACACAAGGAATTACAATCCCTTCATTTGTGTCTCTAGAAAAACCTGTAACAGTAGATTATTTACATCAAGGAAGTTCTAAACTTGAAATCAAAGCCATTGTATCTCCAGAAAAAGATAAACTAACTACACTAGAAAAAGCATTGCGACATCTAGGTAATCAACCAGGGATTATCTTCTGCAACTTTAAAGATACCATTGCTCGGATCAGTGAGTACTTATCAGACTACGGCATTACACATGGATATTTTTATGGTGGTATGGAGCAAAGAGATCGCGAATTATCCTTACTTAAATTTAGAAACGGAACTCATCAATTATTACTCGCCACAGATCTAGCAGCAAGAGGTATTGATGTTCCTGATATTAAATTTATCATTCATTATCACTTACCAGTACGTGTTGAAGAGTTTACACATCGTAATGGTCGTACAGCTCGAATGCATAGTGATGGCGCCGCCTATGTATTACATTGGCGTAATGAGCTTCTACCCGACTTTATCCCTACCATGGAAGAAGAGTATCTGCTAGATCAAGATACGCCACTAGCCTCTATTTGGGAAACTCTACAAATTTCAGGAGGCCGTAAAGACAAGATTTCAAAAGGAGATATTGCAGGTCTTTTCTTTAAACAAGGAAATATTTCTAAGGAACAATTGGGGGTGATTGAACTAAAGCAAGACACTGCATTCATTGCTGTACATAAATCAGTAGCAAAACAATTAATTCATAAATTGAATAATGCGCGTGTAAAAAAGACTAAGATTAGAATTAAACTAGCATAATTTAATGTGAGTTCGGTCTAAGTTTTTTTCTTTTGGTTTTCTTTGGACAAACAAAGAAAATGAATAATACATGTGATTGTCAGCAAATTAGATCTATTCAGACTTCTTATGCTTCTTAGGAGGCATAGGTCCTCGCATATGAATAATAAGGCCATTTAAGAAGTTACGTAAAAACTGATCTCCACATTCCATATATTTAGGATGATCTTCGGCTCGAAAAATAGCTCCTAACTCGCTTTTAGTCACTTTAAAATCTACGAGACTACATATCTTAACAATATCATCATCACGTAATTTATGTGCTACGCGTAGTTTTTTAAAGATATCATTATTTGTAAGTGCCATAAACTTTATTTGAGTAAGCAAAGTACGTGATTTTAATTTTTTTGCGAAAGCAAACAGCTAACGATTAATTCTTTTAATTTTGTCACCTATGGAAGAACAAAAAACCACACGCATTAATAAATACCTAAGTGAAGTAGGGTATTGCTCACGAAGAGCGGCAGATAAGCTTATAGATCAAGGTCGTGTGACTATAAATGGTAAGATCCCAGAAATGGGAACAAAAGTGATTGAAGGTGATAAAGTAGTCGTTGATGGTGTAGTAGTATCTCCAGATCAGGATGATTTTGTGTATCTAGCTTTTCACAAACCTGTAGGTATCGTCTGTACAACAGATACACGGGTTGAAAAAGATAATATTATAGAATACATCAATTATCCAAAACGTATTTTTCCTATTGGTCGTCTTGATAAACCTAGTGAGGGACTTATATTTTTAACTAATGATGGTGATATTGTCAATAAGATCTTAAGAGCTCGCAATAATCATGAGAAAGAATATGAGGTAACAGTTGATACACCTATTACCCCTTCTTTTATACAACAAATGAGCAATGGTGTGCCTATACTTGATACCGTTACTCGCAAATGTACAGTTGAAAAATTGAGTCGATTCAAATTTAAAATCATTCTCACCCAAGGATTAAACCGTCAAATACGTAGGATGTGTGAATATTTAAATTATAACGTTGTTCGCTTAAAGCGAAATCGTATTATGAATGTATCTCTAGATATTCCTGTAGGACAATGGAGAGATATTACTGTATCTGAATTAACCGAAATTAATAGACTTGTTGAAAATTCTGCAAAAACACACAAATCATAAATATCTAAAAGACAACACACTAATTCAATTCATCTTAAAAAAAAGATCACATATAAATCTTGTATAAGAATATCGGTTATATTTAAAGTAACTATCACTTAAACTATAACCATCAAATTATGATTATTTACGGAACCAAACCTGTTCATTTAAAAACTGTCGAAAACAAAACTATAAAATGCGGAAATTGCGATACTCAAGGTCAAATGGCTTTTAGTTATTTCAGTAGTCATTTTCATGTGTTTTGGATCCCTATGTTTCCATACGTTCGTAGGGGGTTTTCTAGCTGTACAAATTGCGGTGAAGAATTAAAACCTAAACAAATGTCAGAACACGTCCGTAGGGCGTATCAAGACACTAAAAAAGATACTAAATTACCAATATGGCAATTTTCTGGAATTGCATTAATAGCTCTTTTAATAGGTTATTTCACGTATCAATCTAAAGCAGATAATGCAAAATATGCTGAGTATATGACAAGCCCTAGAAGTGGTGATGTATATCGATATAAAGAAGGTTATGAAGAATTTACAACGCTTAAAGTTGCTGAGATTACTGAAGATTCTATTTATGTAATCCCTAATGAATATATGACCAATTTAAGAACAGGTGTATCAGAAATTGATATTGACACAAATTATGGAGAACTCATGTATGGAATTTCTCGTAATGAAATAGAACGCATGTTTGAGGCCGAAGAAATTTATCAAGTAGATAGGAAATGATTAAATCCGAATTATGCATTAGAAAATCTATTACATCACAAAACAACTGCAAACACTATCACTACGCTGTATTTTTTACTTTAACCATAGCGATGCTATGCTAAAAGCAAGAAAGCACTAGTGTTTATTGTCGTTTTGCACTTCATTACAAAGTTCTAATGCATAATTCGGGTTAAAAAAATTATAGGGATTACTTTTATAATAATTGGAGTATTATTGAGTATAAGTACAATAATAAAAATTCCTAGAATCCAAGAATTGATAAAAGATACAACTCAAGAAACATCTAGCTATCAATCTGGATTTCTTTATGGTTATATTGCGTTTTGGTTTATTAGTCTAGTTCTCTCTTTTTTCCTGTTAAAATACGGAATACGATGGATTAAAAAGAAAAAGAACTCTTAATTACTTCAACTCAAAACTCGCAGAGATTCTAACTACAATAGACAACTCGCCAGGAGCGATAGTTTCTTCTCCTGCATTTGATGATGCTTCTAATGCAAAGCTTGCACTTCTAAATTGAGGTTGTGGTCCATTATTAGTAATAGTCTCATTTATTTGTATAGCTTTCCCAACAGATTGACCTATTGCTGTTGCGTATGTTTCTGCTCTTTTTTTTGCATCTAAAATTGCTTTAACACGTGCTTCTTCTTGCAGTGTTATAGCTTGTGATGATTTAAACTGGACACCATCTATACGATTAATTCCTGAATTTAATAAACCCGATAAAACACCTTCATATTGACTGATATCTTTTAATTTCACAGTAAGAGATTGATTTGCTTTATAAGAATACGTTTTTGAATTATAATCATAATTTTTATTCAAATTAATATACTCTGTTTGTACATCTTCTTCTTTTAAACCCTGAGATCTCAAAAATTTAATCACAGTATTTATAGAAGCATCATTCTCTGCTTTTACTGCAACAGCATTCTTCCCTTCACTTTCTACACGTACTTTAATATCTACTTGATCAGGAGTTACTTTTACAATTCCTTTACCAATAACATTAACAAGTGGTTCTAAAGTATTTGTTTGCGCAGTAAGATTCATAGTACATACTATTAAAAAGAGACAAATTGATTTCATAATAAAAACATTTAAATTTTACCTAATTTAATCATTACAAACAATATAATGATAGGTATTGCAAGGAGAACAACCATTAACGTACTTGTTTCCAGTAAATAAGGGGCTATAAATAAGGTTATCAAATACCCCCCTACAGCGCCTCCAAAATGGGCATCATGACCAATATTATCATTTTGAGCTCGCATTCCATAAATAGAATATAAAAGATATCCTATTCCAAAAATGTAAGCAGGAATAGGTATAGGAAGTAAAATAAAAGCAAGTCTCATCTCTGGTTGTAATAAAATAGCTGCATATAAAACGCCAGACACAGCACCACTAGCTCCAAGAGCTGAATAATGATACTCATCTTTATGAAAGAAGTAGGATAGTAAATTTCCTATTAAAAGACTTCCTACATAAATAATGATAAAATTAATAGTACCTAATGCAAAAATTACAGCATCTGCAAAAAAGTATAACGTGAGCATATTAAAAATAAGGTGCGGAGGATTGGCATGCAAAAATGCTGAGCTTATCATACGTACTTGTTCGCCTCTGCGTATAGCACCAATATTAAACAGATACTTTTGTCTAAAATTAAAATCATTAAAGCCTTTCATAGACATAAGCGCATTTAAGGCTATAATTACTATTGTAACTGGATGTAAGTCCCCCATAGTTTATTTTTATATTGAATTAAATGTACATCATTTAGAAATCTAATGAGTACCAATACGCAGTAAAGATACCTATATTTGTGGTATTGAATTATAACATTTTTTTTGAATGCAAGCTATTGCTTTTTGGTTCATATACCCCTTACTTTGGATGGTTTCAAAATTACCATTCAGAGCTTTATACATACTATCTGACATCGTATATATTTTTATATACCGTATCATTGGGTATCGCAAAAAAACAGTGCGTTACAATCTTAAAACGGCGTTTCCTGAGAAATCTTCTACTGAATTAAAGAGAATAGAAAAAAAGTTCTATCATCATCTCTGTGATTTATTCACTGAGATGATAAAAACATTGAGTATTACTAGGGATCAACTCAACGCTAGAATGACATATACAAATATAGAGCTCATTCAAGAATATGAAAATAAAGGAAAAAGTGTCATTGTTCTTTTAGGTCATTATGCCAGTTATGAGTGGACATTTGCCGTACAGTTACATATAAAAAATAAGGGTCATGGTATTTATAAGAAAATCAAAAACCCATATTTTGACACATTAGTGAGGCGTATTAGGGGGCGTTGGAATACAGAACTTATTGCTAATAAATTTGCGAGTAAACGTATGACTCAACATAAAAAAGAAGGAGTTATTACTACGTATGGTTTTGCATCTGATCAATCTCCTAGACTTAAAAAATCACATTATTGGACACAGTTTTTAGGCCACGAACTTCCTTTCTTTACTGGTGTTGAACGTATTGCAAAAGATTTAGATATTCCAGTTATTCATCTTAAAACTAGAAAAACAAAACGAGGACATTATGAAGGAACATTTATTCCTTTAGCAGAGAATCCAACAGAGTTTGCAAATCATGATATTACTGACGCTTTTGCAAAAGCGTTAGAAGAACAAATACGAGAAGAACCGCAATATTATTTATGGACTCACAAACGTTTTAAACTCCTTGGTAAAAAAGAAGAAGTTAAAAAATGATATTAGGAAGATGTAAGTTTGAAAAGTAATGGTTTTATATGTTGCATTGATGTCGATTCAAAACCTTCTTTAATATCAAATACTTGTACTGTTATTCCTTTTTTAGAGCCTTTCAAAAAAGATAACGCTTTTGCATTAAGTCTATTTCCTTTTACCAAAACAGTAGGATATCCTGGAAACTTTATTTTAAAATTTGTTATATCTGCATTGCCATTTTTATTAAATATATAATTGGCAAGTGCTTCTTTAGATATTGCTATACTGTTATTCCTTGTATTTTTCTTCTCTGAAGATTGTCCATAAGAACTCACAATAGTAAAATTTATAAGTACAAGAATGAATAAGACTTTTTTAATATCCATAAAAAGTGGTTTAATTAAAATTATAAAATAGTATATTCTTTAAACCTGTATACTTATAAAATATTGTACCTCAATAGATCACTAAAAACAAACCCCTTCTTAGTCTTTTAAGAAGGAGTCGCATAAGTATACTAGCTAATTCTTATAAACCCGCAACTTCTTTAATTTCAGAAATCATTGCATCTGCAACACGAGTTGCTTCTTCTTGAGAGCTTGCTTCTGTATAAATACGTATAATAGGCTCTGTATTTGATTTACGTAAGTGTACCCAATGATTTTCAAAATCAATCTTAACACCATCTATGGTACTAATATCTTCATGAGCATATTTTGCAGCCATCGTTGTAAGTAATCCATCTACATCAAGTTCTGGTGTAAGTTGTATTTTTTGTTTGCTCATATAATATTGAGGGTAACTTGCTTTAAGTTCACTCACTGTCATTGTCCCTTTTGCAAGATGTGTTAGGAATAATGCTGTTCCTACAAGACTATCACGTCCATAATGTGATTCAGGATAGATAATACCACCATTACCTTCTCCTCCTATAATAGCATTTGTATCTTTCATAAGCTGCACTACGTTTACTTCTCCAACAGCACTTGCATTATATGTACCTCCATGTTTACGAGTAATATCCCTAAGTGCACGAGAAGAAGAAAGGTTTGAAACTGTGTTTCCTTTAGTTTCTCCTAATACATAATCTGCGCATGCAACAAGTGTATACTCTTCTCCAAACATCTCCCCTTTATCATCGATAAAAGCTAAACGATCTACATCTGGATCTACAACAATTCCAAAATCAGCTCCTTCTTTAACAACAAGTTTGCAAATATCACCTAGATGTTCTTTAAGAGGTTCTGGATTATGAGGAAAATGTCCATTAGGTTCACAATATAATTCTACTGGGATAACACCTAGTTTATCTAATAACCTAGGAATGGCTATTCCTCCTGTAGAATTTACACCATCTACGACTACTTTAAATTTAGCTGATTTAATAGCATCTACATCTACAAGGTCTAGTGCCAATACTTCTTCTATATGTAAATCGATATACGCATCATTTACTGTGATTTCTCCAAGATCATCCACCTCTGCAAACATAAAATCTTCATTTTCTGCATATTTAAGAATCTTCTCTCCTTCTATTCCATTTAAGAACTCTCCTTTACTATTTAAAAGTTTAAGGGCATTCCATTGTTTAGGATTATGAGAAGCTGTTAAGATAATACCTCCATCTGCATGTTCCATAGGAACTGCTACTTCTACTGTAGGTGTTGTAGAAAGACCTAAGTCAATTACATGGATTCCCATACCTATCAAAGTATTCATTACCAATTCTTGAATCATAGATCCAGAAATACGAGCGTCGCGACCTACTACTACACGATACGTTTTTTTGTTGCGATCATTTTTTAGCCAAGCACCATAAGCTGCTGCAAATTTTACGGCATCTATTGGAGTTAAGTTATCACCTGTAGAACCTCCTATGGTACCTCGTATACCAGAAATAGATTTTATTAATGTCATAAAATGGGTTGTTTGTTAAGTTGTTTAATTAGTTATTTAAGGGGATTGCAAAAATAAGAAAAGACATATTACTTTTTATATTATCTATAGTATGATATTGTTTTTTATAAAAGCACAAATAAAATATAGAAAATACTACAATGCTTTTTGTGTTTAACTTTTAACACTTAACTTCACACGAATGAATTTTCTAGCACACATCTACCTTTCTGGCAATGATGATTTAGTCACTATAGGTAACTTTATGGCAGATGGAATCAAAGGCAAAAAGTATTTAAAATATTCAGAAGGGATTCAAAAAGGGATTCTTATTCATAGGTGGATTGATAGTTATACAGATAGTCATTCTATCACTAAACAAAGCACTAAAAGATTACATGCAAAATATGGTCATTATAGCGGTGTCATTGTCGATATTTTATATGATCACTTTTTAGCCAAAAATTGGAAACAATATCACGATCAACCATTAGATCAATATATCCAAGATTTTTATACACTTCTTAAAGACAATCATAGTTTACTTACATCTCGCATTCAAAAAATGATGATCCCTATGATGAAGCAAAATTGGTTACTCAGTTATGCTTCATTAGAAGGTATAGAGACAGTACTCTATAATATGAATATTCGTATTAAAAATAGAGTTCCTATGGATGAAGCGATTGAAGACTTAAAAGAGCATTACGATGCTTTTGAAAAAGAATTTACTTCTTTTTTTGAAGAGTTACAAGATTTTATAGCTGTTAAGATCAAAGAATTATAACATGGCATCAGCATTTGGTCATGCATTTGCAGCAATAGCATTAGGAACTACATTACCTAAAGAATACAGATCTATAAAATTATGGATACTAGCTATGATATGCGCGATACTACCTGATGCAGATGTCATTGGATTTTCTTTTGGGATTCCTTACGAATCATTTTGGGGACATCGTGGTTTTAGTCATTCTCTTTTATGTGCATGTATTATCGGAGTCTTCATTACTTTGATTTTTTACAGAAAAGTATTTTTTTCAAAAAAAGGCATTTTTTTAATTTTCTTTTTTACAATGGCAACAGCATCACACTCGATACTTGATGCCATGACTACAGGAGGGCTAGGCGTTGCTTTTTTCTCTCCTTGGGATGATACTCGTCATTTTTTTAGCTGGAGACCTATCAAAGTATCTCCCATCGGAGTTAAAAACTTTTTTAGTCAGTGGGGATTACGTGTTATTCTAAGTGAACTTATCTATATTTTTATTCCAGGCATTATATATATCATTGTTTTCAAAATCATATATAAATTTAAAAAATGATAGTGTATACGCTTTCGCGAAAGCATACGCATTCTTATCTAAAGAATACATTTTACCATTATCATATTTGGTAACAATTAATTAACAAATAAAAACACAACCATTTGATATTTTTATAGTCTAGTATGTACAGCTACTTATTTTATAAAATAGTCTGAATAGTGTGGTGCTTATTTAGGCTATTTTTTTGCGCTATAAAATCATTCATTTCAACTAAGTTATTGTATTAAACCCGAATTATGCATTAGAACCTCGTAATGAAGTGCAAAACGACAATAAACACTAGCGTTTTCTTGCTTTTAGCATAGCATCGCTATGGTTAAAGTAAAAAATACAGCGTAGTGATAGTGTTTGCAGTGGTTTTGTGATGTAATAGATTTTCTAATGCATAATTCGGGATAAAGTTCCTCGATGCAAGCATACGAGGTATTTGTCCGAATTCTAATTTCTTCATTGAAAACCTAAGGCTTTCAAACTTCCCATTTCATACGATGCAAGCATCA
>CAYYSK010000026.1:0-21809 GCA_964474345.1 uncultured Flavobacteriaceae bacterium
AAGAAAAACACCTCTAATTAATATATACGAATGGCAGTAGACTTACTACTAGGGCTCCAATGGGGAGACGAAGGAAAAGGAAAAATCGTTGATGTACTTACAAAAAATTATGACATTATCGCTCGATTTCAAGGAGGTCCTAATGCAGGGCATACCTTAGAATTTGATGGTATCAAGCATGTTCTAAGAACAATTCCATCTGGAATTTTTCATAAAACAGCTATGAATGTTATAGGAAATGGCGTTGTAATAGATCCAGTTGTCTTTGTTGAGGAATTAGAAGGATTAGATCAATTTGATATTGATTATAAAGCAAAACTCATCATATCACGTAAAGCACATTTAATACTTCCAACACATAAGGTATTAGATGCTGCTAGTGAAGCCAGTAAAGGAAAAGCCAAAATTGGATCTACACTTAAAGGTATCGGACCGACTTATATGGATAAAACGGGAAGAAACGGGATTAGAGTTGGAGAGCTAGAACTAGCAGATTGGAAAACTAGATATCGTAAACTTGCTAATAAGCATGAATCTATGATTTCACATTATGATGTAGACATCCAATATGATTTAAAAGAATTAGAAGCCAAGTTTTTTGATGCTGTAACAAAGCTTAAAGAACTTACATTTATTGATAGTGAAGAGTTCTTAAATCAAGCTATAAAATCAGGAAAAACGATTCTAGCAGAAGGAGCTCAAGGGTCTTTATTAGATATTGATTTTGGAACCTATCCTTTTGTTACTTCTTCAAATACAACAGCAGCAGGAGCTTGTACTGGTTTAGGTATTGCCCCAAATAAAATAGGAGAAGTTTTTGGAATTTTCAAAGCATATACTACACGTGTAGGTTCTGGGCCATTCCCTACCGAATTATTTGATGATGTAGGTGCCAAAATGGCAAAAATAGGACATGAGTTTGGAGCTGTTACTGGACGCCCGCGTCGTTGTGGATGGCTAGATCTTGTAGCTCTTAAATATACTTGTGAGGTAAATGGAGTTACGCAACTTAACATGATGAAAGGAGATGTTCTTTCTGGGTTCAGTACTTTAAAAGTATGTACTGCATACAAATACAAAGGAGAAACTATTACTCATTTACCATATAACATTGAACCAGAAAATGTAACTCCCATCTATACTGAATTCCCTTGCTGGAAAGAAGATTTAACTAAAATGAGGGATGCTAGTCAATTTCCTAAAGAATTAAATGACTATATCGACTTTTTAGAAAAAGAATTAGAAATTCCTATTAAAATTGTTTCTGTAGGACCAGATCGTACACAAACAATTATGAAATAAGATGTCGTTCGATATCATACAAAGCCCGCAATTATAATACATTGCGGGCTTTTTAGTAAACATACAATCAGTTTTTTAGACTTTGTTAACTACCTTTTGAGACCACATTAACGCTTTCAGAAGTCAATTTGTTTATTTTTGCTACAAATGCATATCAAAAAATACATATTTACTCTTATAATTACTGTTTTTGCTTTCGCGAAAGCGTTTACCCAAGAACGTAAAGAGATTGATATCACCTCTGATGTTTCTCGTATAAATGAAACTGAATACCCTGGTGCTTTTATCATGAATAAAACGACCAAACAAGTATACATTATTCATGAAGGAATTGAAATGTGGTGTGATCTTGCCTTTCATTATAAAGATGAAAACTTCGTAAAAGCATTAGGCAATGTAAAAATAAAACAAGGAGATTCTGTTTCTATGCGCAGTCATTATGCCGAGTATAATGGAGATACAAAATTTGCATTTGCGGCAGGTAATGTATGGCTCAAAAAAGATACTACAGTAGTAACTACAGATACGATGTATTTTGATCGTGTAAAACAACAGTCTTATTATCGTACTGGAGGGATTGTAACGTCTCCCAATAGTAAAATCACGAGTCGTATAGGACGGTATTATTTAGAAGAAGATAAAATCTCATTTATAAGCAATGTAGAAGTTACAAACCCAGAATATGTTATAAATAGTAATCAATTAGATTTTTATAGCGAGACAGAACACGCATATTTATATGGACCTACTACGATTACTAGTGAGACATCAAAAGTGTATTGTGAACGTGGGTTTTATGACACAAAAAATGATTATGGGTATTTTGTAAAAAATTCACGTATAGATTATGACAATAGGCAAGTGTATGGTGATAGTCTTTATTTTGACAGAACAACAAATTTTGCAAGTGCCACAAACAATATTCGTGTAAAAGACACCTTAAACAAAAGCCTTATAAAAGGCCATTATGCTGAGGTATACAGAGACAAGGATTCTGTTTTTATAACTCAAAGAGCTGTTGCAATTACAGAACAAGAAGGCGACTCTATATATATACATGGGGATAAATTAATTGTGACAGGGAAACCAGAAAATAGAATTATAAGAGGGTTTTATAATGTCCGCATGTTTAAAAGTGACATGAGTGGAAAGTGCGATTCTATACATATCAATCAAAAAATAGGACTTACACAAATGATACGCAGACCTATCTTATGGAATGAAGCCAATCAAATTACTGGAGATAGTATTCACTTAATTAATGACCCTAAAACAGAAAAATTAGACTCTCTTAAAGTATTTGACAATGCATTTATTGTGCAAAAAGATTCTATAGGTGGATACAATCAAGTAAAAGGTCAAAAACTCTATGGTTTCTTTAATAAAGAAAATCAACTTGATTCTGTCAATATCTTGAATAATGCAGAGAGTATTGTATATATGCGAGAAGAGAATGGAGAGTTGCAAGGGATTGATAAAAGTAAATCTGCATCCATTACTATTTTATTTTATAACAAAGCCATAGATGAAGTTATAAAATATAAAAACCCAGGAGGTAACATATGGCCAGAATCACAGTTTATAAAGCAACAACAGACTTTTGATAATTTTGAATGGCGTGGTGATGAGCGTTTATTAAGTAAAGAAGATATCTTTAAAGGAGAACTCCCTTTTATTCTTACAAAAATACAAGGAATTCCATTACCAAAAATAGATAGTGATTTCTTTGAAGAAGATGAAGATGGCAAGCAAAAAACACCGAGCGCTTCTACTCTAACTACTAATGAGTTATCAAACAGAAAAGAAGATAAACCCAAAATAGGTAATGAAGATGAAGATGAAGCCACAAAAAGAAAAAGAGAATATTTAATAAATAGAAACAAGGCAACTTCATCTTCTAAAGAAACAAAAACGTTAAACCCTATTAAAAAGAAAAAAGACGGGGGGTAATTATTCTATTATACATTCATGAAATCTGACTTTTTAAAATATCAAGCACAAACAACACCTCATCCATTGAGCTTTGAAGTTGATTATGCAAAAGGAAGTTATATATATGATAAAAATAGAAAAAAGTATTTAGATTTTGTCGCTGGAGTATCTGCTTGTAGTTTAGGGCATCAACACCCTAAAGTAAAAGAAGCAATACGGCAACAACTAGACAAGTATTTTCACGTCATGGTATATGGGGAATATATACAAGAACCCTCTGTACTATTATCAAAATTGATAGCCACTCACCTACCTGATCCTTTAAATACTACATACTTAGTTAATAGTGGTACCGAAGCTATAGATGGTGCTATAAAACTAGCTAGAAGAGTGACAGGCCGTACAGAAATCATTGCTGCTATTGATGCGTATCATGGGAATTCTTATGGCGCCTTGAGTTTAATGAGTATAGAAGAACGTGTTGCTCCTTTTAGACCTGTTATAGGTGATATTTCATTTATAACATTTAATTGTGATCAATATCTCGATCGTATTACACATAAAACCGCTGCAGTTGTTTTAGAAACAATACAAGGAGGTGCAGGTTTTATATTACCTAAAGACGATTTCTTAAAAAAGGTAAGACGACATTGTGATGCTGTAGGAGCTCTATTAATTCTTGATGAGATTCAACCCGGTTTTGGACGTACAGGAGAGCTATTTGGTTTTCAACATTATGATATTGTTCCAGATATTGTTGTTATGGGTAAAGGAATGGGTGGTGGTATGCCCATAGGTGCTTTTACAGCTTCTCTAGAACATATGCAATTATTATCAAATAATCCAAAATTAGGACATATAACAACATTTGGAGGGCATCCTGTTATTGCCGCTGCAGCTCTAGCAACCTTAAAAGAACTTACTGAAACTACATTAATAAAAGACACCTTAAGAAAAGAAACTCTTTTTAGAAGTTTATTAGTACATCCATTAATTAAAGAAGTAAGAGGAAAAGGCCTCATGCTTGCAGTTTTGACTCCTTCTGCAGAGATTACATCAGAAATTATTCTAAGGTGTCAAGAAAAAGGGTTGATCTTGTTTTGGTTATTATTTGAAGGAAGGGCAATCCGTATTACCCCTCCGTTGACCATTTCTGATGATGAAATACAAGAAGGGTGTCAATTATTATTAAACGTACTAGATACAATACCTCAATAACTTAGATTAAGTCTTCACTTTTATTACATAAAAAAGCGTTTCTATAAAGAAACGCCTTTTAAAAATTGGTTGGTTATGTTATGTAAACAATCTTAGTTGTTTATTAAACGGAATTCAGTTCTTCTGTTTGCAGCATGTTGACGCTCAGTACAAGAAACACCATCTGCACATCTGTTTTTAAGCTTACGCTCTCCAAATCCATTTGCTACAAGTAAACTATTGTTAACTCCTTTAGAAATTAAATAGTTTGCAACTGATTGTGCACGGCGCTCAGAAAGATCTTGATTAGCTGAAGCACCTCCACGAGAATCTGTATGTGAAGCAATTTCTAATTTCACACCTGGGTTCTGAGCTAATAAAGGCATTAAGCGAGTATCGATAATGCTTTTAGCAGCAGAAGTTAAAGTAGCACTGTTTGTGTTCCAGTTAATTGGAAGTGCTTGGTATTCAACAAGAGCACACTCTACTTCTCTCCAAGTAGTTAATCCTCCTTTTTGCTTAAGAACCTCTTTAGATACTGTAGTAAATGTAGCAGGTACAACTTCTTCAGTTGTAGATGCATCTTTTACAAGTACAGTTTTTGTAATGTTAGAAAATTCAGCTGGGATTTCTTCTTCTACTACACGTGCTGGTTGATCAACAACTCTTTTAGTATATGTAGCATCAGCAGATCTACCAGGAGTAGATTGTACAGACGCATCAGCAGCTAATGTACGGATAGAAACTGTACTGTACTCTGCTGGATATCCTTTATAACACCAGTAACGACAATCATCAGGATTACTAGACGCACAATCAGGAGCTGGAGCACCTAATTCCCACTGCGCATATGCAGACTTAGTTTCAATAGTTTCTGATCCATTAGAAAAAGAAGCAGGAACAATTCTTAAAGAAGAACCTGTAGTACTCTTTAAATAAGTTACAGTTTCAGTTTTATAAGTAGCTGGAATAACTTTAAGACGCTTAGATGCTTCTTTAACCATTACTCTTTCCGTCTGAGTTTCATATTGAGCAGGTACTACTTTTAATACTTTATACGCTGGAGTCTTTTGAACTTGCACAGATTGAGTTTCATAAATATCAGGAGTAGTACAACGTACGTAACACTTTCCTGGTTCTGGATTTGATGGTAAATCTTGGGCCTGTGCAGAAGCAAAAGTAAGACCAAAAACAGAACATAATAATAAAATTTTCTTCATAATAAATGATAGTTTAAAGTTAATGTGTTGGAAATCTACTTAAAAATACAAAAATATATGTTTCGCATTAACATGTTATTTAACATATTTTATGAAAGCTTTAACATAGATAAAAAACACAAAAGTATCGCTGAACAACACAATTGCTATAGATTTTAACTAGTAAAATGACATTATGTATCAAACCGTAAAGAAAACCGATTATTAAAACCTTTGCAAAAACGTCAAAAAGTATTCATGTTGTTCATTAGTATAGTCTAAATGGGTCACTATTCTTAGCTTACCTTGCCCCATATCACTTATACTTATTTGATTAGTAGTTAATTGATTTAAAAATTCTTGTTTTTTAGGTTGATCTTTTAGTTTAAAAATCACAATATTTGTATCAACTGGAGACACATATTCTACAAAACTTATTTGTTTTAATTGCTCCCCTAATTCTTTTGCTCTATCATGATCAACTTTCATTCTATCTATATGATAATCTAAAGCATAAATTCCTGCAGCAGCCATATAACCTACTTGACGCATTCCTCCACCTAATATTTTACGTATTCGAATTGCCTTATCCATGAACTTTTGTTTTCCTACCAATACAGACCCCATGGGCGCTCCTAAGCCTTTAGACAGGCAAACAGAAATTGTATCAAAAGTATTACCATATTGTTTTGGATCTTCATTATTAGCAACCATAGCATTCCATAAACGAGCACCATCCAAATGGAAACCTAGATTATGAGTATCGCACACTGTTTTAATTTTATTAATCTCTTCAAAATCATAACATGCGCCCCCACCTTTGTTTGTAGTGTTTTCCAGGCAAACTAAGGTACTGAGTGGGCTATGATAAAAGTCAGGAGGGTTAATTGCTTCTTCTATTTGAGATGCATTAATCATTCCTCTATTTCCTATTAATAATTTGCAAGAAACTCCACTGTTAAAAGACACTCCTCCACCTTCATAATTATATACATGAGCATACGTATCCGCTATGAGTTGTTCTCCTGGTTGTGTATGGATCTTTATAGCCGCTTGATTTGTCATGCTTCCTGTTGGAAAATACAAAGCACTATCCATACCAAACATGTCAGCAATACGACGTTCTAACTCATTTACTGAAGGGTCTTCTTTATATACATCATCACCGACTTCTGCTTTCATCATAAAATCCAACATTTCAGGAGTTGGTTTTGTAAGAGTATCTGATCTTAAATCTATTTTCATATAATTAAGGTAAAGGGAGTTTTTAATTAAAATTTAAATAATCACGCATGATCCACACTTAAAAGCACCCAATAGGAGAACCATCTGGGATTTTTGGAGAGGGTAATGCTTTAAAAGTTTCTGGTTTATTTATTGCTTTTTCTATTTGATCATTCATATTCATATCATGAATGTTTGAACTACTAAAAGATGGCTTTACAATAGATCGAAATATATATTTAACTGTAGCTTTAGTTTGCGGAATAGAATTTGGGTGCACATAAAGGTTTATAAGGTGTTTTATAACATTATAATTAATTGTATTTTGAATTTCTTTCTTGTAGGCATTCTTTTCTTTGCTCATTAATGTTTCTTTAACCAATTCATGGAGTACTTCTTGTAATCCTATTTGGTCCTTATCTAATGCTTTTTGTTGTACCAAACGGTTAGCTCTTTCTGGATGTAACAATAAAGTTAATGTCATATCACTAGCTGTAGCGGCAGCTCCTAGAGCATCAAATGCAACTCCTGTTTTACTTTTAAAACTTTCACGGGTACGATTATATCCGTGAGCTCTTGGAGGAAATAAAGCGAGTTTTTCTTTTGGTATAGCAAGTTCATCAGCTGTAAGTGTTCGAAGTACTGTCGTAAGTGCTTGTTGTTGAGATTTCACATCTAAGATTTCAGTAACTTTTTGATGAGAGTCTCCTTTTACACTATAATTATAGTCAAGACCACCAATCATTTTTACAGCAGCTTCAGTTTGATATCTATGATAAAAATATAGAGGAACGAAAACATCTTCAAGCACTGAATATGGTTCGTTTGTACGTATATTATCTATTGAAAAATTAGAAATAGCCTGTTTACGTAGAGCTAATAGATTCTTCAATTCATTACTAGCACTTTTACCATTATCCCAAAGGTGGGCTTTATAATGAGCACCTCCTTGTGCTCTTGCATCACTATCTGTAATATATCGCAATCCTTTTTCTTCTGCTGTTTCAAGAATCGTATTCAGAAACTCTTTTTCTTCTACTCCATTAGGAACTATTCCATAACTATACGCTACAGTTACTTTATCCCAGTCACCTATACCCGTTGCGTACGCATTTGAAAAATCTACTTCATCACCTTTTAAACTTAATGTAGGATGCGGATAATCCATAACACTAGCTCGTCCATTAGGACTTGCAGCAAAATTATGAGCAAACCCTATAGTATGACCTACTTCGTGAGCACTTAACTGTCGTATACGAGCTAATGCTAATTCTAGCATAGGTTTATAATTAACATCACTTTGTGCGAAAGGTTTATTCATAAGAGCTTGAGCTATTAAAAAATCTTGTCGTATTCTCAAACTTCCTAAGCTCACATGTCCTTTTATAATTTCTCCTGTACGAGGATCGGTTACACTTGCACCATAACTCCATCCTCTAGTACTACGATGCACCCATTGTATCACATTATATCGTAAATCCATAGGGTCTGCGTTTTCAGGTAGAATTTTAACCTGAAATGCATCTCTAAAACCTATTGCCTCATATGCTTGATTCCACCATTGCGCACCTTCTAGTAATGCTGACCGAATAGGTTCTGGTGTACCTGGATCTAAATAGTAAATAATAGGCTCTACTGCCTCACTAATAGTTGCATTAGGTTTTTTTTTCTCTAAACGATGCCTATTTGCATATCGTTTACGAATAGGTTCTTGCACAGGTGTAGCATAATCCAAAAATGTAGTTGAGATATTTCCTGCTCTTGGATCAAAAGGTCTAGGTGTATACCCATCATCTGGTAGTTCGACAAAAGAATAATGTTGTATTACAGATACAGAAGTAGCGTCAGGAGCAACTGTCCTAAGGTTTTGTCCTGTAGCTTGCCCTTTAAAAGTTAATAACGCTTCAAATTCTGTATTCTTAGGAAAATTCTTTGTTCGCTCCATAGCTAATGAACTACGGCTTAAATCAACTTTATAAATGCCTTCTTTTTGAAGTTTTAATCGATTACTAACACCATGAGAATCTTGCATTAAAAAAGGAGTAAAATCAATTACATACGTTTTACCTTTTGTTTCAAGAATTGGAAAACCAAAAAGTACAGAAGTAGCAAAAGCTTCTTCTATAGACTTACGTTCTAAAGTGTTTGTGGTGTTTGCTCTATAGTTTTGATTAGGCTGTACAAGTAATAATTTGTTTCCTGCTTTTTTAAAAAACACAATCGCAGAACCTCCTAATTGTCCTCTATCTAGTCCTATATCATTAGATCCAAGTCCTGTACGCAACGAGTGTACATATAAAAACTCATCTTCTATTTTATCTACTTCAAGGTATAATTTATCAACACTTTCATCGTAATGCATCTTAAAATATCCTTCTTGCGTTTGCAACCCTACTTTAGAATTTAAAAACTGAGCATTGATAATTGTAGTTACTAAAAGTGCCATTATTGATAAAAATATAGTTCTTCTCATACCTCTGGTTTTGCAGAGAACTAATATAGGTTTTTGTATGCTTTCGCGAAAGCATAATTACACATAATCAACACAGTAAAAAAGTATCTGTTATAAACATACATTTATCAGACAACATCCTTTTTTTGTTACTCTAAAAAAAAGCATAAAGAAACATCTTCTAATCTTATTCTTAAAAAGTAAGAATAAGATTAGAAGATGTTTTATAGTACCCTAACTATATAGTTAAGGTATTAGATATATTGAAGCACTTATTTATTATCTTTCAATAATTACCAAGCCTAGTAATTGATCTGCTACAGCAATATGTGTTTCATTTGCAGCAACACCAGAAGGTGTATTGAGACTACCTAAAGATTCAATAACATTTCCAGAAGCAGGATCTATGATATCTACTTGATCATTTGTCGCGCCAACAACAAATAAAGAAGCTCCGTCCGTTCCTACATTTATAGGATCGTATGGCAATGCAAACGGTGTTAACAAATTACCTCCATTTGCTACATCTATCACTTCTATTCCTTGCGCTGCAAAATGTGCAACATATAATCTTCCATCAAGAAATTCGCTTTCTACAGGAAAGTTAGCAGGACCAAACGGAGCTCCAAAAGGTCCAGGAAACGCCCCTTGAGTCAATACTGTTCGAGCTGGTGTGCTTTGTAATTCTGCAGCACCATTAAATACAACAGGTTGAATTGCCCAATTGGCTACGTTCCCAATATCTTCACTATAAAAAGCAGTTACTTCTCCTGGCCCAGTGATCGCCACATGCACATCAGGTGCTCCTGTTTCTTGATCTACAATAGGAATACCATTAGTAGTTAATTCTAAATAAGGTGCTTCAAAAGAATATCTAAACACTCTTGTAGGAAGTACTCCTCCAGATATTACGAGGCTACATCCAGCTGCAGAGATTCCTGAAAAAGGACCTCCATCTGCTGTTCCTGTTGCTACTTGTTCTGGAACCATAGGGTCATCTAGCGTAAACATACGTATAGTTGCTCCTGATTGTGTGAAAATTGCACCTCTAGAATCAGCAGTTATATCATCTGCTGCAAAAGCAAGAGTCGTTACTGTTCCCGTTGCTAATTCTGCTATTTGAATTTGTGTATCACAAGCTGCATATGCATATCCATCTACAATAACAACATTGGTACAACCCTCTGCTCCTCGTAAGGTTTCTTTTATATTTATTTGGCTTTGAGAATCATCTTCTTTTTGAGTTTCTGATGATATATCAATACTACTACTCGTATTAGAAATAAGTAATTCTTCTTCCGGAGTATCAGATGTACAAGAAATAACAAAAGCTATTAAACAAAAAAAGAGAATGTAGGATTTACTTTTAAAAGACATAATTATGATTTTGAAAATTAATTATTTTATGTAAGTCGCTTTTATTCATAGAAATTACAGAGGAATTCTAATTTATTTTGTAAAAAAAGGAAGTTATATATCATACTCATAAAATGTCATTTACATTTTATTATAGGGTATCATTTATATTAATTCTTTTTATGTATGGCTTTCTTTCAAAAAGAGCTTATTTTTGATACTTATTAATACTAACTAATGATTACAGCCGAACAATTAAAATCACTCCAAGAGCGTGTAGAAAGCTTAAGGAGATATCTTTGACATAGATCGAAAACAGATCGAAATCACAAACGAAGAAGAAAAAACTTTTGATCCAAACTTTTGGAATAACGCAAAAGAAGCTGAAGCTTTTATGAAAATGCTGCGTTCTAAGAAAAAATGGGTGAAAGATTATAATCTTGCGCAAACGCAAAGCGATGATCTCGAAGTTCTTTTTGAATTTGTAAAAGAAGGAGATGCTACTGAAGAAGAAGTACAAACTTTGTATGATAATACAATAGAACATATAGAAGCAATTGAGTTTCGTAATATGTTATCTGAAGAAGGTGATGAGATGAGTGCTGTATTACAAATTACTGCGGGTGCTGGCGGTACAGAAAGTTGTGATTGGGCAAGTATGCTTATGCGTATGTACCTAATGTGGTCAGAAAAACAAGGGTATAAAGTAAAAGAGCTTAATTTTCAAGAAGGTGATGTTGCTGGAATAAAAACTGTAACTCTAGAGATAGATGGAGAATATGCTTTTGGATGGTTAAAGGGAGAAAATGGAGTACACCGTTTGGTTCGTATATCTCCATTTGACAGCAATGCAAAACGTCATACTTCTTTTGCTTCTATATATGTATACCCACTAGTAGATGATAGTATAGAAATAGATATTAATCCTGCAGATTATGAAATTGTAACTGCTAGATCATCTGGCGCTGGAGGACAAAATGTAAATAAAGTAGAAACTAAAGTACAGTTAACTCATTTTCCTAGCGGCATCAAAATTTCATGTTCTGATAGTAGATCACAGCATGATAATAGAGCTACAGCATTACAAATGCTACGATCCCAACTCTATGAGATAGAACTTCGTAAACGCATGGAAGCTCGTCAAGACATAGAAGCAAGTAAGAAAAAAATAGAATGGGGTTCACAAATTAGATCCTATGTATTAGATGATAGACGTGTGAAAGATCATCGGACAAATTATGAATATAGGCAACCAGAAAAAGTGCTCGATGGAGAAATTGACACCTTTTTAAAGAGTTATCTCATGATGATGGGACAAGAAGAAGCAAGCGATCAATTGTAAGAATTATAATACAGTATATGCTTTTACGAAAAGCGATATAAAATGAAAGGAATAAAAACAATCATATTTGATTTAGGGGGTGTCCTTATTGACTGGAGTCCTGAATATGTATACCTCAAAGAGTTTAGAGGAGATCGTGCAAAAATGGATTGGTTTCTAGAACACGTATGTGCTTGGTCCTGGAATGTAAATCAAGATGCTGGATACTCAATAGCTAAAGCTACTGAAGAACGCATAGCATTATTTCCAGAGTATAAAGAATTGATTACTATGTATTATGGACGTTGGGAGGAAATGCTAGGATATACACATCAAGATACCCTTGCCATCCTTAAGAAGTTAATAGATAATCCAAATTACCGTGTATTAGCACTTACTAATTGGAGTGGAGAAACTTGGCCTAAAGCTATTGCAAAGTTTTCTTGGTTACAATGGTTTGAAGGAATTTTAGTTTCTGGAAACGAAAACATGCGCAAACCATTTGCTGAGATTTACAATCTTATGCTCAACAGATATAATATAAATGCTGAAGAAACCATTTTTATAGATGATAGTCTTGCAAATATACAAGGGTGTGAGACTGTAGGAATTACAGGAATTCATTTTAAAAATGCACCAACATTAGAAATACAACTCAGAACATTAGGAATTAAATTATAAAAATTAAATACGTTATTGTTTAAAATTAATAAGCAAAGCGAAAGCTAACCACTATGATCAGAATATATCACAACCCAAAATGCTCAAAAAGTAGAGAAGGATTAGCCATTGTCGAAGCATCTGGAAAACCACATCTAGTTGTTAAATATATAGAAGATCCGTTATCTACAAGCGCATTAGAGCGTCTTATAGGGTTTTTAGGCATCAAACCTATAGAGCTTGTAAGAACAGACGAAACCATCTGGAAAGAAAGCTACAAAGGAAAGGAACTATCAGATAATGAGATCATAAAAGCGTTATCTATACACCCAAGGTTGATGCAAAGACCTATAGTTGTTAATGGAAAAAAAGCAATTATAGGGCGTCCGCCTTTGAATATTAAATCTATTTTGTAAATTACACCCTGTAAATTAAATTCTATACTAAATAAAATATTACTCTATTATGAAAAAAATAATCGCAATAATTGCTCTTTGTTTATTAGGATTAGGAGTAGCGCAAGCACAAGTTTCGACAAAAGCGCTTTCTACAAAAACTACTCTTCAATCAGGAGCTATTGAAATGCTTACTCAAAAACTTAATCTTTCTCCACAGCAAGTTGCTTCTGTATCTAAAATTATGGGAGTATTTGCTCAATCAAGAAAGACAATTTCTGAATCTACAGGAATGACTGCTGAATTAAAAGCTGAAAAGCTTAAAAAAGTAAACGATAGAGAAGATTTAAATATGAAAAACATACTTAATGAAACTCAATATGCAAAGTTTACAGAATTAGCAAAAGAACTACGTAAATCCTAAGCTGATTCTACAATAACAATTTAACGCTAGCTTAACAGCTAGCGTTTTTTTTATGTTCTAATTTCGACAAAAATATTTAGAACGTGAAGTTATTAATCAACCTTATAGTTGTACTACTTATTGTAAACACTATATATGCACAACAACAAAAAAAAGAGGTTATTCTTACAGGAAAAGTACAAGACAAAGAAGGATCTATTCCATTAGAATACGCGACTATTACGTTAATAAATAAACGTAACCCCGAAGCAATAAATGGAGGTATTACTACTACAGATGGTACTTTTTCTATCACTACTCCTGCTGGGCTATATGATATTAAGGTAGAATACATTTCTTTTCAACCCATTCTACTAAAATCTCAAAAGATAGGTAAGAATACTTCACTTGGCACCATTAGTTTGCAAATAGATGCTGCAACATTAGAAGAGGTAACAGTTATCGCAGAAAAAACAACAGTAGAGTTTAAACTTGACAAACAGGTATATAATATAGGAAAAGACCTTACTGTACGTGGAGGTACTGTAAGTGATGTTTTGGACAATGTCCCATCAGTTTCTGTAGATGTAGAAGGCAATGTTGCTCTACGTGGTAATGATGATGTACGTATACTTATCAATGGTAAACCATCTGGACTTGTAGGACTAAATAGTACAGATGCGCTTAGACAACTTCCCGCAGAATCTATAGAACGTGTTGAAGTAATCACATCTCCATCTGCCAGATATGACGCTGAAGGAAGTGCAGGGATTTTAAATATCATCTTAAAGAGAAGTAAATTACAAGGACTTAATGGTGCTCTTACTGCAAATGTTGGTGACCCTGATACTTATGGGCTCTCAGGTAATATAAATTACAGAACTGGTGACTTTAATTTTTTTACTACTGCTGGATATAATAAAAGAGGTACTTTAGGTAATGCATTTACGTCTTCATTATTCCCATCAGGAAATACACTTGAAGAATCGCGTGAGTTTGAAAGGTCACGAAAAAGTTTGAATGGCAACTTTGGAATAGAATATTATATTACAGATAATACAAGTATTACGGGATCTATTGTTCTTAGAGATAGTGATAATGAGAATGGTACAATCAATGATATTATTCAGTTTGGACCTTCCAATGAAGTTTTAAGTCAAACTAGCAGGCTATCTCCAGAGGAAGAGGAAGGTCAAACCGTGCAATATAGTATCAATTATGATCAAAAATGGAAAAATGATGGAAACTTATCTATAGAATTACAATTAGAAGATAGTACTGAAGATGAGTTTAGTCTAATACGAAATATACCTATTGCTCCTATTGGAAATATTGATCGTGAAACCAATCAAACCATTGAAGATCAAAATCGTTTTCTAGCTCAAGTAGATTTTGTACAACCTATAGGAAATAACCATCGATTTGAAGCAGGGTATAGAGGTAATTTTAACGAATTAAATACTGATTATACCGTTACTTTTGAAGAAACTGATGATCTAGGTGTAGGCATTGGAAATTTCGCCATAGATACTGATCTTAGTAATAATCTAGTCTACAAAGAAAACATCAATGCTGTATACACACAATGGGGTAGTAAAATTAAAAAGTTTAATTACTTATTAGGATTACGATTAGAACATACAGATATAGAAGTAGATCAACGTACAAGTAATCAATTTTCTGATCGTGATTTTACAAACCTCTTCCCTACTGTAAATTTAAATTATGAACTTACTGAAAAGCAAACAATAAGTTTTGGATATAACCGAAGAATCAGAAGAGCTCGTAGTCGTTTTATCAATCCATTTCCGTCTCGTACAAGTGCTACTGCATTATTTCAAGGGAATCCTGATATAAATCCAAGTATCTCAAACGGTATTGATCTAGGATATTTAAATCGTTTAGGGAAAGTCACTTTAAATGGATCTGTTTTCTTTCGTCGCAGTGAAAATATATTTACATTTATTACAGAAGATACAGGTGATATTGTAAACATTAATGGGGAAGATATTCCCGTTGTACGAAGAACTCCTATCAATTTATCTCGTAACGACCGTTTAGGAGTTGAAGGAACCATTACATACTCTCCATCCCGTATCTGGCGACTTAACGTAAACGCAAACCTTTTTAGATCAGAAACAATAGGTACATTTGAAGGAACAGATTTTGGAGCAACAAATACCAGTTGGTCCTTACGGTTAAATAATAAATATACATTACCAGGTAAAATAGAGTGGCAAACGAGTGTTAATTATAGAGGGCCTTCAGAGACGGCTCAAAGTAAAAACAGTGGTATTTTTTCAGCAAACCTTGCATTTAGTAAAGACTTATTTAAAGAAAAAGCATCACTAGCCCTCAGAATAAGTGATGTTTTTAACAGTCGAAAAAGAACGTCAGATATCCTCTTTCCATTCCCTGGAGAAAGTGAATTTCAGTTTAGAAGACGTACAGTTAATTTATCATTTACTTACAGATTTAACCAAAAGAAAAAACGTCAACGTTCTGGTGGTTTTAGAGGTGGAGAAGAAGATTTTGAAGGATAATCACTTGCTGATTTACAATTTAAACAATTATTTATCAACATTTAATACAATATAAAGTCTAAAACACAAGCATTATTGACGCTCTATTAATTTTCATGAATATCGAACTGGAAATTCATGAATACTATAATATAAGTGTTGCTGAGTAGCTTTATCCATAATAGTTTAGGGGTATAAAATAATTCTAAAAACTATTAATTATGAAATTAAAATCACAAGTTTTGTATGTATTTTTTTTTGCTATTGCTTGTTCAACAGAAGAAGTTGACATCGCTGAAACAGTAACACTAGAAACTATTTCTTTAAATCAAAAATTGTTGCCCAACTTCAAGAAGGTGGTTATAAAGCGATTCTAACGGGCGATAATAAAGTAGTAGCTTCTGGTTTTAAGAATTTTGAAAATTTTATTTCTAAACTATAATGATATGTATGATGCTTTAGGAGAGAGTGATCGAAAAATTAAATTTTCAAACATAAAGAAACGATTGGGTATGCATTACTCTAGAAGTTAGACCTGTAGGCAATCAATGTTGTCTTACTACTTTATGCATGACCAGGTTCACAATCTTACATTGACCCTCCACCGTTTCAAGTTTTAACAATCAAAATAGATACTCTTTGTGTGTAATTGAAGGTAATTACATTAACTAAATATCAAATAAAGACCTTAATCTCATATGAGGTTAAGGTCTTTATTATTTTTTAAGATCACATACTAATTATCTAAAAAAAACGTAATTTATATATTAAGTTTTTATAGTTTAAAAAACTACACTAGATTTACAAACTAAACAACCCCTACTAAAAACATATCCATTTGCTGGCTATATTAAAAAAAGAGATTAATACATTTTTTGCCTCTCCTATAGGCTATTTAGTCATTGGATTATTTTTAACGGTTACAGGATTATTTCTATGGGTATTTGATGGTGAATTTAATATTCCTAATTCTGGGTTTGCTGATCTTGCTCCCTTTTTTCAATTAGCTCCTTGGATTTTCACCTTTTTGATTCCTGCTATTACTATGCGTAGTTTTAGTGACGAACAAAAATCAGGAACGTTAGAATTATTATTAACAAAACCTATTTCTACATTACAACTTGTATTAGGAAAATATTTTGGAGCCTGTATTCTTATAATCATTGCTATCATCCCTACGTTAATATATGTTATTGCTATACACCAATTAGGAAATCCTGTAGGTAATCTTGATGTAGGTGTTACCATAGGTTCTTATATAGGCTTATTTATGCTTGCTGCTTCTTTTACAGCAATGGGTATTTATGCATCTACATTATCAGATAATCAAATTGTAGCTTTTATTATAGCTGTACTTTTTTCATTTGTTTTTTATTTTGGTTTTGAAGGAATTGCAAGCTATATCCAAGGTAGTACAAGTACACTTATTTCTAATTTAGGAATGCAAGCCCATTATGATAGCATAAGTAGAGGGGTCATAGATACAAGAGATATTATTTACTTCTTAAGTCTTATTGCTTTTTTTATATATCTAACCAAAAGTAAATTACAAAAGACGAGATAGCATATATCGTGAAGATTTTAAAAAACATACCTGCTCTTGTTATTGCCATTATAGGATTGATTCTTGTCAATTACTTAAGTTCGTTTTTTCATCAACGCTATGATCTCACACAGGACAAACGCTATACACTTAGTGAACCTGCTAAAACAATTATAGATCAAGTAAAAAGCCCGTTAGTGGTAGATGTCTTCTTAGAAGGAGAATTTCCTGCTGAGTTTAAAAAATTACAAAATGAAACTAAATATTTACTAGAGGAAATTTCAAACTACAATTCTAATATTTCTTTTGTAATCTCTGACCCTACAAAAGATACTGAAGATCCTAATGTAATATATCAACAGTTTGCTAGTTTTGGAATGACACCATTACCATTTAAGGTAAAACACAATGGAAAAGAAGCATCGCAAACCATTTTACCTTGGGCTACTGCAAATCATAATGGGAAAGCAGTTCCTATATCTCTCATCAAAAATATAGCTGGAGCATCTCCAGAACAGTTTGTATATGCCTCTATACAAAACTTAGAGTATACATTTATTGAAGGTTTTAATCGTCTTTTAAATGCAAAGACGAAGCGCATTGCCGTTCTTAAAGATAACGGGGAACTACCTGATGCAAAAATTGCTGATATGTTCCAAAAATTAGGAGAAACTTATAGCATTGCTCCTTTTCCTATGGATGCTGTAGAAAATGATCCAGAAAAAACACTTCAAGCTCTACAAAACACATTTGATCTTATCGTTGTTGCAAAACCCACTAAGGCATTTACAGATGCTCAGAAACTTGTTTTAGATCAATACACTATGAATGGAGGAAACTCTTTATGGCTCATTGATGCAGTAGCAATGGAAAATGACAGTTTACGCAATAATGATGGAAGAACGCTTTCTTTTCCTAGAGATCTAAATCTTAATGATCTTTTTTTTAAGTATGGTGTACGTATCAATCCTGTACTTGTTAAAGATCTATATTCTGCCCCATTAAGTCTTGCTACAGGAGATGGAAGTCAAACTAAATATCAAGAATTACCTTGGTTTTACCAACCTGTAACTCCATCCTTTAACACACATCCTATTAACACCAATATTGAACATCCTGTATTATTTAGGTATGCAAATCAAATAGAGATGCTTGACAATACTTCTGACATCTCCAAGACTGTATTACTTAACTCTAGTATTCTTACAAAACTTGAAGGAGTTCCTAAAGAAATCTCACTAGATCTAATTGCTATAGAACCAAACGAAAAAGAATATCAAGCTGGCCCACAACCATTGGCTGTATTGCTAGAAGGGAATTTTCAATCAGCATTCAAAAATCGTGTGCAACCTTTTAAATTTGACAAAGTACGCTTTCGCGAAAGCGCAACGTCACCATCAAAAATGATAATTATAGCTGATGGAGATATTATAGCAAATGACCTAGATCCTAAAGGAAATCCTTTAGAATTAGGCTTTGACTATTTTACAAGAAAACAGTATGGAAATAAAGAGTTTTTACTCAACACTGTCAATTACCTCCTTGATGACAATGGGCTTATTAACATACGAAGTAAAGAGATTGCTCTACCTTTTCTAGACACTCCTAAAGTCTCAGGAAACATTAACAAGTGGCAAGCCTTAACTATAGGGCTTCCTTTGATTTTATTATCACTTTTTGGAGTTCTATTTTATGCACTACGTAAACGCAAATATGCGAGATAGCTGTTAATAAGTTTCTTTCTTAGACCGTCGCATTTAAAATATATTTGTAATTAACTATCCTCAATGTAAGGATAGCATATCCAATAACTCTAATTTTGCAATTGCAAATTCAATATTTACTATGAAATTTATAGTCTCTAGTTCATACTTACTCAAACAATTACAAGTCTTAGGAGGTGTTATTAATAACAGTAACACACTACCTATATTAGATAATTTTCTTTTTGAATTAGATGGAAACTCATTAACTGTTTCTGCATCAGATTTAGAAACGACAATGATGGCAAAACTAGAGGTTGAGTCTGAAGATAATGGTACTATCGCTTTACCTGCCAGGTTACTTCTAGATACTTTAAAAACATTTCCTGAACAACCACTTACCTTTACTCAAGAAGAAAACAATACAGTAGAAATAAGTTCAAACCACGGTAAATATGCACTTGCTTATGCAGATGGAGCCGAGTTTCCAAACGCTGTATCTCTAGAAGATCCAAGTATCGTTAAAATATCTGGAAATATACTTGCAACTGCTATAAGCAATACCATATTTGCAAGTGGTAACGATGATTTACGCCCAGTAATGAGTGGTGTCTT
Source organism: uncultured Flavobacteriaceae bacterium (assembly GCA_964474345.1). GTDB lineage: Bacteria > Bacteroidota > Bacteroidia > Flavobacteriales > Flavobacteriaceae > Dokdonia. Next base: position 19,825 of record CAYYSK010000026.1, read on the forward strand.
TTTCCAATTTGCTACCGATGGACTTACATTTGTAGCTACAGATGCGCACAAACTTGTTAAATATAGTCGTACAGATGTGACAGCATCACAAACTGCTGAGTTTATTATGCCTAAAAAGCCTCTCAATTTATTAAAGAGCATTTTAGGATCAAACGATGAAGAAATTACAATAGCATACAATGACTCAAATGCTCGATATACATTTGAAAATGTAGAATTAATTTGTCGTCTTATTGATGGTAAATATCCTAATTATGAAGCTGTAATCCCTAAGGAAAATCCGAATAGATTAACTATAGATCGCAATCAGTTTTTAAATTCTGTGAGACGTGTTTCTATATTTTCAAATAAAACAACACATCAAATTCGTTTAAAAATTGCAGGTGCAGAACTTAATATTTCTGCTGAGGATATTGATTACAGTAATAAAGCAGAAGAACGCCTTACTTGTGATTACCAAGGAGACGACATGCAAATAGGTTTTAATTCGCGTTTCTTAACAGAAATGCTCAACAACATGAATGCAAATGATATTTCATTAGAAATGTCATTACCCAATAGAGCAGGTATCCTTACTCCTATCGACGGATTAGACGAAGGAGAAAGTGTTACTATGCTGGTTATGCCAGTAATGCTCAACAACTAGATTAAGTGTTAATTATTAAAGAGCGGTTTCGTAATGGGAACCGCTCTTTTTTTGAGAATGCTTCTGCCTATATATTTCCCTTAATTTTAAGTATTTTAGCACTTTTAATTTTATGCTAATGAAAAGAATCTTTTTTTTACTCTGTTGTGCTTCTGTAATTCTTTCTTGTAAAGAATCAAAAAAAACGGTAGCCGAACCTGCAAAGCCTGTTTATATAGATATTACATCATTAGAAGGTGATGGAAGCAAAGTACTTCCTAAATACCTTGCTACAATTACTGAAGAAGAGCTTAAAGAAATGCTTTACGTGTATGCCAGTGATGAAATGGAAGGAAGAGATACTGGAGAACCTGGACAAAAAAAAGCAGTAGAATACTTACGCAATTATTATAAAGAAAATAACATTGCATCTGGAATGCCAGACGGAAATTACTTTCAAAAAGTCCCTAAAGAGTTTTTTAGAAGAAATAGTGGTCTTAATGATTCAGAAAATGTACTTGCTTTCATAAAAGGAGTCGAAAAACCTGAAGAAGTATTGGTAATTTCAGCACATTTAGATCATGTGGGAATAGACTCAAAAGGAAATGTATATAATGGTGCTGATGATGATGGGTCTGGAACTATTGCATTATTAGAAATCGCAGAAGCATTTCAACAAGCAATTAAAGATGGATATCCGCCAAAACGCTCTATCCTTTTTCTTCACGTAACCGGAGAAGAAAAAGGTCTTTATGGTTCAAAATATTATGCAGAAAATCCAGTATATCCATTAGAAAATACAATTGCTGACCTCAATATAGATATGATAGGCCGTAATGATTTTGAACATCCTAATGACAATGATTATGTATACCTTATAGGTTCTGATAAGCTAAGTACTGATTTACACAACATCTCTGCTGCTGTAAATATGAAGTATTTTAATATGAACTTAGATTATCGTTATAATGCTGAAAACGAGCCTAATCGATTTTACTATCGTTCTGACCATTATAATTTTGCAAAGCACAATGTGCCAATCATTTTTTACTTTAATGGAGTTCATGAAGATTATCATAAAATCACAGATACTCCTGATAAAATCAATTACCCATTGTATCAAAGACGTGTAAAACTTATTTTTGCAACTGCTTGGGAACTTGTAAACCGTAAAGATCGTCCAGTCGTTGACAAAGCAACTCCAAAATCCTAAAGCATACTTATATAAACACAAAAAAGCTTCGTGAAAATTCACGAAGCTTTTTTGTGCAAATTTATTGGTAATACGATCATATTGATTATCTTTGCATTCGCTAATTTAAATGGTGGTTGTAGCTCAGTTGGTTAGAGCATTGGTTTG
>CAYYSK010000027.1:0-21569 GCA_964474345.1 uncultured Flavobacteriaceae bacterium
CACTTGATCTTTCATCAATGCAATAAGCGGAGAAACTACAATAGCAATTCCTTCTGAGGCTAATGCAGGAATCTGATAGCATATTGATTTTCCTCCACCAGTAGGAAGTAAGGCAATTGTATCTTGACCTTTTAAAATACTCTGAATACAATCTTCTTGGAGAGGTCTAAATGTGTCATAGCCCCAATAGGTTTTTAATATGTGTTCTGGGGTATCCTTCAACCCTTTATCTTATTTATAATAAATGTAGCTCTAGATGCAACATCACCTATAAGTACTTCAATAGGTGTATACCCATAGTGTATATAGGTATTCAGTAAATGTTTTTGAATCTCTTGAGCTTGTTCAAAAGTTTCATATCGCTCACCATCTGTTTTATGGATCTCTTTCCATAAAGGTAAGATAAATACAGCATCATAGATATACATCTTGCAATCCTGTATAAAATCATCGGTATAGGTTTGACCTATATAATCCATATATGCCACAGTGTCAGGGATTCCTCTATCTATAAATACAGCATCTGTTTTAAAAGTAGGTACTTGTTTAAATTGCTCTATACGAGCATCTTTTAATAACTGACTGAACAACAAAGGCTTTTCTAGAAAAAGTTGATCTATTCCTTCACTTTGGGCTTTTTTTATTACTTCTCGTGATACCTCTTCTAGACAAGGATACCCTAAAGTTTTAAGATAATTTATAAGTGTTGTTTTTCCTGTTGAAGGGCCACCTATAAGTAAAATGCTTTTTGGCATAAAAATGGTACTAGTTAGTATCTAGATGATATAGTAATATACTTACATATTGTGTTAGTAACGCATATAATTAGGTTTTAATATACGGTCTAGATATCACAAAATTAGGTAAACAGATAGTAACAGCAAATTTATACATAGTATTGTTGCTTATGTTATCTTTGCCGCCTTAAATACATCCTATGAGTGCAGATAAAAACTCTGAAGAATTTTACGCAAAATTAAAAGGACAGCTTAGTGATACATCACTATGGCCATCTCCATACTTATATAAATTTATTGTTCCTTCTAGTGAGTCAAAAATCAAAGAAATAGAAGATATTTTTGATCATACGGGAGCTGTTATTACGAGAAAAGAATCTCGTACAGGAAAGTACACGAGTATTTCTATAAATGTACGTATGAAAAACCCTGATGCTGTCATTGCAAAGTATAAAGAAGTTGGAAACGTAGAGGGAGTGATCTCCCTCTAGGTTATTCTATAACTTTTTGCTTTTCTTGTTTAAACCAAATATAAGAGTATATCAACGGAACAAGTGTGATGATTGATACGATTGTTATACATGTAATTAGATTCTGAAATTGCGAAACTACCAATGATAGTATAATAATAGCAATACCCCCAATAACCCACATTTTTCCAGCAAGTCGATGTGTTTTTTTCCATACAGTAGAACTCTCTAATGTCCAAGGTGAACGAAGTCCGATAAAGTAATTTGGTTTTACAGAAGGTAAATAATTTCCTAAGGCTGTAAAAAACACTCCTAATAGTATAAAAATAATTTTAGGACTAGACATTGATTGTGATTGTGTAGCATATAAGATATATAAACCTAAAGCTGCTAGAAACAATACAATGATAAATTTGAGTTGATAAAATTTTGAACCCATCTGTTTGATTTGACCTTTAGGGTCAATCTTAGGAGCAATACTAAGAAGTATATATCCTAAAAAAGAGGTTGCAAAAGGAATGATCCAAAGCATACTTTTTGGACCCCAATCATCTATTTCTCCACTTAAATTCCAATGCGTAGGAACTGTTTCAGGCAAATCAGTATATAGGTATCCTAAATACAGGAATGGTAATAGTACAATAATAAGTAACGGAAGGTCTTTACGAGCGTTCATAATACATCTATTTTAATTGTTGTTTTTTAATTGTATAATCCATTGCATAACTTCTTCTAGAATAGTAGTGTTAAGACTATACACGACATATTGCCCTTTTTTAATACTGGTTACGAGGTTTGCTCTTTTTAATAAATCAAGATGATGAGAAATGCTCGGTTTTGATATGTCAAAAGCAGCTGCAATTTCTCCAGCTGTTAGATCCTTCTCTTTTAAAAGATTGAGAATCTCTCTACGGGTTTCATCATTAAGAGCTTTAAATAATGCGTTCAAGTAATTAAGTATTTAGACAAATATCTAATTAATGACGCAATTTCCAAATAAATGTTACATATTATTAATTGTAAGAGGGAAGAATAGACATAATTCCGTATGCGTATTACATTTCTATATGTAGAATGATTTAGTAATTAAGTGATTGATTATTAAATATTTATTTGTTTTTATTTCTAAGGAAGGAGCCTTTTTTTTTTTGAGAGGCTTAATATGTTAAAAGACAACATAGATTTAAATGAGAGTTTACACAATTTTTAGTATTTTGCGATAGTTTATATAAGTAAACAAACTTCACTTAATTTTTTACAGTTGATAGATCAATTAGAATATAATACAGAGAGAGATCACTTGATCATTCCAGAATATGGACGTCATATTCAGAAAATGGTAAATCAAGCGACCGCGATAGAAGACAGAGAAGAACGTAATAAAACGGCAAAGGCCATTATATCTGTGATGGGTAATTTACAACCTCACTTGAGGGATGTTCCAGATTTCCAGCATAAATTATGGGATCAGTTGTTTATTATGTCTGATTTTCAACTAGATGTTGATTCTCCATATGGAAAGCCGTCAAGAGAAGAATTAGCAGAACGACCTGAACCATTAAAGTATCCTCAGAATTTCCCTAAATATCGATTTTATGGCAATAACATTAAACGTATGATTGATGTTGCTGTAGGATGGGAAAAAGGAGAGATGCGTGAAGCACTTGAATTTACTATTGCAAATCACATGAAAAAATGTTTCCTTAACTGGAATAAGGATACTGTAGAAGATGATGTGATTTTTGAGCACCTTTTTGAATTAAGTGAAGGCAGTATTAATCTGCGAGAAAAAGAAGAAGCTTTACGTGATTCTGAAAAATTAATTAGAGCTACAAAAAAAGCAAAAGCTGCAGACCATCCTGTTAAGAAATCTAAAAACTATAGCCGTAAAAAACGATACTAACACCTTTTTTCTACATACTACATGGGTACATTTCAAATAGAGGGAGGACACCAACTTAAAGGGGAAATCCAACCACAAGGAGCAAAAAATGAAGCATTACAAATCTTATGTGCGGTATTACTAACTCCAGAGAAAGTAACTATTACTAATATTCCTGATATCAGAGACGTCAATAAATTGATACATATATTAGGAAATCTAGGTGTAAAAATTCAAAAATTAGGAAAAGGTTCTTATACTTTTAAAAGTGATGAGCTTACGTTAGATTATTTAGAAAGTGAACTTTTTAAACAAGAAGGGAGCGGACTTCGTGGTTCTATTATGATTGTAGGACCATTACTTGCTCGTTTTGGAAAAGGATATATTCCTCGTCCTGGAGGTGATAAGATTGGACGTCGTAGATTAGATACTCATTTTGAAGGTTTTATAAAACTTGGAGCCGATTTTAGATATAATAGAGAAGAACGCTTTTACGGTGTAGAAGCTCCAAACGGACTTACAGGAACCTATATGCTTCTTGATGAAGCTTCAGTAACAGGGACAGCAAATATTGTGATGGCAGCTGTTCTTGCAAAAGGAAAGACGACCATTTACAATGCAGCTTGCGAGCCTTACTTACAACAACTTTGTAAGATGCTCAATAGTATGGGAGCAAAAATTACAGGTGTAGGGTCTAATATGCTTCATATAGAAGGTGTTGAATCCTTAGGAGGTTGTGAGCATCGTGTCTTACCAGATATGATTGAGATAGGCTCTTGGATTGGACTCGCAGCAATGACGCGTAGTGAAATCACAATCAAGAATGTGAGTTGGGATGATTTAGGTGTAATTCCAAATACATTTAGAAAATTAGGAATTACCGTTGAACGTAGAGGTGATGATATTTATATTCCAGAACATACAGAAGGATATCAAATTGAAAGTTATATCGATGGGTCTTTTATGACTATTGCAGATGCACCTTGGCCGGGATTTACACCAGATTTATTGAGTATTATACTTGTTGTAGCAACGCAAGCTAGAGGAGAAGTAATGGTACATCAAAAAATGTTTGAAAGCCGTCTGTTCTTTACAGATAAACTTATTGATATGGGAGCAAAGATTATTCTTTGCGATCCGCATCGCGCTACGATCATTGGTCATGACTTTAAATCAATGCTCAAAGCAACCACCATGGTATCTCCAGATATACGTGCTGGAATTTCACTTCTTATTGCAGCACTTAGCGCAAAGGGAACTTCTATCATTCATAATATTGAGCAAATTGATCGTGGTTATGAAAATATAGATGAACGTCTTCGTGCTATTGGAGCCAAAATTATTAGAACGGCGTAGTTGCTTGTATACGCTTTCGCGAAAGCGTACTAAGAACATATATATACGTAAGTGATAACAGTGCTATGATTCTTGCTTTTGATACCCACTATTTTGACGATAAAGCAAAAACAGTAGCTGTTCAATTTGAACAATGGACAGATGAAGCAGCAAATCATATATATACAGAAACGCTTACAGGAATTGCTGCTTATGAATCTGGTGAATTTTACAAAAGAGAACTCCCTTGTATTGTAAGCCTTTTAAAGAAAGTCGACCTTGGGTCTATTACGACTATTGTTGTAGATGGTTTTGTGGTTCTTGATGATAAAGGGACTCTAGGTTTAGGAGGATATTTGTATGACACGCTAGACCAAAAGATACCAGTGATTGGGGTTACTAAAAATAATTTTGCAAAGATTGAAAAGTTGAAAACTCCAATCCTTAGAGGAGATAGTATGAAACCGTTATATATTACATCAAAAGGAATCGCTTTACAAAAAGCAGCTTCTCATATTCAAGAAATGCATGGCGAGTATCGTTTTCCTACTTTATTGAAAGAAGTGGATCGATTAGGAAGAGAGTGAGTAGTATAAATCAATAATGAGAAGCATATATAAAATACTTCTCATTATCAATATTGTTTTTTTAGAGGTTAGATTACCCCATTAATGTTTCTAAAGGTTCTGTAATATTTCCTTTAATACCATCACTTCCATCATCTTCATCACAAGTTACGTCATTACAACAATCTGGATTAGAACTTCCGTCACCAGTACAACTATCTGATACTATACACGATACTTCACAATTACCTACTTTACATATATTAAAGACAATTTCACATATAATTTCATCATCATCATCTTGCGCTTGGTAGTCTCCTTCAAAAATTGAAGTATTAAAATTTGATACAGACCCACTAAAAGACATTCCTTCTGTTCTTTGGATAAGATAAATTGTACGTTTCTCTTTTTTATTTGTGATGTATGTAAGCTGTTTTACTTTTTTAATCTTCATGCCTTTTGTACTAAGCTTTTTCTTAGATAAATACATGATAAATTCTTTGGTGTTTATTGATTTTAGATCACTTATTTTACTGTAATCTACTAGTAATATATTTAATGCTTTATCTACAGATTGTGATTTGTTTTTTTGAGCATTTCCAACAAGAGTAAAGGAAAGAAATAATACAATGGTTAATGTGATGGTTTTCATAGTGTTAAAATTTTATTATTGATTTGTTTGGAGGCAAAACTAGTATTCGAAAACAATGTTTGAGTAAGTGTAAAGACTTGATTTTAATAGTTTAATTGAGGTTTTGATGTAAGTGTTTTACCTTTTAAGAATAAGGTGTAATACCTTATGTTATTATCTGTGTTCAATTATATATTCAAAAACAGACATCTCTTTTTTACCTATTTTTGCACCCTTAAAATAATAGCATGATTTCTGTAGATAATTTAGCCGTAGAATTTAGTGGAGATACCTTATTTAGTAATGTGTCATTTTCTATTAATGAGCAAGATAAAATTGCCTTAATGGGGAAGAATGGAGCAGGAAAATCTACGATGATGAAAATCATTGCAGGCGTGCAAAAGGGAACGAAAGGTCATGTGCGTACACCTAAAGATGCTGTGATTGCATATCTACCACAGCATTTACTTACAGACGATGATTGTACGGTTATGGAAGAAGCCTCTAAAGCTTTTGCACATATATTTGAGATGCGTGATGAAATGGATCGACTCAATAAAGAATTAGAAACTCGTACTGACTATGAGTCTGATGCATATATGGATATTATAACCAAAGTGTCAGACTTAGGAGAGAAGTTTTATGCTATAGAAGACACCAATTATGAAGAAGATGTAGAAAAGGCATTAGGAGGGTTAGGGTTTAAGAGAAGTGATTTTAATAGACCAACAAGTGAATTTAGCGGGGGATGGCGTATGCGTATTGAGCTTGCAAAAATTTTACTTCAAAAACCTGACCTTATTTTACTAGATGAGCCTACCAATCATGTAGATATCGAATCTGTTATTTGGTTAGAAGATTTCTTATTAAATAAAGCAAAGGCAGTTATTGTAATATCTCATGATAAAGCATTTATAGATAACATTACCAATCGCACTATTGAAGTGACAATGGGCCGTATTTATGATTATAAGGCCAACTATTCTCATTATTTAGAATTGCGAGCAGATCGTCGTACACATCAAATAAAAGCCTATCAAGAGCAACAGAAGTTTATTGCTGATACGGTGGCATTTATAGAACGTTTTAAGGGAACTTATTCTAAAACAAATCAAGTATCTTCTCGTGAACGTATGCTTGAAAAGCTAGAAATTATAGAGATTGATGAGATCGATACTTCTTCTTTAAAATTGAGATTTCCTCCAGCAATGCGTTCTGGTGATTATCCTGTAAAAGTAGAAGACTTAACAAAAACATATGATGATCACGTAGTTTTTAAAGATGCTAATATGTCTATCGCTCGAGGCGAAAAAGTATCGTTTGTAGGTCGTAATGGAGAAGGAAAATCTACGATGATTAAAGCTATCATGGGAGAGATAGAGTATGAAGGTGCCTGTGAGTTAGGACACAATGTAAAAGTAGGATACTTTGCTCAAAATCAAGCAGCTTTACTCGATCCAGATCTCACTATTTTCCAAACAGTAGATGAGGTCGCAAAAGGAGATGTTCGTACGCAAATCAAAAATATCTTAGGACGCTTTATGTTTGCTGGTGATGATATAGATAAGAAAGTGAGTGTATTATCTGGTGGAGAGAAGACACGACTTGCTATGGTAAAATTATTATTAGAGCCTGTGAACTTATTAATACTTGATGAGCCTACCAATCATCTTGATATTAAATCCAAAGACGTATTAAAAGAAGCATTACAGAATTTTGATGGAACTCTTATTCTAGTTTCTCATGACCGTGATTTCTTGAGAGGACTTTCTAAAAAAGTTTTTGAGTTTAAAGAAAAACGAGTGATTGAACACTTTGAAACCATTAATGATTTCTTAAAACGCAATCGTATAGAAAACCTTAAGGATATTGATTTAATGGCTAAATAGATGTAACGCATAGCACATAAAAGTGTGTTTTAAGGTATATTACTATTTGTATTATATAAGAATAATATTGTGTATCTCTTGGACTATTGAGGGGGTAAATTCCAATTCAAGGATAATTTAGTAACTTACCTAGACTAAAACCAAACAGATGAAACAAGTATTACTCTCTTTTTTCACCTTGATATGTTGTTATAATTTCTACGCACAATCTTATTTTGAAAATCAATCCGAAGCACTTGGTGCAGGTATTGTATATGAAGGAAACATTTTAGGAGCAGGTATTTCTTTTTATGATTATAATGGGGATGGTCTAGATGATATTACATTGGCAGCATCAACAGGTAATAATCATAAATTCTTAAGAAATGAAGGTGGCTTTTTTGTAGAAGATGATTTAGGAATTTCTAATGGAGGGGAACGAGCAAAACAGATTAATTGGGTTGATTATGATAATGATGGAGATGCCGATTTTTTTTCAACAAGTGATCATAGTAAATGTCGTTTATATCGTAATGATGGTAATGGAATATATACCGAAGTAAGTGAAAGTAGTGGAATACCAGGAACTGTTTTTGATTTTTTTGGAGCTTCTTGGGGCGATTATAATAATGATAGTTTTTTAGATATATTTTTAAGTGTAAGAGATCCTAATCAGGAAGATTCTAATTTATTATATAAAAATAATGGAGACGGGACTTTTACAAATGTAACAGAAGAAGCAGGCTTAGATCTTACAGGTTTCTTATCTTTTTGTAGTGCTTTTTTTGATTTTGATAAAGATGGTTTTCAAGATATTTATATTGCTAACGATAAGTTTTCTACCTCTAATTTATTATATCGTAATAATGGAGATGGTACTTTTGAAAGTGTAGGAGAGGCTACAGGGACAAATCTTTATATGGGAGCTATGTCTACTACGATAGATGATTATAATAATGATGGATGGTTAGACATTTATGTTACGAATTTTTTTCCACCAGAAAGCAGTAATGATAACGGCGTTGTAGGAAATGCTTTTTTACAGAACAATGGAGATGGAACTTTTACAAATGTTGCCGAAGAAAATGGAACTCGATTTGACAGTGTAGGTTGGGGTGCTGTATTTTTAGATGCAGATAATGATACAGATCATGACTTATACGTTAGCGGAAATATAAGTGATCAAAGTGACTTTCTAGAGGCTGCTTTTTACGAAAATCAAGGAGATGATACTTTTTTGATTCCTGAGACGGCTGGATTTGATGGAGATAATGGAAGTAGTTACTCTAATGCTATTGGAGACGTAGATAATGATGGATATCCAGAAATTATAGTAATGAATAATGGATTTGAAGAAATTTATCTGTGGAAAAATGAAACCCCGCAAGATAATAACTGGTTAAAAATTAAATTAGAAGGAACAGAAAGTAATCGTATGGGTATAGGTTCTTGGATTCGTATAAGTGTCAACGGAGAAGAACAATATCATTATACACTTTGTGGAGAAGGTTATCTAGGACAAAATAGCGCCTATGAGTTTTTTGGATTAGGTGACGCTACAGTAATAGATTTTATAGAAGTTACTTGGTTAAGTGGTCATGTAGATTATTATGAAAATATAGACGCTAACTTGTCTTTGACTATTATAGAAGGCGAAGTCCTAAATGTAGAAGAAACAGTTGCTATAAATAACTTTAGTTTATATCCTAACCCAGTAAACTCCGATGGTATATTCTTTTTAAAGAGTAAAAAACCTATAGAAGGTAATCTTACTTTATATGATGCTATAGGTAAAGAAGTACTAAACTCTTCAATAGGAGGTGTTTCTGCACAACTTAATGTACAAGGCCTGTCTTCTGGATTTTATATTTTGAAAGTAGAAGCTCAAGATAGTATTGAATCTTTCAAATTAATTATTAAATAGCACAAGAATATATCTTTATTGGCGCCGCCAAAGGGTTTAATACCCCTAGGCTTGCCTCGAGGTAGTTTACTTAAGAGTCAAATGGCTTTTCTGGATTTCTAAAATATACTTGATCTTCTGCGCTTGTTGGAATTGCATTTTCAATTTTTCCTTTAGTTGGAAACATTAATATAAGCAACGCAAATACTATCGCTAAAATTGCTAGAAAAAAACTATTGTTGGTTTCAGCATATGTAAATACAGAGAAGAAACCAATGCCTTCAAGTGGCGCTATTTTTATCAGGTGGCTAGTTTGATTCACTCCAAGTTTTTTCTGTAGAGAATCATTAGCCGATAGTTTCTTGAGTACTGATGTACTTATAAAACGTCCTATTACTATAGCTGCTATTAACCCAGCTGGAATCAAAAATTCTTTAGGTTGTTGCGTGAATGATAACGCTCCTAACTCTTCTGAACCTATACCACTTATTATTATAGTTACCATTGTAAGTCCTCCCATTAAGGCTATATGAATTATGGTAATTACTTTTAAAAATGCATTGTAATTACCACCTGTTGGTTGTTGTTCCATCTTATAATTTTTTAAAGCGTTTTTCCCCATCATTGATTTCAATCCAATATCCATCTGGGTCCTGAATGTATACTTGCTCTATAGTATCTGGTCGTATGGATACAGCTCCTTTTTTTCCTGGCCAATCATAATAAGGAATACTTAAAGTATCTAGATGTCTTATAAATAGTGATAAATCTGCTGTCGTTAAGGCAAGATGTACACCTTTAGGAATTTGTAAAGAGAGATCTTCTACGCTAATAATATGTAGTTCTTGGCGCTCTCCAAGTCTAAACCATTTGATATGATCCTTTTCAGTGCCATCATATATTTCTTTGATACCAAATACTTGTTGATAAAAGTTTACACTACGATCTAAATCAGTTACATTAATAGCATAATGATCAATTGAAAATGTCATGTTGCTATCTTTTTCCTGCCCATAAGATGTTCCAATACAACTTATGAGCAAGATGAAAAATGATAATTTATTCATTTAGTTTTTGATAAATTTTTGAACAGTACTTCCTACAGAAACAAAATATACACCTGTAGATAATTGTGACACATCAATAGATTGTTCTCTAGTAGATAATGATTGTTGAGTAACAACTTGTCTCCCTAATATATCGCGAACATACATAGTGGTTTGTGTATCAGTAGTATTCATTGTGAAATTAATGGTTGTCGATGTAGGATTGGGAAATAGTGTAGAAATTTCAGAAATGGTAGTTACATCATCTATACTTAATAATCCTTCTCCTTCACGTATGGTTAAGATTTGATTTCCATCTACATTGTTCACAGTATCTACAATTCCAGAAGGCCAACTTACAGTAATGACATCTATAGTTGTCGCAGTACCTAACCCAAAATGAGCAAGTAGTGAGTTTTGAGTTCCATAACTTTCTCCTGCACGTACTTCACGTACTTGTGATCCCCAAGGGCCTTGAATTTCTATGCGTGCTCCAATACCATTACTATTGCTCTCAACTCCTTCTAAGTCAATTTTACTCCAATTGTTTGAATTTCCTTGATTCATAAATACTTTATCCACAATTCCAGAAGGGTTATTAAATCCGCTTGCATATCCAGCGATAAGATCTATAAAGCCATCGTTATTTAAATCACCTATAGCAGCACTTTGAATTTGATTGCTTGAAGGAAATGGATTTGGAACAGCTGTAAACGTATTGTCTCCGTCATTTAAAAGAAGTTGGTGACTTCCATCTCTAGTTGTCATAATGATGTCAATAAAAGTATCATTATCATAATCTTCCATCATTACTTGTATTCCAAGACCTAATGCATCTAAGGCTCCAGTAATTCCAGAATCTAATGTAATATCAGTAAAAGTTGCGTCACCGTTGTTTTCATAAATTTTACTTCTCGTAAAATGGTTGACCATTACAGCATCAAAATCACCATCATTATCAATATCTTCAAAATTGGTTGCCCATGTTTGTGTTAATGGACGAAGTCCAGCAACATCAGCTACTTCTGTAAAATTATTTGAACCATCATTTTGATACAATAGATTTAAACGACGTGGGTCATTAGGATTTCCTTGAGCTTGTAACCTGCATTTTGAGATAAAAAGATCAAGATCTCCATCGTTGTCATAATCTGTCCAGATAGAGCCGTAATTTCCTGAATTATCAGAATCTCCTGCGCTTACAGCATTAATCATATCTAAATCATAGGTAAATGTGCCATCTCCATTGTTTGCATATGGAGAAGAAATCCCATCATCATGACAGGCAAAATAATCGATAGCGCCGTCATTATTGATATCGGCAAAATTGGTGTTTTGAACAAAAATATTAGGACCTCCTAACATTTCTACAAAAAAAGAGGATCCATCATCATTTGCTTTAGCTAATCGGATACCATCATAGGATCCTCCAACAATAATATCATTAAACCCATTTTCATCTACATCGGCTACGACAAGCCCCCAAGGGTTTCCAACATTACCAATTATAGACCTACTAAAAGTCCCGTCTGTTTGTTGATATTCAATTTCTAAACTGACTCCGTTGTTTAATCGAATAATGTCATCTAATTTATCGTCATTCATATCAACGATAGCAAGAGCAACACCTCCAAACAGATCAGAATTCTCTAAGAGATTTGAAGCATCAGTAAAGGTTATTTGCGCTTTCGCGAAAACAGATATAAGAATAGCTCCTGTAAACAGTAGTAATTTATGCTTCATAATGATTGGATGTAGTTCTAAATGTGTGATTTTTAATTTCCGTTAATTGGCGGTGGTCCCTCAGGCACTATAGCTTCATAAACAGCATCACCTTTACGTTCTTTATATTCATCTTTTACGCTTTGTAAAAGTGTAGGATTTTCAAATAAATCAAGCATGGTCATTCCCATGGCTTTACTTGCGTATGTCATTCCTTTATGTCCAATAGACATACCTCCGCAAGCAACTACGGCCCAAGAATGCCAAGGAGTGTCTTTAGGAGCCGTTGTTACTCCAAGGTTAATATTAGGTACATTCCAGCTTACATCTCCTACGTCTGTGCTTCCTCCACCAGGATGCTCCTTCGTGTCTTCTAAAGGATTGATAGTACTATCCATTCCTACTTGAGGTTTTCCTGTGACTTCTTGTATCTTTTTTCCAAATGCTTCTTCTTCAGAGGTATATTTAATTGGTCCTAATAGTTCTAAGTTTTTTTGCATTGCCTTACCACCTGTTCTATTGACAAGTACTTCATAAATACCAGAGATAAGTGACACTTTATAATCTACATTGGCCATAATTGCTGCTCCTTCTGCCATTTTTTGTACGCGTTCATATACAGGTATCATACCTTCACGCTTGGTATCACGTACACGCATCCATAATCTAGAATAATCAGGAACTACATTTACAACTTGGCCACCATCTTGAATATGATAATGCATACGTACGGTAGGTTTTACATGCTCTCTATAATAATTGATTCCAGTGGTATAGATCTCTAATGCATCAGATGCACTGCGACCGTTCCAAGGATCAGCACTAGCATGTGCTGCTTGTCCATAAAATTCTATTTTGAAATCAACGAGCGCTAGTGAGCTTTGTACATCTGCTTTTGTAGAAGCCGATGGGTGCCAAGAAACATTAGCATCTACACCGTCCCAAACGCCTTCTCGTACCATCCAGATTTTACCAAAGAATTTTTCTTCAGAAGGAGTTCCCATAAATTTGACAGTTCCTTTTATTTTTCCTGATTCTATTAATTCTTTAATCGCAATGGCTGCGCCTAAGCTTCCTGCTCCAAAAAGATTATGTCCGCAGCCATGCCCTGCAGCCCCGTCATTAAGAGCTTCTTTGGTAGGTTGCGCTTTTTGAGAGATTCCTGGTAATGCATCAAATTCTCCAAGAACACTTATCACAGGACTTCCAGATCCATACGTAGCTACAAAAGCAGTTGGCATACCAGCGACACCTCTTTCTACGTTGAATCCTTGTTTTTCAGCATAATCAGCTAGTATTTTACTAGACTGTGTTTCTTCAAAAGCTGTCTCGGCTAATGCCCAGATATTATTTGAAATTTCAATAAGCGCTTGCTCATGTTTTTCAACAGAAGCAATGATTGCTTTTTTATTTTTTGATAGTTTCTGTGCAGAGGCTCCAAAAGAAATAAGAAGTGCACAGATTGCTAAGTAAACATGTTTCATAAGAAGCTTGAGTTATAATGATTGCTTCTAAGATAAGAAACCTACTACTTTTTATATATAAAGAGGTAAGAAAAATTAGTTTAGTGAACACAATAATATAACCTAAAACCTTTTTATGGATCAACTTATTAGTTATTTATTGTCTTTACATAAAATTTTTTTTGATAAAGAAGAATTAATTTTTCAAATTCAAAGCCATCCTTCTTACCCTAGTTTACATGCGATAACTGGAGTTCTGGATCATTTTCATATAAATAATCTAGCTCTTAATGTCCCTGTAAATGAAGATATTCTGACTCAATTGCCTAATACATTTATGGCTCAAGTTAATACTGAGACTGGAGAAAATTTTGTAATCGCACAAAAAAATAATGATCATTATAAATTGTTTTTTAACAATAAGAAAAAAGTAAAAATTACTATTAATGAGTTTTTAGAGAAATTTACAGGTATTATGCTTGCTATTGAAAAAACAGAAGATTTAGATCAAATAGATAGGGTAACGACACCAAGATTATTAGATTCTTTTTTAATTTTAATATCATTTCTATTGTTAATAGGGGTTGTGGTTATATCTAGACCAACCTTAATTCCAATATTTTATCTTTTAACATCTTTACTAGGTGTTTATGTTAGTATTGCTATCTCTAAGCAAGTACGAGGAGAACAATCCTTTTTAGGAGATACCTTTTGTGTTCAAGCACACAAAAAGAATAACTGTAATTCTGTACTTACTTCAAGTGGTGCCCAAATAGGTTATTATACGCTAAGTGATTTTAGTATAATATACTTTATAGGTATTTCTATAACTACAGTATTATTAAGTCTGTCTCAAATTGATTTTAATTTGTTACAAACTGTTAGTTTGCTCACTTTACCTATTACTATATACTCCATTTATTATCAATATGTAGTAGTTAAAAATTGGTGTTTGTTGTGTTTGGGCATTGTTGGGATATTATGGTTACAAGCTATGAGTATTATTACTCTAAGTAATTATATTTTTGATTTTAAAGTATCGCTATTAGATATATTACTTATTGTGTTATCATTTGCTATTGCTTTTACTATTTGGAATCTAGTATCTCCTAATCTAAAAGAACTTAAAATACTTAAAGAATCAAAGATTAAATATTTCAAGTTCAAACGAGACTTTAATTTATTTCAATTTTCACTACACAAATCGAAACCAATAAGCACGCATATATATAATATTTCTGAAATTATATTTGGTAATAAAAAGGCACAACTAGAAATTATTATTGTAACGAATCCATTTTGTGGTCATTGTAAACCTTTACATACTTTAATGGAGCAAATTTTAAAAAAATATGATGAGCATATTAAATTCATCATACGTTTTAGTGTCAATGAAGCAAATACTTCTTTAACTGACATTACTTGCCGATTATTAAAATTGTATCATACAGAAGGGCAAGATAAATGTATGGAGGCAATGCAAGATATATATGGTGATATGGATTATACAACTTGGATTGAAAAATGGGGAATAGTTGATAATAAGCTATTATATATGGAGGTGTTAAAATCTGAAAGAGAATGGTGTCAAAGTCATGCAATTAATTTTACACCAGCAATCTTGATCAACGGGTATCATTACCCTAAAGAATATGAACGATCTGATCTTATTTACTTTATAGAAGATTTATATGAAAATATAAATAACCCTATAATACCAATTATGAGTTAAAATGCGCTAAAAAAGGCGAAGTTACTTTCTTTTTATACGCCGCCATGATTGTTTTTCATAGCAGCGCTACGAAAAATATGAATAAGAAAGTGTAAAATGGAATGGACGAGCCTGACTAACTCATTTTAACTTGTAATTGGTATAACATACATTATAAAAAAGAAAGCTCAATTAAGGGCTTTACTGAACAATATTCTTTCGCGAAGAATAGACACATACTATGAATGTCTATAAAATTTTCATAGAAGGTTTAATTTTAAAAGTACTAAATTATGTTAAAAAACATTTCAAACTTAGGTAAAACTCTAAGTAAAAAAGAGCAAACAAGTATAGATGGAGGATGTGTTCCACCTGGAAGTGATTCAGTAAATGGAGGAAATGGCTCAAGTTGTCCTTCTGGTTATTGTAGGAATTATAGTGGAGGATGTACAAATCTTACAACTGCAATTTTTTATGATTGCGTTCCATCATAAAATCATATTCTAGTTATAAAGCGATCTTCGGATCGCTTTTTTACAATTTGTTTACATTGATTACAGTTAGGGTGTGAAAGTACTCTCATTTATAATTAATAAATATGTATTTAAATACTTAATAATTAACTCTATAACTTTTTATAATTTGAATCAAAATGTAATAGATTTTCTATTGCATAATGCGGGTTAATAGATTTCCTATCATATAACCTTCATTTTATGATATTGGTTATTTTTACTTAGAATATGAGTTTACTCATCAAAAACTAATGCATAATGTGAGTTTAACATAGTGATGATGATATTTTGAATAGACTCAAAGATTTCTTTCATTATTTGTTAATTAAGTAGCCTAATCATCTATGAATGGATATGATACTATCAGTTCAACGCCTCTTTATACACTTTCAAACAACGCTCACGTGCCATTTTATGATCGACTATCATAGGAGGATAAGTAAGTTCTTGTAGTTCTGGAACCCACATATTAATATATTCTTTTTGTTTGTCAAACTTATCAATCTGCGTCATTGGATTAAAGATTCTAAAATAGGGAGCTGCATCTACACCAGAGCCTGCAGCCCATTGCCAATTACCTACATTAGCACTCATATCATAATCCAATAACTTCTCAGCAAAATATGCTTCTCCCCATCGCCAATCTATTAGGAGATGTTTACACAAAAAACTAGCCACAAGCATGCGTACACGGTTATGCATAAAACCTGTAGTATTGAGTTCTCGCATACCAGCATCTACAAAGGCATATCCTGTTTGTCCATCACACCATTTTTTAAATTCCTCTTCATTATTACGCCATGCTATACGATCATATTTAGGCTTAAAAGCTTTGTCTTTTGTATGTGGAAAATGCCATAGAATCTGCATAAAAAATTCACGCCATATGAGTTCGTTCCAAAAGATTTCATTCTCTTGAGCTATCGCTTTTTTAACGAGTCTGCGTATACTTATGGTACCAAAACGAAGATGAGGCCCTAATCTGGAAGTTCCGTTTTCTTTAGCAGGGAAATTACGCGTAGCTTCATAATTTTCTATAAGCTCTTCTGTAATAACATATGGAGATACTTTGATAGTTGCTTCTTCAAACCCGATATCTTCTAGTGTAAGATTAGGCAAACGACTATTATCTATAAGGTTACCTAAATACGTTAACGGACAATGTTCTATAAGATCTACTTCAGGGTTGAAATGCTCTTTCCATTTATTTTTATAAGGTGTGTATACAAGATAGGGTAGTCCATCATTTTTTACGATGTCATTTTTTTCAAAAATGACTTGATCTTTATAGGTTGTAAGTGGTATATGCTTTTGCGAAAGCAAATGTTTGATTTCTTGATCTCTTTGTAACGCATAAGGCTCATAGTCGTGATTTGCATATACACTTTGTACATCATATTCATTACATAGTTTTTTGAAAACCATTTCTGGAGTATTATAATAAAACCCTATAGAACTCTTAAATTGCTCTTGTAATATGTGACGCATCTGTTGAAGCGTCTCAAAAATAAAAGTAATTCGGGGATCGTTTTTTTGTAATTTATCAAGAATATTCTTATCAAAAATAAAGATAGGAATTACCGGAATACCTCGTTGTAATGCTGTTGTAAATGCAATATTATCTTCCAGACGTAGGTCACGTCTAAACCAAAAAATCAATACTTTTTTCAATATATAATCTGTTGTTTTTTTATATGTTTTCGCGAAAGCGTACTAATTCAAATTTAAAGTACTGGTACCTCCATCTACTCCGAGTACTTGACCAGTAATCCAACTACTCTCATTACTTAGTAAAAAGGACGCAACATTAGCTACATCTTCAGCATTTCCAATACGTTTCATTGGGTGTCTTGCATTCATTAATTCCTTTTTCTTATCAGTACTTAATAGACGTTTTGCTAGCGGTGTATCTGTGAGCGAAGGTGCAATTACATTTACTCGTAATTTTGGCGCATACTCAGCTGCGAGCGCTTTAGCAAATCCTTCAATAGCTCCTTTTGCAGCAGCAACACTGGTATGGTATGGCATTCCTACTTTTACAGCAACAGTACTAAAGAAGACAAGACTTGCTTGCTCTGATTTTTTAAGATGCTCCATTATTTGATGGACTGTTTTAACCATACTCAAAAAATTGAGTTCCATATCACTTCTAAATACATCTATAGATAATGCTTTAAAAGGTTTTAAATTGATGGTTCCTGGACAGTATACAAAACCATCTATATGATCTGGTAATGCAGTAAGGTCTAATTCATCTTTTTCGGCATCATATGCAATATGATTTACATCTAAATTCCCTAAACTTTCATTTGTTCGAGAGGCAACATATACAGTGTGTTGTGTATGTAGTTTTTGAGCAATTTCAAAACCAATTCCGTGACTACCTCCGATTAAAAGGATGTTTTTTGACATAATTTTATTTTACTTGATTATATAGATGGTGCTTTGAATTCACCATATAATTCGATTAATTTTTGTTTGCGATAGGCAAAAATTTCATCCAGTTTTGGTTTTACTAAAAAAGGATGAACGAGTTGCCCTAGAATCCCCATAGGTACTTTATAATCTATAATGTCTTCCATTTCTACACCACCGGGAATCTCTTTTATAAAATGTTTATGATGCCATAATGCATAAGGACCAAAACGTTGTTCATCTACAAAATACTGACGATCCATAACATGAGTAATTTCTGTTACCCATTTGGTTTTTATACCTAATACAGGTGTGACAATGTATTGTATAATTTGGCCAGGATACATAGGGCGATCTGCTCCTGATAAGATATGAAATCCCATATAATCTGGAGTAATCGTTTTTAAATTTTTAGGATCAGAAAGCAAACTCCATGCTTCGTCAAGTGTAATAGGAAGATTTTGCTTAGCGTGTAAAGTATATATTTTCATAGCCTATGGTTGTATTTAGGATTCTAAAAATACAATCATTTTGTTTAACTAAAAAACATAATTAATTAAACAAAAAAAGAAAATGAAGAACATTTATAGATGTAAAGCTACTTTTTTACCACCTAGTTCGATAGATTGATAGATTGCTTCTACAATTTTAAGGTCTCTTAATCCCATACTTCCAGGCACTTTATTAGGAAGACCTTGTGTGATATGTAGTGCAAAATCATCCATTTGTAATGCTTGTTGTCTTTTATGAGGGAATTTGATTTCACTTCCTTTTGAAGTACGTCCGTGTAATGGCCCATAGGTATAGGCAATATCAAGTTCATACCAACCTTTGTCACAAGAAGCGTATAATCGATCTGCCCTTGCATTATGAGAAGTATATATGGATCCTACAGCTCCGTTAGGGAATTCAAATTGAGCAGTGATGGTCTCATCTGTATCTTTAAAATAATCAGGTTTGGTACTAAATTCTTGTGCTGTTACTGATATAGGATTTTCTCCAGTACCATAGATAGCTCCTTGTATGGCATATACGCCCATATTCATCAAAGCACCTCCTCCAGATAAAGATTTATTAAGTCGCCATTGATCTGGATCTGGATTGCCATATGATGGGTATCCTGCTTCTGTAGTGATAAAATTGACCTTCCCAAATTCTTTTTCTTTAACAATACGTTGAATTTCTTGCGTATGAGGTTCTGAATGCAATCGATATCCTACAGATAATTTTACGTTGGCTTTCGCGCAAGCGTCAATAATTGCTTGACATTCAATTACACTGATGGCCATAGGTTTTTCACAAATCACATGCTTACCTGCTTTTGCTGCACGTATACAAAAATCAGCATGCATAGCATTAGGTAATACAACGTATACTATATCGACATCGTCATTGTTTACAATCGTATCAAAATTATCATAATTGTATATGCTTTCTTTAGGGATGTTATATTTCTCGGCCCATACTTTTTCTTTTGTTGGGGTTCCTGTTACGATAGCTGCAAGATGACAATGCTTGGTTTCTTGTAAAGATGGCGCTAATTCATACGTACTATAGGTACCTAAACCTACCAGAGCTATTCCTAAACTTTTCTTGTTTTCTGAAGATTCAAAAGCACAGGCTAGAGGGATATTACTTAGTAAGGCAACACCTCCTACTGTTTTTGATAGTTTGATATTAAAGGTTCTTCTATCCATAGTATATCTTTTAAAAACCATTAGAAAGTTAGGCAATTCTTTTATAAAAGATAAGTCGATATAAAATAGAAGATATAACGTTAAGGTGTCTATAAATATGTAATAAAATATATTAAGAATGATACTTACCTAGATGGAAAATCCAATTCGCTCATTTTAAATTTTATATTGAACAAACTGACTTTAAGTTTGAAGTAAATAAATTGACTATGAAACAGGTGTTAATTTTTAGTTTGATTTTATTTATAGATGAACTAGTAATGTCCCAAGAAATGAAAATTGATTCATTTCATATTGAAAACATGAATGCTGAATGGATTTTAGAATTTGAAAAGTTGAACTCAAAACCTGATCAAATAGAAGAAATAAAAAGAAAAATATTTACAGATACTATTTACAAGAGAGAAAAGAGTTATTGCTTAATGGGAATTCAAAATCAAAAGACATTACAAAATACTATAGGCAAAACAAATTGTAAATGCAAGATTATGTTTATTTTAGGTGTTAATGGGGATACATATTTCCTTGACTCAAATGAATATACGAATACAAATAACATACTTGAATTGATGCATGAGAAAAATATTGATGAAGTAACAGTGTATAAAAAAGGAGATGTGGCTTTAGCATTATATGGTACTTATGGCAGATGTGGGGCCGTTATACTATATTCAAACAATCGAAGATTATATAGACGAGTAAAAAACTTGCATTAACAATCATCATCACAACATTGTTCATCTTTTACTAGTTTACAACTTAGTACAGCTAGAAGTGCTCCAATAAAAGGGGCTGTGACATATAACCACATAGGTTCCCATTTTCCAGAGAAAATTGCAGGTCCAATAGAACGTGCGGGATTCATAGAAGCATTAGTCATAGGACCAGCAAACATAGCCTCTAATAATACAATACCACCGATAGCTATTCCTGCAATGACTCCTATCTCTTTGGCTCCTGTAGAAACATTTATAATAACGAGCATCAAGAAAAAAGTAAGTAGAATTTCTAACACAAAAGCTTTATAGTGATCAAAGGAAGGAACAGTACTCCCCAAAAATTCACTTTCTGGAAACAAAAACCAGAGGATAGCTCCAGCTAATGTTGCTCCTATTATTTGCGCTATAATATATTTTGGAACTTCTCGCCAGGAGAATTTTTTTGCATAAGCAAAGGCAACAGTAACAGCTGGGTTAAAATGTGCTCCTGAAATATCCCCAAAAGCATAGATCATTCCCATAACGATGAGCCCCCAGGTAATAGCGATTCCAGGATGTGTGACCGCTCCATTTGTAACTTCATTGATGGTCATAGCTCCACACCCACAAAAAACCATGGAGAATGTACCAATAATTTCGGCGATATATCGCTTCATAAATTTTAAATTTTTGCAAAGATAGGCGTTGTGATATTAAGATTTTGTTAACGTTTGATAGATCTGGGAATGGTATTTTTGTGAAGAGATTAACGTTACTCGTATGCCTAATCTGTTTAGAATGCAAAACGTATAAAACCATATAACTCTTTTAAAACTAAAATTATTATGAAAAAATTACTCCTTATTGTAGCAATGGCTCTATTTACTGTAGGTTCATATGCTCAAATTGA
>CAYYSK010000028.1:0-5433 GCA_964474345.1 uncultured Flavobacteriaceae bacterium
ATGGAAGATTAGCTGCTGCGTTTATAACACTAATATTTAACTCTTGATTCGCATTTTTTCTTTTTTTCTTTTTCAATTGTGAGTTCTTTTTTGGCTGTTTCTTCACTTAATTTAAGAACTTCTTTTTCTTTTTTTTCAGTTTCATATTTAACTTCAAGTTCAGTGATTATTTTTTCTTTTTCTAAAGAATAAGTACTGTCTTTAATTTTTATTAATTTTTTCAATCCTCTTATTTCATCGCTTTTTTTTTCATCTTGTTTTGCTATTAAAGTACTGGCCTTAATATAAGCTTCAAGTTCACCATCTTGTTTAAATTTTACTTCTATACTTTTCTCGATAGAATCTAAATGATCAAGAATCTCTTTATCAGTTGATGAGTTTATTCTTTTAGTAAGTTTAGAAACATCTCCTAAAGTCCCTGATAATTCCATTGTGTTCATCTCTGCAAGAATAGATAAGGCCATGGAATTTACCTTAACTTGATCTCCTTTCTCTAAATAATAATTCATTTTCATTATTTCTAACATAAGAAGATCTATTCTGCTTGTGAGAAGATTTTCTGCTATTTGAAATTCATTTATAGAGGATTCAAGATTGCCTAAAGCTATTTCAGTAATACCTTTAAGAGCTCTAGCATTTCCTTCATAACTAGGAAGGTTTCTCTCGCTAGATTTTTTTATTGATTTTATAAAATATTCTAAAGCCTTGGAGTAATCTTTATTAATATATAAAACGCGACCTATTGCGGTAGTATTTTTTATATATCCGACATAGTCTCCTATTTTCTCTGCTTTTTTCGATGATTCAAAAAAAGAAGTTATCGCTCTTTTCTTGTCATTTTCTGATAGAAAAAAAAGCCCTTCTCTATAAATTACCTCTATGTTTTTCTTTTCTGATGGATGTTTCTTTGCTAATTTTTTGAGAGTTTTTAAATAGATTGTAGATGAGTCCATTCTATTATTGGTATAATGATTTGAAAGTATTTGCGAAATAAGATCAAATTCATCTTCATCACTTAATTTTTCTTTTAACAAAGTATATAGGACCTCATTACTACTTTGATATTTACCTTCATCACTTAATTTTTTTGCTTTTTCAGATAAAATAGAGAAATCAAGAATCTCTTGAGAAAAAGAACAACAATAAGTAAACAAGGCAAGAAGTAAAATAACTTTTTTCATAATCAAAACGGTAAACTTTCAAGAAAGATACTATTTTAATTAATTGATATTCAGATAAGTGTGATTTTTAATTTTTCTCATTAAGAATGATGTAATTCTCATCAATCTCAATATTATTTTCATTAAGTTCAAAAATATAGATAGTGTTTTCTAAAATAAATCACTCCTCATACCACCGTAAAACTCCAAAATCAAAAGGTGTCCATAAACTAGCTTTCATATCACTTTCTTTCAATGCAGTATTCGCCCATGTATTACAGGTTTTATAAAACATATAATTGCCGTGAGCTCTATAAAAGTTATCTCGATTTGGTGTATATGTAGCCCCTTCTATGAGTTGTTTCCCTTTTTCATCTTCTTTAAAAGATGCGAGAATATAGTCATTGAGTTTTTGGAGTTGAGAACTTGTTACAGGAACAGCAATCCATTTGTCACGCTTTGTACGGTAACGCGTTACATGTACTAATGTTTTACTTTTTAAAAAAGCAGCCCTAAAGGCAGTAGAAAACGTAAGATCCCCCCAAGTTGGTGTATTGATATAAAAATTTTCTTCTCCCCATCCAAAAGCAAAAAATTGCTCCTTAAAATGATATTTCTGCCCCTTTAGTAATTTGGGAATTATTAAGTTTTTAGGGAGTACAATATCGGTATGTACACCGTTACTGGTAAGATATATAGTATGTTCTTTTGAGGCATCCTCTGTTTTTTCCGAGACTGGAATATAGGTTAAAACAAGAGAAACGAGAATATAAACAATAGGAATTAATAGAATGTATCCTATTACTTTTAAAAAGAATTTCCCATACTTTTTCATAATTTATAGCGCTTTTGTAAGCTTTGCCATAAACTCACCTATTTTACTTGGTTCTAGCCAGCGAGTAACTACAACAAGATCATGTTTGCGATCTATAATAATAAAATTTCCTCCAAAACCAGCAGCATAATATACATCTTCACCTACACCTTTCCAATGTCTAGGTCCCTGTTTGTTAAGCCACCACATAAAACCATAGTTTACATTTGGAGTAGAAGGCTCAATAGCATCTTGTATCCATTGGGATGATAGTAATCGTTGTTTGTTCCATATTCCGTCATTTAAGAACAGCATTCCAAAACGAGCCATATCTTCGGCACTTATAAAAAGACCTGCTCCGCTATGACCTCCACCAGTAACTGATTTCATTTGGATACCATCAATCTCTGTCCAAGCGTCTTTATACCCATGCCATCTCCAAGTGGTAGAAGCTCCTATTTTATCCATAAG
This sequence comes from uncultured Flavobacteriaceae bacterium, assembly GCA_964474345.1. GTDB lineage: Bacteria > Bacteroidota > Bacteroidia > Flavobacteriales > Flavobacteriaceae > Dokdonia. The sequence goes on from CAYYSK010000028.1 coordinate 2,446, forward strand.
CTCTTCTTTTAAAACTTGAGGTAATGGTTTACGCCATACATTTAATAAACTATAAGATAATACGTTTACACGAACGTCATTATATTCCATGACAGTTCCAGGTGTTTTTGGGGCTGCATACTGCCAGTCATCTAGACCTCCTTCTCTTGGTGGGCGATCTGCCCAATCTTTTCCTCCCCAAAGAATCCCTTGCCAAGCACTATTTTGTTGTAATAAATGACGCCAAGTGATTTGAGAATTATGTCGCCCATCAAAAGTACCATCCCATACATAATGACCTACTTTATCATCTACATTGGCTATTAATTTTTTATCGATAGCAAGACCTGCCATTGTAGATAAGAAACTTTTGGTGACAGAAAATGTCATATCTACTCGTTTGATGTCTCCCCATTGAGCGACTAGTTTTCCATTTTTTAGGATCATTCCTGCAGGGCCTCCGCGTTTTTTTGTAGGCCCTAGAATTTGATGAAATGGTTCACGTTTAAATCCTTCTATAATAGCAATTCTTAAATCACGTGATCCTGAATATTCGTTTGCTTTCGCGAAAGCGATCACATCATTTAATTGATTGGTATTGATTCCAGCCTCTTTTGTAGAGATTTCTTGCCATTGCGCATTGCGTTCTGGAAAATAATATTCTTGCGCAGATAACTGAAAGAAAGTTGCACAGATAAATAATATACTAAGCTTTTTCATAGGTGATAAATGTACTATTTTATCTGCTTATAACAGTACTATATTATATATACTAGACATTGTGTTGAAGGGTTTGTTATATGAGAGTAGTATGATTGCAATTTTTGTTAAACAAAAGAAGGTGATTGTTACTTCCTTTTTTTATATCTTAAAGCCATGAATAACTCACTATTTGATGCAATACGTTCAAACGATCTAGATACAGTTTCAAAAATTTTGAAAGCGCATCCAGAATTGATAGATATAAAAGACCCTCGTGGTTCTACTCCATTATTACTTGCTACATATTATGGTCATGAAGAGATTTCTAAAATGATCTTAAGTTATAAACCAAATGTAAATGCCAAAGATGGATCTGGAAATACACCCTTGATGGGGGTTTGTTTTAAGGGTTTTCCAGAAATTGCAAAACTCCTTATACATGCTGGGGCTGATGTAAATGCTGTGAATTTTAATAATGCCACAGCACTTATTTATGCAGCAACATTTGCACAAGCAGAAATTGCAAAGCTTCTTATAGAAAACGGAGCAGATACTAGCTATAAAGATGATAGAGGTAATACTGCCTATGATCATGCAAAAATGCAAGGTGTAAAAAAACTCATGGAAATCCTCTCTTAATAACGTATAGTCTACCTTTAGGATAGATTTTACTAGATAGTATAATCTTTAAAATTCTCTACCCAATCAGTGCATCCATTTTCTAATAAAATCTTTTTATTTTTAATTCCTACGCCAAGAAAATCAATGTCTAATTCTTGTGCAGCTTTAAGATCCCATAAGCCATCACCCACAGCAATAATCCTATCAAAGGAAGACTTATTATAATATTGCTTAGATTTTTCAATAGCATCTTTTACAAAACCTACTCTAGAAATACTTGTGATAGAAGTAGATAATACCTCTGGAATAAATGGAATGTTTGCATCTGTCATTTTTATGACAGTAGCCTTTGGGAAAGCACCAGTACCATATGCAAAAGGGATTTCTTGTTTTTGAAGATGTAAAAGAAGGTTTCTTGCTCCCGGAATTTCAATAACTGGGTCATATTTACGAAGTTCTTCAGCTAAGAGTTCATCTAAGTCAAACCTTAATTTATCTGGGGTTTTCTTTCCAAAATTACGCTCATAATTATACTCTAAAGCGTATCTATCTGTATGATGTAAATAATTATCATAATCTGTATCGATATTTTTTAAACCAATATCGGCAAGTACTTTTGTGATTACTTTCAAATATGTAGGAATACTATCTGTAAGTGTTCCATCAATGTCAAAAATATATAGTGTATCAGATGTCATTGTTTAAATAATTCTTTAAGTTTCAATTTTCCATTTTTATTAAGTCGAGTAGATATTTTAATAAATGTCAATGCTGTAACCGTAATAATATCAAGTTCAAAACAGAATATCCTATACTACTATTGATTTCTATAAAGTCGTATTCAAAGTTACATAGAAATTCCCCAGAAGTGTATGAAAATAATATAGCTTTTTAATTTATAATAATGAGATATTGCACTATTACATATCTATTAATTGTGTTATCAATAATTTAAAACTTACTGTATCTTTGAGTATATGAAAGAAGAATTACAAGTAGCAATGATACAGAGTCATCTTCTCTGGGAAAATCAAACAGCAAACCTCGCAAAGTTTGATACACTATTAGAAAGTGTTTCGAATAGTACACAACTTATTATTCTCCCAGAAATGTTTACAACAGGTTTTAGTATGAACCCTGTAGAACTTGCTGAAGATATGAATGGAGAAACAGTGAATTGGCTATTAAATTGGTCTAAGAAAAAGAATGCTGCTATTTGTGGAAGTGTTATTATTAAAGAAAATAATAACTATTACAATCGATTCTTATTTGTGACTCCAGATGGGGAAATACGTAGTTATGATAAACGTCATCGATTTATGATGGCTGGCGAAGGAGAATTGTATACGGCTGGAGAAGATACAGTTCTTATAGCGTATGAAGGATGGAAAATCTTCCCACAAATATGTTATGATTTACGTTTTCCTGTATTTGCTCGTAATACTATAGATTATGATGTTTTGATCTATGTTGCAAACTGGCCAAAACCTCGTGTAAGAGCTTGGGATGCATTGCTTAAAGCTAGAGCTATAGAAAACATGAGTTATTGTATAGGTGTAAACCGTATAGGACTCGATGGAAAAGGGTTAGAATATGTAGGTCATTCTGGAGTATATGATGTTCTTGGGGACGAGATCGCTTTCGCGAAAGCAGAAGAAAAGATAATCACAGCTACATTGTCAAAAA
>CAYYSK010000028.1:5533-21467 GCA_964474345.1 uncultured Flavobacteriaceae bacterium
GAGATCGCTTTCGCGAAAGCAGAAGAAAAGATAATCACAGCTACATTGTCAAAAAACCATATTAAAGAAACACGTGAACAACTTCCTTTTCTTGAGGATAAAGATGCATTTACACTTTCTTAATTTTAATGTATTATTAAGTGCTTAATTGAGTTATCAAAACTCATTTTAAAGTAGTAACTTATGATGTATTATAGTTAATTTTTATCGGTTAATACTATGCATTTAATCTATTCATTTAGTTTTAACATATTACTTAAAACCCTGAAATGATGAAAAGTATATATGAAGGGCCTGTAAATGGTGCTATATATATCTATTGATGAGGATAAAACAATTATTATTAATGCGGATACTATTCTGTGTTAAATCTAATACCTAATTATAAAAAATAAGCTCATGAAAAATTTAACAGAAAAAGAGATGACATTAATTAATGGAGGGACAGGTGTTCAAGTAAGTACATCAAGCGGTGCTCTTGGAGCTCCTGTTACGGTAAGAGTTAGAGGTGTTGGTAGTGTGAATTCAAACTCTCAACCTCTATATATTGTAGATGGAGTGCCAATTACTCAAATTCCTATTAGTTTAAATGATAATTAGAAAAACAGAAAGTATTGCTTGATTGTCGGTTATAAATCATACTTAAAAAGAACAAAATGGAAAAAGAGAAAAAACTAACAAAAAAAGAGATGACATTAATAAGTGGAGGTAATCTAGTGTATCCTACATCATCAAAATCAATTGTAAAAAGTGGTGGAGCTGCAGGAAGTTCATCTAATATAAATATTAGAGGTATTGCTAGTATTAATGGTGATACAGAACCATTGTTTATTATCGATGGTTCGCCAGTTAAGCCTTTATAGGTCTAAGTAGTAATTAGATAAAGAAAGCAATACTTTTTTTGAAGAAAATGTACTCTGATTTAGTCTTTCAAAGTAAATGTTGCATTTTCAGACCAACTTGAGTTTATTTTTATTTCTTCTCCATAATTTATTACTTTCTCAGGCTGTCTTTTTTTGAGATAACTGCCTGTGTCATATATCCTATTTCCATTAGAATCTTCTATTAATCTAATAAAATAAGATGCAGGAGTCAATATACCGAAATCAAAAACGGTCTCTTCAGTAGTATATCGCTCTTGTAGTACTTCGCCGCTTTGATTGGTAAGTTGAACAATGTATGGGAAATTCTTTGCATTAATTAAGTTTAATTTGATGCTGCCATAATCAGAAAATTCTTTGGTACTGGCTGTATAGGTAATTGTATCATTTACATTTCCAAAGAAATCTGTAATGGCTCCTGGCAATGCTTGAATAGTATATTTCTTTTTTTCTTCCGTTTCAAAATCCAGAGAAATCTGTGTATTCCTCTCCGAAAGAGTTGTGTTAAAATCTATAAGAGTTGAATCTTTACTCACAGAAATAAGATTTTCTTCTATACTTTCTATAGGAATATTACTAACAATGTCAAATGGTTTTCCTAGTATCATAGTACGTCCAGTTTTTGATGTAAAACGCAAGGAATCTACTTGAGGTGATCGTAGTTTTGCAATAAGAGTATCTCTATAATTAGGGCCGCTTACTTCAAATACTAAAGAATCTATTTCTGGTTTAGGTTTAAACCAATAATATAAGGTATCTGTATTTCCCTTTTTTGTAATAGTAGAAGTGAAACCTGAAGAAGTATCTGTAAGTAAATTAATAGATAAACTATCTACAGGTCCAGAAACACCAAAGGTAATTCTATTAGACCCTGCATGTCTAGGGCGAGATGATTTTGAAGCTTGTACTTCTTTAAAAAGCTTAAGAGTATAACTACTATCTGTAGGAATCGTGATTAACTCTTTTAAGAAAGCAACTTTATCTTTGTTTGGTTGAAAAGTAAAGTTGGCATCTTCATCTTTCATAGCAATAAGCATATAGGTGCCTTCTTTTATATTTCCTATTTCAAATGCAGTAAGGCTATCTAACGTATTTGTAACATACCTCGGACGATCATTAAAAATGATAGAATCTGTAAATGTACTATCTATAGCATATAACATTACAGAAACAAAGTTGTCAGGAGTACTTTTTAATTCGTCTATAATTTCTCCTTTTAATGAAAGGCTATCAATATAATCTCCCGTAGAAAAAACATATTTGAAATAAGAGAAAGGATTGCTCTCATTATTGTCTACAATACTTTGTCCAAAGTTAAATACATAAGTCGTGTTGGGCTGTAAAGTGTCTTTTACATCAATAGTAATGTACTTTGAAGCAGATCCTTGTGGAGAAACTATACTATTTTCTAATGGAGGAGAGATGATCAATTGTTTTTGATACTCTTTAAGTTTTATATATTCATCAAAATAGATGCGTATTCTTTCTCCTTCAAAATTTGTATTAAAATTAGGAGGTTCTGATTTTATAAATACAGGAGGAATACTATCTTGAGGGCCTCCGGTTGGACTCCCTCTTTTTGCACAGTTAACCAAGGTAAGTGACATACATACCATAATACCTATATAATACAGACATTTTTTAGTTCTCAAAATATGTGATAATATACTATTCATTGATAGGACAAAGAAACAACTAATTTTTAGCCAAACGAAATACTTATTGAGCTATTGCCATTGTTGCGATACTTAACTTTATTTTAGGAATTTTAAGTAATTGTAATGCACAAGCTTCTAAAGTTGCTCCTGTGGTAAGAATATCATCTACTAGCAAAATATGTTTTCCTTGTAGATTATTTATCTCAGAGATAGAAAAGGCATCTAATACTTCATCACTACGAGAAAAGCGACCTTTAAAAACTTGTGTCTTCGTATTTTTAGATTTTAAAAGTAATGTATCAACTTGAACTGCATTTAAGTGTTTTGATATAGATTGCGCAAATCCACTTACTTGATTATATCCTCGTTTTTTTCTTTTTTTGGGATGAATAGGTACAGGAACTACAACATCTATATTTAGGTATGCTGGGATTTGTGACAATTCATAACCTAACCAATCTCCCAAAAAGACACTTATACTTTCTTCTCCTCGATACTTTAAATTATGTAAGAGCTGTTGTACAGGCCCCTTTTTTTCAAAGTAGAGTAATGCTGTAGCTTGCTCAAGCATAATACGACCATAAAATACTTTTTGAATAGTAGGGTCGTTATATAGATGAAACTGGGTAAGTGGTAACTGATGCCTACATTGTGTACAAATCACATATTCTGAAGCTTGTAAATTTTCAGAACAGGCTTTACAGGTTTTTGGAAATAAAAAATAGCGCAGTGATTGCAACATGTATGTGTTATTTTTTTTCTAATTTAACCACTTTTCAAAGAATACATAACCTCTATGAGTACTAAAAGTACTAAAAATACATTGCTCTTCCTTACAATATTACTTTGCGTAGTTGTTTTAGGATTAGGCGCTTATACTATAAAATTTTATAAAGAAGTACAAGAAAATGAGATTCAACTAAAAGAAGAGAAAGCTTTGATTTCTGGAGAATTAGAAGAAGAAATCAATCATTATAATACAATTCTTGCTGAAAAAAATATCCTCAAAGATGAATTCTCTCAAGCAAAAACACGTATAGAAAATTTGCAAAGAAGTTTAGATAGTAATAAGATTTCTCGCAATGTTATTCAAAGATATAGGATAGAACTTAAGAGAGTTCGTAAAGAAAGAGAACGACTCTTTAAGCAAAATGATAGTTTACAAAAAGAGACTGAGCGACTTGTGCAATTACAAGCAGCGACACAAGATTCTTTAGAGAAAGAGAAAGTAGAAAAAGAATTACTTCAATATGATAATCAAGCATTAGTCCAAAAGCTGAACTTAGGCGCCCAGATTACAGCTAGTAATTTATTAACTCGTGGCGTTATACAGCGCAATAGTGGTAAGTTTTTAAATACCGCTCGAGCAAATAGGGCAAAGATGATACGAGTTTGCTACACTATAAATGAAAACAAACTAGCAAAAGCAGAAGATCTCCACTTTTTTGTACAGGTGCTTAATAGTAAAGGAAATATGATTGGTATTTTAAGAGAAGAGATTTTTTCAAATGGAAAAAAATTGGAATTTAATTCTCGCACTACGATCCCATATACCAATAAAAACTTTAATGTATGTGAACTTGTATTACCAGTTAAGGAATTTGAAAAAGGAGATTATACAATAAATGTCTTCCATGAAGACCAACTTTTACTTACTTCTATACTTCAGTTAAAATAACACTACTGCAATTTCTTCAAATTATGAGGTATTCCTATTTTTGCGATCTTAAATAATTAAAGAGATTTTTAATCTTAATTATAAGGGATGTAGTATACGCTTTCGCGAAAGCATATAAAAGCAACATAAACGATAAGAATATAAAAACGAAATAATAGGGTATGGCTAAGCAAGATGATCAATTCAAAAAAGTAATCTCACATGCAAAAGAATATGGATATATTTTTGGAAGTAGTGAGATTTATGACGGATTAAGCGCAGTATATGATTATGGTCAAAACGGAGTCGAACTTAAAAAAAATATACGTGACTATTGGTGGAAAAGCATGGTGCAAATGCATCAAAATATTGTAGGGCTCGACGCTGCTATATTTATGCATCCTACTACTTGGAAGGCTTCTGGTCACGTAGACGCTTTTAGTGATCCTCTTATAGATAATAAAGATTCAAAGAAGAGATATAGAGCAGACGTTCTTGTAGAAGACTATGCAGAAAAGCTCAACATCAAAGCAGAAAAAGAAATTGCAAAAGCAGCAAAGCGTTTTGGAGATAGTTTTGATAGAGATCAATACGAGGCAACCAATCCTCGTGTTATGGGATATCGTCAGAAACAAAAAGATGCAACATCAAGATTGGCTAGATTATTAGAAGCAGAAGATCTTGCAGGAGTAAAAGCACTAATTGAAGAATTAGAAATCGGATGTCCAGAGTCAGGTTCAAAAAACTGGACAGATGTACGACAGTTTAACTTAATGTTTGGTACAAAATTAGGAGCCTCTGCCGAAACTGCAACTGATTTGTTTTTACGTCCTGAAACAGCGCAAGGTATTTTTGTAAACTTCTTAAATGTGCAAAAATCGGGAAGGATGAAAATCCCTTTTGGTATTGCTCAAACCGGAAAGGCATTTAGAAATGAGATTGTAGCACGTCAGTTTATTTTCCGTATGCGAGAATTTGAACAAATGGAAATGCAATTTTTTGTACGACCAGGAGAAGAGATGAAATGGTATGAATACTGGAAAGAAACACGTTTACAATGGCATAAATCGTTAGGACTTGGAGAAGAGAACTATCGTTTCCATGATCATGAAAAATTAGCTCACTATGCAAATGCTGCAACAGATATAGAATTTAATTTTCCGTTTGGATTTAAAGAGCTAGAAGGTATACATTCTCGTACCGATCATGATTTGAGTGCTCATGAAAAACATTCTGGTAAAAAACTTCAATTTTTTGACCCAGAATTGAATGAAAGTTATGTGCCATACGTAGTAGAGACATCTATTGGTCTAGATCGTATGTTCTTAGCAGTACTTTCAAAATCATTACAAGATGAGGTATTGGAAGATGGTACTTCTAGAGTTGTTCTTAAATTACCTTCTATACTTGCGCCAGTAAAAGCGGCTATTTTACCATTAGTTAAAAAAGATGGTTTGCCAGAGATTGCGCAGCAAATTGTAGATGATTTAAAATTTGATTTTAATGTGATTTATGATGAGAAAGATGCTATAGGTCGTCGTTATAGACGTCAAGATGCGGCAGGCACTCCATTTTGTATTACTGTAGATCATGATACGATTAAAGATCAAACAGTAACGATACGTCATCGTGATTCTATGAAACAAGAAAGAATTGCAATAAAAGATGTAAAAAGCATAATAGAAGCACAAGTAAGCTTTAAAAATTGGGTCTCATAAACAACATTGTATAATACATACATAGTTAAATCCTTATTTTCCGCGTAGTTTTTTGCTGATTTAGAAAGATTTTCAGTAAATTTAGCAAATTTTTAACAAAATAAAATATATAAAAAACTACACACAATGAGTAATTTTATAAAATTAGTAGTAGTTGCATTATTGGCTTTTAGCTTTAATGTTACTGCTCAGGAAAAATTCCCAGCGAGCGATATAGGTATGTTGCCAGAGCCTATTTTGGTTCCAAGTATAGCTGACCAAATTAGAAACGGAACAGCTAAATATGCTGATGATTCAAAGCACAAACCACGTCCAAAAGGACGCCTTGGAGGAAAAGTTGTTCCAGGAAAGGGGCTTCCTAAAGGAGCAGATCCATTAACTGAATTACAAAAGAATACGACTCAAACTCAAATGAGATCACCAAATTTTGTATTTGAGGCAGACGTTAATTCTAATATACCCGTTACAGATCCAACGGGTGCAGCTGGGATAAATCACTATTTGGCAGCATGGAATATTGGGTTTAGAATTTTTGATAAATTAGGAAACCCGATGACCCCAGAGATGTCACTTGGTACACTCTTCCCAGGAAATACTCTTGGAGATCCTATTGTTATGTTTGATGCCAATGTAGATAATGGCCCTGGAGAACCAAGAGGACGTTTTATAGTGACAGAATTTAGAAATGGTGGTAATCCAGGAGGAAATGGATTTGATGTTGCAGTTTCAGCGGGTCCTGATCCTGTTAATGATCCTTGGTTCATTTATCAAGCACAATTTAACGCACCTGCATTTCCAGATTACACTAAATTTGCTGTGTGGGGAGATTCTTACGTAGTTACAGCAAATATAAATAATACTTCGCAAAGAGTTTTTGCGGTAGAGCGTAATCAAATGCTTCAAAATTTACCTGCTCAATTTGCAGCTTTCCCATTACCAGGTATAGTAGCACAAGGATTTTATAGCCCTCATGGTTTTCATACTTCTGGAGATGAAACTGTTCCTCCAGGCACTCCTGCTCCTATAATTTTTCATCAAGATGATTCTTTTGCAGGAACAACAGAAGACCATTTAAAAATATGGTTGATGACTGTTGATTGGGCTAATCCAGCAAACCATTCTATAGCTTTAGATCAAGAATTGTTTGGTGCTGATGGTGTAACACCCTTCTTGAGTGTCTTTGATGGAGGAAGCTTCTCAAATAGACCGCAACCAGGAGGACCAGATATTGATGTTTTACAAAATACAGTAATGAATCAAGTACAGTACAGAAGATTTGGAACACATAATTCTGTTGTACTTAATTTTGTGATCAATACAGAAGGACCAGGAGGAGAGCTAGCAGGAGTTAGATGGTATGAACTACGTCAAGTTGCCGATGGAATGCCGTGGTCTGTTTATCAAGAAGGCACCTATAATGCACCTGATGGAAGAGATGCGTATTCTGCAAGTATGGTAATGAACACAGAAGGAGATATTGCAATGGCATATACATCATCTTCTGCAACAGATATGATTTCAATACGTTATACCGGACGTCAAAGTGATGATGTATTAAATGTAATGACATCTCTAGAACAACTTATAGGTCAAAGTACAGCACCTAACCCAGGGAATAGACTTGCAGATTATGTTCATATGACTATTGATCCTGTAGATGATTCTTTCTGGCATATTGCAGAATATTTTGCTCCGGGTAGAAATAATATTGTAGGTAATTTTAATTTATTAGAGGCAATGCCAGATGATATCGGTGTTATAAGTATTGATAGCCCAATAAATGGTGTTCTTACAAATGCTGAAACTGTTGAAGTAACAATAAGAAACTTCGGTACTAATGATATTACAGACCCTATGGTGCAATACTCTCTTGATGGAGTAGATGCTCCTGCAGAAATGTTCTCAGGAACTATTACTCCTGGTACAACTGTTACACATACATTTGCTACTCCAGCAGATCTTAGTGTAGATGGACAAACGTATACAATTGTAGCTACTACATTACTTGCTGGTGATTCTAACACAGAAAATGATGCTACTACAGTAATGATAACAAATGCAGTAACAGTTTGTGAGCCAATATCTGATTGTACGTTTCCAGATGGAGTTAGTGTTATCAATTTAGCTGATCAGGATATTACTACGGAATGTACAAATCCAGGTGGGTATACTGATCAAACAGATATTATATTTACTTTTGATCCAACTGATGATACACATGATGGTATTATACAGTTAGCTTTTGGAAATTCTAGCTATGCAATTTTTATAGATTTTAACGATGATGGAATATTTGACTCTAGTGAGTTAGTAGCTCAAGGTGTTTCTGGAGCTGCAAATACAGATGTTGCTATTACATTAGATGTATCAGATTTCTCTTTAGCAGAAAGACTTGGAAGTCATATAATGAGAGTTCGTGGAGCCGATCAAAATAATGGTACTGGTGACGTAACAGATCCTTGTGGTGATTTACAATTTGGTAGAACTAATGATTTTACTGCATTCTTTGATCCTGCATTAAATGTACCAGAAGATGTGTTTGAGGGATCTGACTTTGTGATTTCAACTACAGACAATAATATTTTTGATATTAACTTAACAACTGCCTTTGAAGGTAGAACTGCAATAAGTGTATTTAATCTTTCTGGTCAAAGAATAGTTTTTAACAATCTTATTAAAGAGGGTAATCAATTCAATTATAACCTAGATATGTCTTATGCAGCAACTGGAGTATACATTGTTCAATTTGATGCTATTGATGGAGGAAGTCCAATAGTGGCTAAAATTCTTGTAAAATAAATTGAAAATATATTTAGTTTATTGACGCCGCCAAAGGGTTTAATACCCCGAGGCTCGCCTCGAAATTAAAATTCAGTTTCGTATAAATGCCTCGTGAGCTTGCCCAGAGGTAGTTTACTTAATATAATAAAAGCTCCGTCTCTTGTAGACGGAGCTTTTTATTTACAATCTTTTGAAATTATTATTTCTTTAGAATCACTAGTATAAATTTCTTTACGCGGCGTTTTCGCGAAAGCATATCAAAAATTATAACTAAGCTTTCTAAATTTGATTTTAAACAATTGTAATAGATTGTATAAAGATTTAATCCAAAACAATAACGACTAATGAATTAAACTCTTGTGTTGATGTTCTCTTTTTTATAGAATCAGTATTATTTTTTTGCTAGACGCATTTCTTCTATAGATACTGGATTAGCTTTAGTACAACGATTTCTCATACGCAATCCCCTGAACTTAAAATAAACAGCCATCCCGTCTTTTTTAAAACTATCGTCTAAATTGATTGGATCATAGTATAAACCTTTTTTTAATTTGATTGTATATTCACAATCATCTTTTTCTTTCGAATATGTTATAAAACCTAGTGTATATCCAGTAGGATCAAATTTTTCTTCGACTACTTTTTTTTCAATATTGTCTTTTGTCACTTCTTCTGTGTTTTTACAAGAAGTAAAACATAATAATGCTGCTACTCCTAATAGTGTTACTATAGTTTTCATAATAATGGTTTGTTTTTAGAAATTTAAAGGTCGTAAAAATTTTAGAATAAAGCTTTTAATTGGATATTTCCAGTGTGTATCGTTCTTGAATCTTCACTTTTTCTTCCAAAATAGGATACATTTAAATCTAAGAACTTAGTCAATCTTTTTTGAGCGATTAGATTCCAAGTAAAATTAGTACCCGGTTGCAAACCTTCTAATATTTGAAAGGATACAGGACTAAATGCACTGCCATCAAATTGATTATCTATGTAATTAAATTCTCCCATTAAAGATAACTTTTCTCTATTAGCTACTGCAAAAGAGATGCCAAAGTTATTTTGTTGTAAGGCTTCTAAGCCTCCTTGAGTATTCTTTTTATCTTGAAATGTGTAAAAAATAGAAACCCTCGACGTCTTATTTATGAGATAAGAAATCTTAGGATTTATAGTTGAATTATTAATATTAAAATTACGAGTAGGAAAATTTTCAGCAATACTAATAGTAGTTCCTATATCTCCTTTAAAATTAAATAGCCAACTCTCTTTTATCTTATGTAAAAAATTGAGTTGATGACTTTCAAGCTCATTATTTTGAAGCCCCGTAGATAATAAATTTGTTGATTTGTTAGACAAATAGCTATAGATTGTTGTATAATTTTGTTTTCCTCTATTAAATGTAAGTGAATTACGAAAATTTAATCCAAGTCCTATCTCATTCTCATCTTCTTCGAAAGGATTTATTGTAAAGTCTTGTCCTTGCCTTAAAGCTCTCCTATCTATGCTATAGCTGGTTTGATTGTAAAAGTGCGACAAAAACTTCCTAAGACCTTTTGAGTTACTCCATTGTTGCGTATTTAAAGTAAGTTGACTGCTTAATTTATTTTGATGGGTTTGAAGAAATAATTGGTTAGGAAGCAATACTCTTATAAAATCTGCCTGATCTTGAAATTGTGCAAGGTCAAATTCTTCTAATTGTTGAATACCATCATCGTTAAAATCATTCCAGGTATGCGTTCCTTGGCCTTCGTCTACAGCAACAAATGTAAATTCTTGTTGAGGTTGTGTCCCACTATTAGTTTCAAAAACAGTATTTAATCTAATGATATCTTTAGCAAGCCGTTGATCATATAATAATCGTGAGTTTAAAGAGTTTTGTGTTTCTATCGATGTATCTTCAAAAGAAAGCGATCTGTAATTTATAAAGAGCGATACATTTGTTTTATTGTTTTTAAGTAACTGTGATTTTAAAAAATAAGTGTTTGATGTATTTACACGATCTATGCTATTATTTCTAACACTATCATTTACTCGATAGCGATATCCAGCTTCAATATACACATTGGTACTATCTCCTACACCTATAAAACCTTCATACAATTGGAATCGTTGACTATTTGGAGTTAATGAGTCATTTACCTTTGCTCTTCTTATATTGTCTTCTGTATAAAATTTACCTCCTATCCAGGTTTTTTTAAGATCATATATAGCACTACTATATAACTTGCTAAAATCAGAAGTAACATTGAGGTCGTTTGTGTTTAAAACACTTGCACTTATGGCACTTTTTACCTTTTTTGTATTGATATTACTTAAAATAGAATGCCTAGTTCCCGAATAAAAAGTATTGAAATCTAAATTTTCAAAACTATATAAAATAGATCCTATTTTGCTGTTTTGATATTGTAAACCAGTAGTTAAGAAACTTTGATTCCCTATTAATATAAGTCCATTTCCGTTTGTGTTTTGAAGATTGGGATCAAGATTCCAATCTCGATTAAACTCTGGATTATATAAACCTTCTACATTGACAAAATCTTCTTGAACATAATCCCAATTTCCAAAAGCTTTTATGGTAACAGTACTGTCCTTTTTAAATAACTGTTGTTTTGCATTTAGATGCGTTGCAAATGCATTATTGTTATCATCATCTATATTAGAAAAAAGATTTAAATCGTTTTTACTACCAGCTACTTCAAAATCTATAGCTGTTTTTTCAGAAGGAGCATAGTTTCCATTTACTATAGCGAGTTGAAGCAATGTAGGAGCAAACAGTCGTATTTGAGGCTCAAAAGACCCTTGTCTTACTCCATTTATTGGTGCAACATACTCAAAGGTACGGCGAAGTGTATTTGTAGTATTTAAAATATAATCTCCTTGGTTAGGACCTACATTACTAAATCTGACATTAAATAAAGTTTCATCCGGATCTATGCTAAATTCAAACACTTCTACACCATTTACGATAATTTGACGATATAAAACCTTATTATCACTAAAAGTATCTGGGATAGCACTTTGAGCTACCATCTGATCGGGATCATCTCCAGCATTTGCAAGCACTGTCACTTGATCTTCACTAAGTGTTTGTTGTAACGGTTGATTTTTTGCATCGGACTCTGAATATACTTGAGCTGCTATTTTAAAAGTATCATTTTTGCGAAAACTACCACCACCATATGCTACAAAACGAGTAAAATTTCGTTCACTAAATTGATAATCTACAACAATACGCATCTCACTTGTAATTGGAAAAGTAGCGTTAAAACGAATTTCTCCCGCATTATAATCAATGATATAATCTTTTGCCTCTCCACGCTCTAAAAGAATTCCATTTACATATACAGCTTCACTTCCAGAAACGACAAGAACAAACAATTCTCCATTGGGTCCAGTAAGTTTGTATGGCCCTTGATTTCCTTCTTGCCCAGTAAACATACTTGTGTTAAAAACCCCTCTAACTAATGCCCCAGTAGCAAATAAACTCGTTTTACTATCTTCAGAATGATTGATGTCACCTCGTAAAGACAAACCCTGAATCTTTTTTGTAAACTGACCGTAGTAAGATTCTGTATCTTGAAGATTAATGTCTCCAGCTCGAATATTCCAAGTGTCACTGAAAAGTTCTATGAAAATTTGATCAAATTCATCTAAATTTTGAGAAAAACCACCTTCCTGACTAGGAATATTAGCATCTTGGATAGAAGCTCGAAGCGTTACTTTATCACTTAATTTTCCGCTTAATTGTAAATCTAACTCAGAATTTACAGTACTATTTTGATTACTTCCTACCGTCACACCACGCACAATACTACCACTTGTATTTAATCCATTAAAAGGCGTAAATACACGTTTCTTTTTTTTATTTCTTAGATTGGTTAACCTATCTAAATTTCCAGAATTAGTGACAATACGTTTAGTATCAAACTGAAAGTATTTGCGCGTAAGAAACTCAGGGTATACACGGTACGTGACAATAAGTGTGTCTGTGTCGATGGTTTCTTTCGCTTTAAGCGAAAGCAAACTACGAGTGTAATCTACCGTATAACGTGTGCTATCTATAACAATACCTTCTCGTGTTGTGATTTTAAAAATAGAAGGATTTATACTAACAGAATCCAATTGTATGGTATCCCGTACTGCAATTCTTTTTGTACGCACTTCTTGGGCCACAAGTGTAGCCGAACAAAAAAAGAATAAAAGAAAGTAAAGAATGCGCATTATAAGTAGAACTCACTTGTCTCAAAAATATTTTAATGGATCAAAGGTAAACTTTATAGCCTTTTTAACTTGTTATGAAGACTACTTTTATAAATTAGCATTTTAACAGTTTTATAGCTCATGAAAATCATTTCATATAATGTAAACGGCATCCGAGCAGCTCTTCGTAAAGGATTTGACTCTTGGTTGCAAGCAACAAATCCAGATGTTGTATTACTACAAGAAACAAAAGCTACTTCAGATCAAGTAGATGTATCTATCTTTGAAAATTTAGGATATCATCATTATTGGTTTAGCGCTCAAAAAAAAGGATACAGTGGCGTTGCTATTTTAACCAAGGAAAAACCTAATCATATAGAATACGGTACAGGTATAGAATCTATGGATTTTGAAGGCCGTAATATCAGAGTAGATTTTGATACCATTTCTATTATGAGTCTGTATTTACCTTCTGGAACAAATAGTGCCAGATTAGATCATAAATTAGAATATATGGATTTGTTTCAATCTTATATTACTAATCTAACTAAAGAATACCCTAACCTTGTGATAGGAGGAGACTATAATATATGCCATGAAGCAATAGATATACATGACCCAATACGCAATAAAAATGTAAGTGGTTTTCTTCCTGTAGAAAGAGAATGGATAGGTGATTTTATGAATAGCGGCTTTATAGATTCGTTTAGACATCTTAATAAAGAACCTGATAATTACACGTGGTGGAGTTACCGTGCAAATGCAAGAGCAAATAATAAAGGGTGGCGCATAGATTATAATATGGTAAGTACACCTTTAAAAGATAAAATTAAGCGTGCCGTGATTTTGAAAGATGCAATGCATAGTGATCACTGCCCACATATGGTAGAATTAGAGCTATCGTGAATTTAAATTACCCAAAATATAAAAGAACAAACCTCAATTATTTACTTGTACTATGATTAAAAAAACCCTACTACTATGTCTTACAGGAATCTTATTAACTTCTTGTGTGTCAAAAAAAGTATTTGAAGATCTAGAATCAAAATATGCAAAACTTAGAAAGGAAAATCGTAATCTTTCAAAAGATCTCGCTTCTGCAAAAAAAGATCTAGAAAAAATGACCAATGATTATGAAATTGCTTCCAAAGAATTAGAAGATGCAAAGTCTTCACTAGCTAATTTTAAAAGTAAATATGAAAGCGCTCAATCAAGTTTAGAAAGTTTACAAGCATCTTATGATGCTCTTGAAACAAATAGTAGTGCTAGTATTGCTGAGAATTCTAAAAAGAATAGAGAATTGTTAGCAGAACTGGAAGTAAAACAAGCAGCTCTTACTGCAAATAAAGAAGCGTTAGAAGCAGAACGTAAACGCTTAGAGCAATTACAAAGAGATCTTGCAGACCGCTCTAATCGTATAGATGAACTAGAGGCGTTAATTGCAGCAAAAGATGCAAATCTACGTAATCTAAAAGAAGCCATTTCAAAAGCTCTGACAGATTTTGAAGGAAAAGGACTTACTGTAGAGCAACGTGATGGTAAAGTATATGTGTCTCTAGAAAATAAATTGTTATTTGATAGTGGAAGCTGGACTGTAGGAACAAACGGAAGAACTGCTGTAAAACAACTAGGAAGCGTTTTAGGAGATAATCCAGATATTGCAGTATTGATAGAAGGACACACAGATAATGTGCCTTATGGAGGATCTGGAAATCTAAAAGGGAATTGGGACTTATCTGCAAAAAGAGCAACGGCTATTGTAAATATATTACGTGAAAATAAAAGTATAGATCCTAAAAATCTTACTGCCGCAGGACGTGGAGAATATGCGCCTGTAGCTCCTAATGATACAGCTGAAAATAAAGCAAAAAATAGACGTATAGAAGTGATTCTAACACCAAAACTAGATGAAGTAACAGCTCTCTTAAAAGATATAGACTAAAAATAAAATTATTCGTATTTACAAATAGCTATGAAATACACAACACTACCCAATACAGATATTAAAATCTCAAAAATTTGCCTAGGCTCCATGACCTGGGGAGAACAAAACACAGAAGCCGAAGGCCATGCACAACTGGATTATGCAATAGAGCAGGGTGTTAATTTTATTGACACAGCAGAGCTCTATAGTGTTCCTAATGCAAGAGCAGAAACTTATGGAAGCACAGAACGTATTATAGGAAGTTGGTTAAAGAAAACAAGAAAACGTAATGATGTTGTCATTGCATCAAAAATTGCTGGACCTGCTGAATTTACAAAACACATCCGTACTGGGGGATTTGCAAAACATGAACTAGAAGATGCTATCAATAAAAGTCTAGAGCGTCTTGGAACTGATTATATTGATTTATATCAATTACACTGGCCTGAACGTACAACTAATTTTTTTGGACAACTAGGATACACTCATAATTCTGATGAAAAATGGGAAGATAACTTTGCTCAGATTTTAGAAGACTTAAATGGCTTTATAAAAGCAGGTAAAATTAGAAATATTGGGCTGTCTAATGAAACTCCATATGGATTATCAAGATACATAGAAGAAGCCCGTAAAGGGGCTCCTAAAATGATTACAGTTCAAAATCCATATAGTCTATTAAATCGTAAAGATGAAGTGGGACTTACGGAGATTATGCATCGAGAAGGAGTAGGACATTTACCATACTCTCCACTTGGTTTTGGACAATTAACTGGAAAATATCTTGATGAATATCCTCCAAATGCTAGAGTTACGTTATTTCCTAACTATGATAGATATCATAAAGAAGCTTCATTTGAAGCAACTAGACGTTATAAAGCAATTGCAGATACTCATGGACTAAGTCTGACACAAATGGCACTTGCTTTTGTAAACACAAGACCTTTTGTAACAGCAAATATTATTGGAGCAACCTCTGTAGAGCAACTCGCAGAAAATATAGATAGTATTCACGTTGAATTATCTGATGCTGTTTTAAAGGCAATCGAAGAGGTACATGTAGCGATTCCTAACCCTGCACCATAATAGGTAAGACAAATTATATACTAAAAAAGGAAGCA
>CAYYSK010000029.1:0-21296 GCA_964474345.1 uncultured Flavobacteriaceae bacterium
GTACACTCCGTTTCCTGTGCATGGACTTGATAAAGCAATGGGATTAGCTCCTACACGATTAGCCATTACTGCATTTATGTATGGATGTGTTGGACTTACAGTTGCCATTACAATGATGAATTTTATTATGATTGAAGATTGGCCTCAAAATATTGGAGGTAAGCCTAGCTTTAGTTATATAGAAAATATGCCAGCATTTGTTCCTATTATGTTTGAACTTACCGTATTTTTTGCAGCGCATTTAATGGTAATTACATTTTATATGCGTAGCAGACTTTGGCCATTTAAGAAAGCTGAAAATCCTGATGTAAGAACAACTGATGATCATTTCTTAATGGAAATTGATGCAGCTGGACATGATGCTCAAGAGCTTGCAGACTTTCTAGTTGGAACAGGAGCAACCGAGATTAATTTAGTAGCAAACGAAGAATAAGGATACGCAAATGAAGAATATATTCAAAATAGCTATCGTACTTATCGCCATTGTGAGTTTAGGATCTTGTAAAGAAGATAAAAAACCTAACTACCAGTATATGCCAAATATGTATGAATCTGCAGGGTATGAAACTTACGGAGATTATGAAGTATTTGAAACTGTAACTGGTGGATCATCAGCGATGAAACCTGCAAAAGGATCTATCTCTAGAGGATGGATGCCTTATGAAATAGAAAATACAACAGAAGGAAAAGAATTTGCGAAAGCAAATCTTAAAAATAAACTTCCTTTTACTGAAGAGACTGAAGCAAAAGGACAAGAGCTTTATGATATTTATTGTGGTATTTGTCATGGCAAAAAAGGAGATGGTCAAGGAAACCTTGCTAAACGTGATAAAATAGCAGGTGTGCCAGCTTATAATGATGAAGGAAGAGCAATTACAGAAGGGAGTGTTTATCATGTGATGTACTACGGCCTTAATACCTCTATGGGATCTTATGCTTCTCAAATGACAGAAGAAGAAATGTGGATGGTAGATCATTATGTAATGTCTTTAAAAGACAAACTCGATGGTAAAGAAACTCGTGCATATGATGATGTAGTTGAAGCTGTTGCTAAAACAGAAGAAATACATAAAGAAGATGATCACAGCGGAGAATCTGGTACAGAAGGAGGAGATCATAATGTCGAAGAAAATCAAGGCGCAGAGCACTAAACAAACTAACTGAAAAAGCGATAATTAAAAGGATATGGATTATAAATTATCTAAAAACTTACGACTCACAGCTTTTATTTTTATGGCTGTCGGTGCGATATTGTTTGCAGTAGATTACACAATGTTGCCTAAAGATATAGCAGATATCGAAAAAATGGAAGCTGCACAGGGCGATGGTCACGGCGGAGGACACGGAGAAGAAGCCTCTCATGAAGTGGCTGAAGCTCACGGATCAGATCATGGAAATACAGGTGGACATGAAATGTCTAAAGAAGAACATCTTGAGCATACATTAGGGCAATATCAAAACAAACCTTGGTCAGCAATCTATATAGCAGCATTTTTCTTCTTTATGATCGCATTGGCATGTTTGGCATTTTATGCAATACAATATGCTTCTCAAGCAGGTTGGTCACCTTTGGTACTTCGAGTAATGGAAGGGATTACAGCATACTTACTACCTGGTAGTATCATTATGTTGTTATTGTTAATAGCGTCTAGTAGTCATATAAATCATATGTTTCATTGGATGGCAGATGGTATTACAGATCCTAATAATGAACATTACGATAAATTGATAGATGGGAAATCAGGGTATCTTAATATTCCTTTTTTCTTAGGAAGAGCAATTGTATTTATTATTGGTTGGAATCTATATAGACATTTTGCATTAAAATTTAGTAAGAATCAAGATGAAGCTACAGATAATAGATGGCATAAGAAGTCATTTAAAGCTGCTGCTATGTTCTTAGTATTCTTTATATATACAGAATCTATTATGTCATGGGATTGGATTATGTCGTTAGACCCACACTGGTTTAGTACATTGTTTGGATGGTACGTATTTGCTGGAATGATGGTATGTGCTATTACAACTATTGCACTAGTAACCATGGTTCTTAAATCTCAAGGATATTTAAAACAAGTAAATGATAGCCATATACATGATTTAGCAAAGTTTATGTTTGCGTTTAGTATTTTTTGGACATATTTATGGTTCTCTCAATTTATGCTTATTTGGTATTCAAATATTCCAGAAGAAGTAACCTATTTCATTACGAGAATAGAAGATTATAACCTTCCTTTCTTCGCAATGTTAGGAATGAATTTCGTTTTCCCATTATTATTATTAATGAATAGCGATTTCAAACGAGTAAATTGGTTTGTAGTGATGGCAGGTATTGTAATCCTACTAGGACATTATGTAGATTTATTTAATATGGTTATGCCAGCAACTGTAGGGAAGTCTTGGTCGTTTGGTTTTGTAGAAATAGGATCGTTATTATTCTTCCTTGGATTGTTCATTTTTGTAGTATTTAGATCACTTACAAAACGTCCATTAGAACCTAAGCGTAATCCGCTTATTGAAGAAAGTAAACATTTTCACTATTAGAATTTAGATAAAAGAATTTAGAAAGCAATGACAGGTTTATTAGCACTCATCGTAGTAATTCTATTTGTAGTTACAATTTGGCAGATGTCAAAAATATTTAAGTTATCTCAACTTAAAGGCAATAGTGAAAACTCACAAATAGCAAATGATAAGGACAACCGTATTAACGGGAAGTTGATGATTATGTTCCTTATCTTCATGTATTTTATAACTATATATTGTTTCTGGCATTATAGTAAGTTTTATTTACCAGAAGCATCTTCTGCACATGGAGGAAGTTATGATACATTAATGTTCATATCTCTTGCTCTAATCATGGTTGTTCAAGTAATAACACAAGCGTTATTACATTACTTTGCTTATAAGTATCAAGGTAAGAAAGGGAATCGTGCTTTGTTTTATGCAGATAATGATAAGTTAGAGTTTATCTGGACAATCATT
The DNA here is from genome assembly GCA_964474345.1 of uncultured Flavobacteriaceae bacterium. GTDB lineage: Bacteria > Bacteroidota > Bacteroidia > Flavobacteriales > Flavobacteriaceae > Dokdonia. The sequence continues at coordinate 2,986 of CAYYSK010000029.1, forward strand.
CCAGTAGTTGTATTAGCAGGGTTGATTATCTATGGTCTATTTACTTGGTCAGATATCATGAACTTTGAAGAAGAGGAAGATGCTATCGTAATAGAGCTATATGCAAAACGTTTTTCTTGGGAAGCTCGTTATGCTGGAGAAGATAATACCTTAGGAAATGCAAATGTTCGCTTTATAGAAGGGGCAAATACAGTAGGTGTCGATATGAGTGATCAGGATGCAATGGATGATGTAATCACATCAGAATTGCATTTGCCAGTTGGTCGTCAAGCGATTTTTAAACTTAGATCACAAGATGTATTACACTCAGCATATATGCCACATTTCCGTGCACAAATGAATGTAGTGCCAGGTATGATTACACAATTTTCTTTTACACCATCAAAAACAACTGCTGAGATTCGTGAGACTGAGTATATGAAGGATAAGATGGAATTGATAAAAGGACTGAGAAAAGAGAAAAATAAAAAATCTATTGCTGCTGGAAACGGTCCAATAGATGAATATGACGAGTTTGATTATTACTTATTATGTAATAAAATATGCGGAACTTCACATTATAATATGCAAATGAAAATTGTTGTAGAGACACAAGAAGAGTATGATGCTTGGATGGCTCAACAAGATACATTTGGTAAGAAGACCGTAGCAGCAAACAAGTAAAATAAAACTAACAAAAGTTAAAGCATTAAGATTATGTCAGCAGACGCAGCAGCATTAGATCACGGACACGACGATCACGGACATCATCACCATAAAGAAACATTTGTAACAAAGTATATCTTTAGTACAGATCATAAGATGATTTCAAAGCAGTATCTAATTACTGGTTTGATCATGGGTATTATAGGGATAGCAATGTCATTGCTTTTCCGTTTACAATTAGCGTGGCCAGATCATCAATTTACAATCTATGAAGTACTTCTAGGAGATTGGGGTAAAGATGGGGTTATGGATCCTAATATTTATTTAGCTTTAATCACAATACATGGTACTATCATGGTATTCTTTGTATTGACAGCTGGTCTAAGTGGAACATTTAGTAATTTATTAATTCCATTACAGATTGGAGCAAGAGATATGGCTTCGGGTTTCTTAAACATGATCTCTTATTGGCTATTCTTTCTTTCTTCTATAATCATGGTATTGTCTTTATTTGTAGAGTCAGGACCAGCGGCAGCAGGATGGACAATCTATCCTCCATTGAGCGCATTGCCTAATAGTATTCCTTCATCGGGAATGGGTATGTCGCTTTGGTTAGTGTCTATGGCAATATTTATCGCATCCTCGCTTTTAGGATCTCTTAATTATATTGTAACGGTATTAAATTTACGTACAAAAGGAATGACAATGACACGTCTTCCTCTTACGATATGGGCATTCTTTATTACTGCAATTATTGGAGTAGTATCATTCCCAGTATTATTATCTGCAGCATTAATGCTTATTATGGATAGGAGCTTTGGAACTTCATTCTTCCTCTCAGATATATATATAGGAGGAGAGGTATTGCATAATTCAGGAGGATCTCCTGTATTATTTGAGCACCTTTTCTGGTTTTTAGGACACCCTGAAGTATATATTGTATTATTACCAGCATTAGGAATAACCTCAGAAATTATAGCTACAAATTCTCGAAAACCTATATTTGGGTATCGAGCGATGGTAGCTTCTATTCTCGCTATTGCATTCTTGTCAACAATTGTATGGGGTCACCATATGTTTATTTCAGGAATGAATCCATTTTTAGGATCTGTATTTACATTTACAACGCTATTAATTGCAATTCCATCTGCCGTTAAAGCATTTAATTATATAACTACACTTTGGAAAGGAAATCTTCAATTTAATCCTGGAATGTTATTTTCTATAGGATTGGTTTCTACATTTATATCAGGAGGTCTAACGGGAATTATTCTTGGAGATAGCACATTAGATATTAATGTACACGATACGTATTTTGTAGTAGCGCATTTCCACTTAGTGATGGGTATATCTGCATTGTATGGCTTATTTGCAGGAGTGTATCATTGGTTCCCTAAAATGTTTGAGGGAAGAATGATGAATAAAAATTTAGGATATGTTCATTTCTGGATTACAGTAATAGGAGCTTACGGAATTTTCTTCCCGATGCACTTTATTGGTATGGCAGGTCTTCCAAGACGTTATTATACAAATTCAGCATTCCCTTACTTTGATGACCTAGTAGATGTAAATGTTGCAATTACAATATTTGCATTAATTACTGCAGCAGGACAATTAGTATTCTTATACAATTTCATACATTCTATGTTCTACGGTAAGAAAGGATCTAAAAACCCTTGGAAATCTAACACGTTAGAATGGACTGCAGAAGTAAAACATATTCATGGAAACTGGGATGGACCTATTCCAGAAGTACACAGATGGTCATATGATTATAGTAAACTAAATAAAGATGAGTCTGATTATGTAATACCTGGTCAAGATTTTGTCCCACAACATATTCCATTACAAGATAATGAAGAAGAAATGCATCATTAATTGATGTATCATTGATATTCAAAAACCCATTCTATCTATGTAGAATGGGTTTTTTTATGACCTGAAATATCTGGTGAAAACTTTGTGGGTTACTTTTTTTGCTTTCGCGAAAGCGTACTCTCACAATCCTTATATTTGTGTAATACCTATTATATATCGATTATATGAATGAACATCTAGATCCAACAAGCCAAGGATATTCTCATGAAGAGATGGATGTAGAACGGGCATTAAGACCACTATCTTTTGAAGATTTTACAGGTCAAGATCAAGTGTTAGAAAACCTTACCATTTTTGTGAAAGCAGCAAATCTAAGAGGTGAGGCGTTAGACCATACATTATTTCACGGCCCTCCAGGACTTGGAAAAACAACATTGGCTAATATCTTAGCAAATGAGTTAGGTGTTAATATTAAGATTACGTCGGGACCCGTTTTAGATAAGCCAGGAGATTTAGCAGGATTACTTACTAATCTAGATGAACGTGATGTTCTTTTTATAGATGAGATTCATCGTTTAAGCCCCATTGTAGAAGAGTACTTGTATTCTGCTATGGAAGATTATAGAATCGATATTATGATTGAAACTGGACCAAATGCTCGATCTGTACAGATTGATTTAAGTCCGTTTACTTTAGTAGGAGCCACAACACGTTCAGGATTGTTAACAGCTCCAATGCGAGCTCGTTTTGGTATTTCTTCACGATTACAATATTACAGTACAGAATTATTAACTTCTATTGTACAACGTAGTGCTCATATTTTAGGAGTTCCTATTTCTATGGAAGCAGCTATAGAGATTGCAGGAAGGAGTAGAGGAACACCTCGTATCGCAAATGCATTACTACGTCGAGTGAGAGATTTTGCACAAATAAAAGGAAATGGGAGTATTGATATAGCCATTGCAAAATTTAGCCTAGAGGCCCTCCATGTAGATGCACATGGTCTGGACGAAATGGATAATAAGATATTAGAAACCATCATTGATAAATTTAAAGGTGGCCCTGTTGGTATTACAACACTTGCGACTGCAGTATCAGAAAGTGCTGAAACGATAGAAGAAGTATATGAACCTTTCTTAATACAACAAGGTTTTATTATGCGCACTCCAAGAGGGAGAGAAGTTACTGAAGAAGCTTATAAACACTTAGGAAGAACAAAAGGCCCTATGCAAGGTGGTTTGTTTTAAAATACCCATTGATCTGTATAGATTATTGGAATGATTAGTATCGATAGATTTGGGTTGAATACAAAGATGTATAGATGAAAGAAAAAATAATCCCTATAGTTTCGTTTTTTAGATTTCTTAAAAATGCCAATAAGATTGTTAAAAATCCATTGCCTTTTCATCATCAAAATTTTGAAGAAAAAGGAGATACATTTCGATTAAAATTAGGTGTAGGTAACTCTGTTATATTTTCTAGAAATCCTCATTTTGCAATGTATACGTTACAAAAGAATCAACGTAATTATACCAAATCTAAAATTCAAACAAAAAACCTTTCTAAATATGTAGGAAAAGGGTTGCTTACTGCAGAAGGAGATCTCTGGAAAAAACAACGACGTCTTATTCAACCCGCATTTCATAAGAAACAACTAGAACAACTTCTGGATACAGTTGTAGCCGCAATTCAAAAAGAGATTGACCGTATTGAACCAAATACGTCAATAGATATTTTTCCTATTTTAAATGATCTTGCATTTCAAACAGTTGCAAAAGCATTATTTAAATCTGAGATAGATACCTCTGTTATAAAAAAACTTCAGTATATCACAGAGACAACTCAACAAATGCTTGTAAAAGAATTAAGACAGCCTTTTAAAGCATTGTATTTTAAATATGGAGGTCCAGTTAAAAAACATATTAATCTTACTATAGAAGCTAGAGCAATTCTTAAAAGATTGGTTGATCAACGTCGAGAGACTGGTAAAAAACATGGAGATTTATTAAATATGTTACTAGATGCTCGTTATGAAGATGGATCTGGAATGGAGGAATCACAACTTCTGGATGAGATACTGATTCTTTTTGTGGCGGGTCATGAGACGACTTCAAATGCACTTACATTTACGTTACAATTACTGGCCAGACATCAAGATATTCAGGATAAAGTATATGCTGAGTGTGTTGGAATTTATACTGAACAAAGTCGAAGTGCGAAAGCAAATACAACAAACGTATTAGAGTATATCAAAGCTTGTGAATATACCAAGCAAGTGATTGAAGAATCTATGAGACTATACCCACCTGCTTATTTTGTAGACCGTGTTAATTATGAAGAGGATTCTTTTGATGGAATTAGGATAGAAAAGGAGTCTAGTTTGCTTTTTTCGATCATAGAGATTCATAAGCATAAAGATTTTTGGGAAGATCCGGAGCGATTTAATCCAGATCGTTTTGCAAATAATGCTGGAATGAAAAACGTTGCTTATTTCCCATTTGGAGCAGGACCTCGTATGTGTATAGGTAATAATTTTGCGATGTATGAAATGATTCTAGCAGTGATAGAAGTTGTAAAGCGTTATAAAATAATAGCTCAAGATACTCCTATAGAAATTAAACCACTGATTACCTTAAAGCCTCAAAATGCAATTCTAGAATTTATTCCGCGCACATAAAGTGATAGAAAATCGAGCAAAACATACCGATCTCATTAAAGCCGAAGCAAAACGTTTAGGCTTTATGTCATGTGGTATATCAAAAGCTGGATTTTTAGAAGAAGAAGCTCCTCGTCTTGAACAGTGGTTGAATCAAAATATGCATGGAGAGATGCAGTATATGGAAAACCATTTTGATAAAAGACTAGACCCTACAAAACTAGTAGAAGGGTCTAAAAGTGTAATCTCTTTATTATTGAATTACTATCCAAATGAAATTCAAAAAGAAGGCTCTTATAAGATTTCAAAATATGCTTATGGAACCGATTATCATTTTGTAATTAAGGACAAACTCAAAGAGTTGTTGCATTATATTCAGTTTGAAATTGGAGAAGTGGGTGGCCGTGCTTTTGTAGATAGTGCTCCTGTACTTGATAAAGCGTGGGCTGTAAAAAGCGGCCTAGGTTGGATGGGAAAACACAGTAATGTCTTATCCAAAAAAGCAGGCTCTTTTTATTTTATAGCAGAACTTATTATAGATCTCGACTTAGAGTACGATACACCCGTCACAGATCATTGTGGCAGCTGTACAGCTTGTATAGATGCGTGTCCCACTCAAGCTATTGTTGAACCTTATAAAGTAGATGGGAGTAAATGTATCAGCTATTTTACAATAGAGTTAAAAGACGCTATTCCTGAAGTAGTTAAAGGATCCTTTGATGATTGGATATTTGGCTGTGATGTATGTCAAGATGTATGTCCTTGGAATCGTTTTAGTACCTCGCATAATGAACCTCTATTTGATCCTAATCCAAAGTTGTTAAACTACTCAAAAAAGGAATGGGAAGAAATTACTCAAGAAGTGTTTTCTGAGGTGTTTAAAAAATCAGCTGTAAAACGAACCAAATATTCAGGTTTACTTCGCAACATACAATTTGTAAGTAAGTAAAACGCTTTTTAAGATTTATTTCTTTACTTTTTACGAAATCGTTTTCGTTGGGTATTTCTTATAATTCATATAGAATTCCAGAAAAATTCCAGATATTACTACTATAAAAATTGACTTTCTACATCAAAAACAAGTAGTATGTTTAAAAAACCGACCCTTTCTTTTTGGCAAATTTTTAATATGAATGTTGGTTTTTTGGGCATTCAATACAGTTTTGGATTACAACAAACAGCTATTAATCCAATATTTCTTTTTTTAGGGGCTACAGAAGAGATGCTTCCCATATTAAATATAGCTGGGCCAGTTACAGGATTAATTGTTCAGCCTATTATAGGAGCTATGTCCGATAAAACTTGGTCTCCGCGATGGGGAAGACGAAAACCTTATTTTCTAATAGGAGCTTTATTTGGTAGTGTTTGTTTGTTTGCATTTCCTTATAGTCCTGTATTATGGTTTGCAGTAGGTTTACTCTGGATTTTAGATGTAGGTAATAATATGGCTATGGAACCGTATCGTGCTTTTGTGGGTGATAAATTGCCAGAAAAACAATTGAGTTTAGGATATCAAATGCAAAGTTTATTTGTAGGAGCAGGTATTCTATTGGCAAATGGCTCAATCATATTATTTCAAGACTGGTTTGGAGGCGACGAGATAGAAGTGGCTGGAGCTATTCCTAAATGGTTGTATTATTCGTTTTTTATTGGAGCATTTTTATCTATTGCCACTATTTTATGGTCAGTCTTAAAAACACCTGAAATTCCTCCTACAGAAAAAGAGATGGAAGAAATTAATAAACGAAATGGGTTACGTTTTTTACAAAAACTAAAAGCACCTTTCATAGAAATTGTTGCTGCAATTAAAGAGATGCCTTCTTTTATGTGGAGGCTTAGTGCTGTGTATTTATTTCAATGGTATGCCTTATTTATTTATTGGCAATATATAACTCCATTATTCCAGAAAACGATGAGTTATGACTTGTCCAATGCCGCATCTCAAGCAGCTAAAATGAGTACTACTTATAATGTGGTTACTATGCTCGTCGCATTGGCTTTGGTGCCATTAACGCTAAAATTTGGAGGTAAAAAAATATATGCTTTGAGTTTAGTAGGTGCAGGATTGGCATTATTTACTATTCCGTATATTGATGACCCTACAATGGTGTTAATCCCTATGATATTGTTTGGAATAGGTTGGGCAGCTATGATGGGAATTCCATATACTATGGTATCTAAAATTGTTCCTCAGAATAAACGTGGCGTATATATGGGAATTTTAAATATGATGATTGTGATACCTATGTTTATTCAAACATTATCATTTGGCCCTATTTATAAATATCTTTTAGAAGGGAATGCTATTAACGCTATTCTTTTTGCTGGTGTCTTCTTTGTTATTTCGGCAATATTAGTAATGCGTTTACAAGCGTCTAAAAATAATATGCTATGAAACATGTAGGAATAAAGCTTTCTTTGTTTTTAATCTATTTTGTGTTTGCGGCATTATTAAATAGTGTAGGAATCCTTGTAGAACGGTCACAAGCAGTGTATGACGTAGCCAAAGAAGCTGCTGCAATATTAGAGCCATTTAAAGATCTTTCGATTGCGTTCGTGTCTTTTTTTATTGGATCCTTTATGCCTAAAATAGGATATAAACGAGGAATGCTTGTAAGTCTTGCTTTGGTGTTTTTAAGTTGTATAAGTATGTATTTTGTAGATTCTTTTATGGCAGTCAAAATACTTTTTGCTATCACAGGTATGACTTTTGCTGTGGTTAAAGTTGCAGTATATGCATTGGTGGGTTATGTAAGCGATACAAAAAATGATCATAGTAAACTCTTAAGCCTTATCGAAACGGTTTTTATGATAGGCATCATTTTTATGTATGTAGTATTCCCGTTGTTTTATGATGATTCTCCAGATGGTTGGCTAAGAGGTTATTTGCTTATGGCTATTTTAATAGCTGTCGCTTTTTTCATCATTCTTTTTTCAAAATTTGATATTGAAGAAGATGAAAAAGAGACTTCTGTAATCGGGGATTTTATAGACATGTTTAAACTTTTTAAAAGTCCATTAACATGGATTTTTGCACTTTTTGCTTTTTTTTATGTAATGACAGAGCAAGGGATAATGACTTGGTTACCTACGTTCAATAAGGAAACTCTTGGGATTAGCGCTCAATTAGCTTCTCAAGTTGCGGTGCTTTTAATGATATCTTTTGCTTTAGGTAGATTTGTAACAGGTCTTCTTGTAAAAAAAATACGATGGGTTTATATAGCAATTGCAGGAGTAATTCTAGCATCAATTATTGTACTTACTGTTTTACCATTAGCAAAAGGAATTACTACCTCTGATATTAGTAAATTTACAGATTTACCAATAGTTGCGTTCTTATTTCCTTTAATTGGACTATTTCTTGCGCCTTTATATCCTTTGGTAAGTTCTGCTGTATTATCCAGTATGCCTAAGAGAAACCATAGCTCTCTTGCTGGAATTTTGACGTTTTTCTCAGCAGTAGGAGGAACTGTAGGTTCATTGATTATTGGTTTTATGTTTGATAGTTTTGGTGGAGATAAAGTTTTTTATCTCTCTCTTATACCTATGTCTGCCATTTTCATTTTGTTATTTAGTTTGAATAAATTAACAGGCTCGCCAAGTGATGAGATAGTATGATGCAATTCAAGGGTAATATAGAAAAGACATTAGAACGTCTACTTGGACAAGAAGATACAGACGGAGATAAAAAAATCACTATAGAAGATAAAGGTCCAAAAGCATTTACAATAGATCTTTTTTCTGAGAACGCTTTCGCGAAAGCGTATACCATCACAACAACATATCATCTTTCAAACCTTCTTCAAGAATTGGCTTTAGAAAAGTCATTAGGGAAAGTAGAAGCTGTTATTCCATTATCTAAAATAGAAGAAGCTCCTACGACTCGTATTTCTAGAATGATTAAAACATATTTTTGGGACGACCTTACACGTACATTGGATATCAAAGGACTCCTAAAAAGTGTTGGAGATGATAAGACAGAAGACACAACACAGCGTTTATATGTGCCAGCAACAGACATAGAAGGGATAACGTATTATCAAAATGCGCAACAGCAATTTCCTAATCTAGAAGTAGTAATTCTTCCTAAAGATATTACTCCAGAATATGTAAAGTCTATTAATACAAAACCAGGCGTATTAGCACTCGCTTTAGATAATGGAAAAGGAGTTCCTTTTGTGGTGCCTGGTGGTCGATTTAATGAAATGTACGGTTGGGATAGCTATTTTGAAGGTATAGGATTGTTGCTAGACGAACGTGTAGATTTGGCCAAAGCTATGGTTGATAATTTTTGTTATCAAATTACACATTATGGTAAGATTCTCAATGCAAATCGTTCCTATTATCTTACAAGAACACAACCTCCATTTTTGAGTTCGTTCATACGAGAAGTATATGAAGCAGACCCTTCTATTGGAAAAGAATGGTTAGCAAACGTATTGAAAATAGCTATTCAAGAATATGGAACTGTCTGGATGCAAGCACCACGTCTTACAGAAAATGGTTTAAATAGATATTATGCACAAGGGATAGGCATTCCTCCAGAAACAGAAGATGGACATTTTGATGATGTGTTATCCGTTTTCGCGAAAGACGCGAGCCGTACAGACAATGATGGAAAACCACTCTCTATAAAAACATATGCAAAACAATACCAATCAGGCGAAATAAAAGAACCAAAATTAGATACTTATTTTACACATGATCGAAGCTTGCGCGAAAGTGGCCACGATACCTCTTGGCGTCTGGATGATATCTGTGCAAATCTTAATGTAGTAGATGTGAATAGTCTATTGTATAAGTACGAGCACGATTTCGGGTATCTTATAGATACTTATTTTAGCGGAGTGCTTGATAAGCATTTGAGTGATTACTGGTTTGCAAAAGCTCACAAAAGAGTAGAACGTATGAATGCTTTGATGTGGAATGAAGAAGCAGGACAATATTTTGATTATGATTTTGCAAAAAAAGAACAAACATTTTTTGAATCAGCATCTAATTATATGCCATTGTGGGCAGGGGCATGTTCTAAAGATCAAGCTCAAAAACTGCTTGATACGCTTATGAGTTCTTTAAAAGAAAAAGGCGGTATCGCAGGATCTTCTAGAAAAATGAATGCGCAAGTTCCAGAAGAAGCTGTGCAAAGACAATGGGACTATCCTAATGGATGGGCACCACATCAAATGATGATTTGGGGAGGACTCAAAAAAAATGGCTTTGATCTAGAACTACAAGAGCTTATTTATAGATGGTTATGGATGATCACTAAAAATGCTGTGGATTATAATGGTACTATTCCTGAAAAGTATGATGTCGTTGATTGTACTCATAAAGTATATGCAGAATATGGTAATGTAGGAACTGAATTTGATTACATCACTACCAGTGGTTTTGGATGGATGAATGCATCGTATCAATATGGATTGTCTTTGCTTTCTAAAGATTTGAGAAGTAATTTAGATGCTTTGACTGATCCTGATATATTGTTTTTATAATTTTAATCAACAATCAACAATCAACAATCAACAATCAACAATCAACAATCTTTTGACTTCTTACGAACATTCCATACAACTCCTTAAAAAAGTAGCTACTGAGCAAGGTTTTCTTGCTAGTGCAAATGCTATTACAAATTACAGACGTGTCTGGGCAAGAGATAGTGTTATATGTGGCCTGGCAGGTTTATTAGATGGTGATGAGTTGTTAGTAGAGACTATGAAAAATACACTGCTTACACTAGCAACTCATCAACATGATAGAGGAATGATTCCTTCTAATGTGCATTTTGATGGAGGTAAACCTTCAGTGAGTTTTGGAGGTCTTGCAGGTCGTGTAGATACCGTTGCTTGGTTTATCATTGGAGTGTGTCAATATGTGTATAAAACAAAAGATCAAGATTTTTTTGAACAACTAAAACCTGCAATATATAAGGGATTTGAAATTCAACAGAGTTGGGAGTATAATGATAGTGATTTGATGTATGTGCCTCGGAGTGGTAATTGGGCAGATGAGTACCCTACACAAGGATTTATACTCTATGATCAGTTATTACGTATATGGGCATTACGTTGTTATCTTCATTTTGAAAAAGAGGAAGCATTACAAAAAAAAGAAAAAGCAATCACTGCTAAAATCATTGCAAACTATAAGAAAACAGAAAAGTTTACAAATCAATATCATCCTAAAGCATATAAAGCATTAAAAAGAACTCCTTATTGGATAGCATCCTTAGAACCAGCAGGATATCAAACACAGTTTGACGCCTTTGCAAATAGCTTATCTTTACTATTAAAAATTGGAGATACTACAGATCAAAAAGAACTTGTTACCTATACTGAGAATGTTAGAAATGATTTAGATTTACAATTAATGCCAGCTTTTTGGCCAGTAATCAAGGAGAACGATTCGGATTGGCAATGGCTTACAAATAATTGTAAATATGAATTTCGTAATTATCCTTATGAATTTCATAACGGAGGAACTTGGCAAATGGTTAATGGATTTTATGGAATGGGATTAGTAGGTGTCGGAGAAATAGAAAAGGCAAAAAATGTATTGATTCAAATAGATACACTAAATAAAAAAAAGAATTGGAGTTTTTATGAAAATTTTAATTCTAAAACAGGAATGCCTAATGGAGTTCCTTTTTGTGCTTGGAGTGCAGCAGGAAGCATTTTATTAAAGCAAACAATAGGATCTAATAAATTACTAGTATAGTAGTGAAATATAAAGAAAAAATAGATGTCTTTTGTGTTGGAGAAACACTTGTCGATTGTATAGGACATCAAATGAATGCCACTATAGAAAAAACAGAAGATTACCATCGTTACTTAGGAGGATCTCCTGCTAATGTTGCTATGAATTTGGCTCGATTAGGAGCAAATGTAGAGTTAGCAAGTACTGTAGGTGAAGATGGTTTCGGAATCTATATACTTGATCAACTTAAAGAGAATAGAGTTTCTGTAGCGTATGTGCGTCAAGATGCTGTACAACCTACAAGTGTGATTTTTATTTCTAAAACAAAAGGAACACCAGATTTTATTCCTTTCCGCAAAGCAGATATGATGATTACCGAAAATCAAATCCCTACAGAGGCTTTAGAACAAACACAAATTTTCCATACAACGGCTTTTGCACTTAGTAAAAACCCATCCCGTAATACCATTTTAGCCAAGGCAAAAGAAGCACATGAGTTAGGATGTATACTAAGTATTGATATTAATTATTCTCAACGCATATGGCCAGATCGATTAAAAGCGATGAAAACGATAAAAACGTATTGTCAATACGATCCACTTATAAAAATAAGTAAAGATGATGTAGAACGTCTTTTTGAAGAACATCTCTCTTATGAAGAGATATTTACTTTTTTTCATGACCACCTTAATGTAAGTATTGTTTGTTTGACATTAGGGAGTAAAGGGGTTACGCTTTCGCGAAAGCATAAAACACCTATAACACTTCCTGCTGAAAAAGTAAAAGATATCATGGATGTTACAGGTGCTGGGGATGCTTTTTGGAGTGGCTTTTTATTTGCATATTTAAAAGAATTCCCAATAGAAAGAAGCCTTAAAATGGCATTGTCACTAGCTGCAATTAAACTTCAAAGTATAGGAAGTTTACCTAAAAATAGGGATATCCTTTCAGAACTGTTAAGAATAACATAAAACAGACATTATTTATAATTAAGAAACATACGAGAACTAGAATACCTTATTTTTGTAAGTTAATGATCCAACTATGAAAAAGTATAATAAACGTAGAGAAGCGCTGGTATATCATGCAAAACCAACGCCCGGTAAAATTGCAGTGGTTCCTACAAAAAAATATGCAACACAACGAGATCTCGCATTGGCATATTCTCCAGGAGTTGCAGAACCTTGCCTCGAGATTGCAAAAGATGTAGAAAACGTATATAAATATACAGCAAAAGGAAATTTAGTAGCTGTGATTTCTAATGGAACAGCTGTTTTAGGTCTAGGAGATATAGGCCCTGAGGCATCTAAACCAGTCATGGAAGGGAAAGGCTTATTATTTAAAATTTTTGCAGGAATTGATGTATTTGATATAGAGGTAGGAACAAAAGACGTAGATGCTTTTATAGAAACTGTAAAGAATATAGCGCCTACTTTTGGAGGAATTAACCTAGAAGATATAGGAGCGCCAGAAGCATTTGAGATAGAACGCAGACTTAAAGAAGAACTCGATATTCCAGTAATGCATGATGATCAACATGGGACGGCAATTATTTCTGCGGCAGCGTTACTTAATGCATTAGAGATTGCAGAAAAAAAAATAGAAGAAGTTAGTATTGTCATAAGTGGAGCAGGAGCAGCGGCGGTATCTTGTACACGTTTGTATAAGGCTTTTGGAGCTCGTGGTGAGAACATAGTGATGCTAGATAGTAAAGGAGTTATTAGAAAAGACCGGGAAGTCTTGACCAAAGAAAAAGATGAGTTTGCTACTCATAGAAAAATAGATACACTAGATGAAGCTATGGCTGGAGCAGATGTTTTTGTGGGACTTTCTATTGCAGATATTGTTTCACAAGAAATGGTGCAAAGTATGGCAAAAAATCCAATTGTTTTTGCAATGGCAAATCCAGATCCTGAGATAGCATATGATCTTGCTTGTAGTGCTCGTAAGGATATTATTATGGCTACGGGACGTTCTGATCATCCTAATCAGGTCAATAATGTATTAGGATTTCCTTTTATCTTTAGAGGAGCTCTTGATGTGCGTGCTACAGGAATTAATGAAGAGATGAAGATGGCTGCAGTAAAAGCATTAGCACAGTTAGCCAAAGAACCTGTTCCTGAGCAAGTAAATATTGCTTATGGAGAGACACGTTTTACTTTTGGAAGAGACTATATTATACCAAAACCTTTTGACCCTAGGTTGATCACAACAGTGCCTCCAGCAGTTGCAAAAGCAGCTATCAAAAGTGGCATTGCACAAGAACTTGTAAAAGATTGGGATGCCTATGAGGATGAATTATTAGAAAGATTGGGCGAGGATAATAAAATTGTTAGATTATTATTAGATAGAGCTCGGTTAGACCCTAAACGTATTGTTTTTGCAGAATCAGATCAATTAGATGTTCTTAAAGCTGCTCAAATTGTACATGATGAAGGAATTGCAATTCCTGTATTGTTAGGAAATCGAGACGTTATTTTAGAACTAAAAGAAGAAATTGATTTTGACATAGATGTTGAAATTATAGATCCAAAATCTAAAGAACAACTTGATCAAGTTAATAAGTATGCAGAACTTTATTGGAAGTCTCGTAAACGTAAAGGAATTACACTTTTTGATGCAAAAAAATTACTGAGACAACGTGATTATTTTGCAGCTATGATGGTTAGTGAAGGTGATGCTGATGGTATGTTATCAGGACATAGTAGAAGTTATCCTTCAGTTGTAAAACCATTACTAGAAGTTATAGGGCCTGCAAAAGGAGTTCGTAAAGTAGCAGCTTGTAACCTCATGATTACTTCTAGAGGGCCTTTGTTCTTAGCTGATACTTCTATAAATATAGATCCTACGGCAAAAGAACTTGCAAATATTGCTCATATGACAGCAACTACTGTAAAAATGTTTGGTTTAGAGCCTGTAATTGCTATGACGAGTTATGCAAACTTTGGTTCTTCTGGAAATGAAAGAGCAACAAAAGTAGGAGAAGCAGTTGCATATTTACATAGATTTCATCCAGACCTTATTGTAGATGGAGAAGTGCAAGCAGATTTTGCACTTAACAAAGAAATGCTACAAAGTAAATTCCCTTTTTCAAAGCTAGCAGGGAAAAAAGTAAATACATTAGTGTTTTCAAATATAGATAGTGCAAATATTACATATAAAATGGTTAAAGAACTTGAAAAAGCAGACAATATTGGCCCAATTATGTTAGGTATGCGTAAACCTGTACATATTCTACAATTAGGAGCAAGTGTAGACGAGATTGTAAGTATGGCTGCTATTGCAGTGATTGATGCGCAAAAGAAAGAAAAGCACGGAATGTAATGTGTTGTTTTTTGATACGCTTTCGCGAAAGCGAACTCATAAGAATCTATCAGTAATCATAACATCTCGATAAAGATATTTTCTTACATTTACGGGCTTAACATTATAAATAAAAATGATTACTCATTTAAGGGGTAGACTTGTAGAAAAAAATCCAACCTATGTGGTTATTGACTGCAATGGGGTTGGGTATTTTGTAAACATATCGTTACATACCTTTTCGTCATTGCCTCAAGGGGAGTCGTTACAGGTATACACACATCTTCAAGTAAAAGAAGATAGTCATACATTGTATGGGTTTATGGATGTGATGGAACGTGAGATTTTTAGATTGTTAATTTCAGTTTCTGGAATTGGCACAAGTACAGCAAGAACTATGTTGTCATCTTTGCATCCAGATCAAATTAAGCAAGCAATAGCATCAAATGATGTTGCTACTATTCAAGGAATCAAGGGTATCGGAGCAAAAACTGCACAACGTGTTATTTTAGATTTAAAAGATAAAATCTTAAAAGTATTTGATTTAGATGTCAATTCTGCCATTCAAAGCAATACAGAGAAAGAAGAAGCGTTATCAGCATTAGAAACATTAGGGTTTACAAGGAAACAATCTGAAAAAGTTTGTATGCAAATACTTAAAGAAAAGCCTGACGCTAGTGTGGAGACGATTATAAAAGAAGCATTAAAAAAACTGTAAAGCCATTTTGGGGACAAAATATTATTTAAAATTACGTACACTTTTACTATTTATGATAAGCATGCTCTTTTTGGGAGCTTCTTCATTAATAGCACAAGAAACCAACGAGACAGAACAAGACTCAACAGCAACAACTTTTTCTTTTGGTAATTTGTCTTTACCTAATCCAAATAGTATCGTCTCAAAATATACTTATGATCCAGAAACAGATCGTTATATCTATACAGAGAAGTTAGGTTCTTTTAATATTAATTATCCGCTTATTTTAACTCCAGAAGAATACTTTCGTCGTCTTCGTGAAGAACAGATGAAACAATACTTTGATGAAAAAGTAGCAGCATTAGATGGGAGAACAGAAGAAGGAAAGGAAGCTCAAAAAAGCTTGATCCCAACCTTATATGTAAAATCAGATCTCTTTGAGACAATTTTTGGAGGAGATAAAATAGAATTTAATCCTCAAGGATCTGTAGAGATGGATTTAGGAGTATTGTTTACAAAACAAGACAATCCAGCATTCTCTCCTCGTAATAGAAGTAATTTGACATTTGACTTTGATCAGCGTATTAGTTTAAGTCTTTTAGGTAAAGTAGGAGAACGTCTGCAAATTACTGCAAACTACGATACAGAATCTACTTTTGATTTTCAGAATCAGATAAAATTAGAATATACACCTACTGAAGATGATATTATCCAGAAGATAGAAGTGGGTAATGTAAGTATGCCTCTTAATAGTTCTTTGATACAAGGATCTCAAAGTCTATTTGGAGTTAAAACAGAATTGCAATTTGGTAAAACATATGTGACAGCAGTTTTTGCAGAAAATAGATCTCAACCTCGTACTGTGACTTCCGAAGGAGGAGCTACTGTTGAAGATTTTGAAGTTGCAGCTCTAGATTATGATGAGAATAGACATTTTTTCTTAGCGCATTACTTTAGAGATAATTATGATGAATCTTTAAGAAACTATCCATTTATCAATAATAATGTTCAGATTACACGCCTAGAGGTTTGGATTACAAATAGACAAAACCTAACACAGGACGCACGTAATATTGTTGCCATTCAAGATATAGGAGAATCAGATCCATCAAATATTGGATTAGATTTTCCTCCAACGGGTTTTATTAATAACGTGACTGATGCTTTTCCAGATAATAGAAATAATGATTTTAATCCCCGTGGAATATCTGACCCAAGTGTTGAATCTGTTCTTTCAAATGCAATAAGAGATGTTGCTACTGTACAGCAGGGTTTTGGAGGAGTACAAGTAAGTGATGGAATAGATTATGTATTATTAGAAAATGCACGTAAACTTCAGACTAATCAATATACATTATACCCTCAACTAGGATATATATCATTAAGTCAGCGCCTTAATAATGATGAGGTATTAGGAGTAGCATTCCAATATACAGTTGGAGGACAAGTATTCCAAGTAGGAGAATTTGCAAATGATGGTGTAGATGCTACAAATGGAAGTCGTCCAGATGATGATGGTGATGGAATTCCAGATTTAGCAGATGCAAACAGTCCAGTAAATAGGCCAGATCAAGATGGTGATGGTATTGCAGATGATGCCGATGCTGATATTAATGGTGATGGTGTTCCAAATGGTCAAGATGCCGATGGTAATGGTATTTTAGATACAGTAATACCTGCAGGACAAGCAGGAAGTCCACAGAACCTTGTGGTAAAAATGCTGAAGAGTAACTTGACAAATGTAGAAGAACCTGTATGGGATCTTATGATGAAAAACATCTACCCTTTAGGAGCTTTTGCTTTAGAGCAAGATGGTTTTCGTATGAACATTGTATATGCAGATCCTTCCCCTTTAAACTTTATAACACCCGAGGCTGGTACGTTACCAAGACTATTTAATGGAGTTACAGATCCTGGAGAAGTAGGTGCAAATGCAGACAGAGGAAATCTAGAGTCTAATACATTACTACAGTTATTCAATTTAGACAGATTAACTTCCTTTGGAGACCCACAAATAGGAGGAGATGGATTCTTTGATTTTGTTCCTGGAACGACAGTTCATGTGCAAAACGGTAGTATTGTCTTTACAACAGTTGAACCTTTTGGAGAACATTTATTTAACCTACTTAGAATAGATGATTCTGAAGTATATGATGATGGTATATCGGGTTCTGATATGGAATTAAATACGTTTAATTCACATCAAGAAGAATATGTGTATAAAACACTTTATAGTTCTACCAAAACAGTAGCACGTGATAATGCAGAAAAGAATAAATTCTTATTAAAAGGACGTTATAAATCTACACAAGAACAGGGAATTTCTTTAGGAGCATTTAATATTCCTCAAGGATCTGTAGTGGTAACAGCAGGAGGAAGACCTCTTGTGGAAGGATTAGATTATACCGTAAATTACCAATTAGGACGTGTTATTATATTAGATAAATCTTTGGAAGCTTCGGGTATTCCTATTACTGCACGAGTAGAAAATAATGC
>CAYYSK010000030.1:0-21127 GCA_964474345.1 uncultured Flavobacteriaceae bacterium
TATTAATAGATCATCATTGTGTATTAACCGTTCTACTGCTTCTGTCATAGCATCTATATCTCTGTCTGGAACAATAAAACCAGTTTCATTTTGGTGTATGGTTTCTGGAAATCCTCCTGATTCAAAACCAACTACAGGAATTCCAGAGGCCTGTGCTTCTAATGATACTATACCCAAAGCTTCTCTCCTATTTTTTTTATTATACGTACTTGTCATTAAAAAAACATCACTCTTAGCTAATAAAACTTTTATCTCTTCTTGAGTTTGAAGACCTAGTAAAAATATATATTTTTCGAGTTGTAAGCTTTCAATGGTTTCTTTTAAAGTATCCATTAAATCTCCATAGCCTACAATAGTGTATTGTACATTATGTCCTCTTTCAACAAGTTTTTTAATTGTTTTGATACCGTATAAATGTCCTTTTAAAGGGATTAATCTACCAACACTTATTATTCTAAACTTAGTTTCTGTTCTATTAAAATCTCTTTGGTTTTTAAAATAGGAAGTATCAATACCAACAGGAACAACTGTAATCGCATTAGGAGAAAAGCCTTTATCAACAAGTTGATTTTTAAGAAAAATACTATTACTAGTAATAGCATGTACATGAGCTGTATAGTCTTGTACTAATTTTGATAGTTTAGTTCCTTCTGGCAAGGCATAAGCATCATAACCATGAAAAGTAATAACAATTTTAGATTTTAAAAATCCAATTTTTTTCAGATATAATAAAGGAGCTACTGCTTTTGAAAAATGTACATGAAATACATCTTCTGATGTATATTCTTTATAAAATTTTAAATAGAAAAGATACTCCCAAGTATACTTTTTATATATGACACAAAGTTTTAAAAAATAATATATCCATAAAGGTTTTTTCATAAAAAGAAAGATTACTTCTTTAATCCTTTTGGGTTTATTGGATGGAGATGAGTACAATCGTATTTTTTCTAACAATCTGACCTCTTTTATAAGCTCTTCTTGTGATGAAGTATGAACAGGGTGAAGTTTATTTGGAATAATTTGTACTGCAAATCCTTCTTTAATAGCAAGAGCAATATGAGAAACTATAAAAGTTTCTGATGCTACAGGAATTTCTTTTAGCTTATAAATTAATCTTTTCAATACTTTTATTATATCAATATATTTCTATAATTAGAATAGTAGGCATCCCAAATTATACAGGTTTATTTATTTCTTTTTAAAAATATAAAAGTCTGCAATAGAAGTATTATCTGGATCATTGGGATCATAAGGGTAAGGGTTTTTTTCATGAGTGATCAACTCCCAACCTGGTTTATTACTTTTAATCCAAATAGTGAATTTGCGTGATAAAACATGAGGTGCTATACGCTCACTATAATTACTTGCATAGATAATTACATATTTTGATGATAATGCAAATAATCTATTCATATAGATTTCATATACATCATCTTCAATGAGATGATATATTACATCTAATGACATCGTAAGTGGCGCAATATTCCCTTGTAAATTTTCTTCTGTAACCAATAAAAATGTTTTTGAAGTATCATTTTCAAAAAGCGTTTTACATATACCTATTGCTTTTTGAGAAACATCAAAACCTATATAATTTGGGTAGTGCGCTAGAGTAAGTTGATGTCCATCACCAGATCCAAATTCAATAACGGTTTCAATCTTATGTTTCTCTACAAATTGATTTAAAAATTGAGCTTTATAGTGGGCAAGTCTTCCATAACTTCCACTTCCAGAATTACCATCTTGTACATATCTATTTTCCCAATACTTTTTTGATCCAATAAAATTATCTTCAGGAACATCTCTCATCAAAAATTTCTTGAGTTTTTTTCCAAGCGCTGTTTTCCCAATTTTCTTTTTTAAAACTCTCAGCATATAGTCTACTTTTTAAATACTATTGACAATATCTTTGTAAAGATGGTGAAAAATTTTATTGCGTATCTATTATGAGATATTTTATGTATAGATCTTATTAATGATGCGTTTTTATCTTGATTTAGCATTTGCAACATTTCATAATCTTCCTTAAATCCTGAAAAATTATTTGTAATACTCTCTTCTTTTTCTTTTAGCAACAAGGCACGATGTTTCGGATCACTAGATATACCATAAGCATCAAAATTCGAAACTACTATTGCTATATGTTTATAAGTGGCGTCATGCTTGAAAATAGCTTTTACGTAATAATCCCAATCTGCTACTATTTTAAAATTTTCATTGTATAATCCGATTTGAGTAAATAATGATTTTTTAAAAAACATAGATGGATGTGGTAAGCTCCCTTTATGAAAAAAATAATAAAAACTAAGTGTTTCTGGATATTTACGAATACGATCTTCATTTTCAAATTGCATCATAAGATCTCCATAATAGAAATCCTTGTTTCCAATTAACATAGAAACTACGTTCTCAATACTATCACTAGTTCTTAAACTATCACCACTATTTAAAAATAACAGATAATCTCCAGATGATTTATTGACTCCTTTATTCATAGCATTATAAATACCCGAATCTGGCTCTGAAATTTTAATAACATCATCAAATTCATAAGCTTCTAATATTTCTTTACTTCCATCTGAAGAATCACCATCAACAATAATATGTTCTATACTATCATAATTCTGAGAATACACACTTTCAAGAGTTTTTGTAAACCCATCAGCATTATTATAATTTATAGTGATTATTGAAATTTTCATAATTAATTCATTGAATAGAAATATGTACTAACATACATATACTCGTATGATTTTCCCAAAATATAATATTCATAATCATCTTATTCTTAATATAAACATAATAGTACTTATATAATATATAGAATAGTGAACATATATACGCATCTTAAAAAATGGGCTAATTCTTATTTGAATATAATTTTTTGATTATTTCTTCAGCGCCTGTTTGTTTAATACGTCCTGACATCTTTTTTCCATTTAACCTTGATTGATGACGATACGCCTCATCTGTAACTAATTGTTTTATTTTTGATGTCATATCTTCTAGATCAAAAGGGTCAAATACAAATTGTTTATCACCTATTGTTTCTGGTAATGATGTTACATTAGAACAGATTACAGGTATTTCCATAATAATAGATTCCATAAGAGGGAAGCTTCCTGCTTCATATAGCGTAGGTACTACAACTCCTAACGCATTTTTATATGTTGCATATAAGGCTTGTTCATCTAAAATACCTGCAAAAATAATATCATCTTTAAGATCTAACTTGTCTACCAATTGCCTAATGATAATGCCTTCTTTATTATTACTATTACCTGTGAGAACTAATTGAATTGTAGTATCAGTTTGCTTTTTAAATATAGAAAAGGCTTCTATCAACCTTTGATGGTTTTTATGTTTCCAGAAATTTGCAGGATATAATAGGTAATCTTCCTTATAAGGGTTTGATGGTATCGTATTTTTATATTCTTGTTCTAGTTTATTAAACCATAAGTCTTTCATGTTTAACAAACAAACTTGTATTTTATTAGGTGAAGCATTAAAATATGTAATTAAATCTTGAGCAATATGTTGATAGCTAACTACTACTTTATGTGATTTTGTAACACAATCTAAATACATATTGGTTCTATAAGCTCTTACTTTTGCTGGGAAAAATGCAGGAAAATGTAGTTCTTGTACATCATGTAAAGTACATATCACTTTCGCACTCAAATTTGTTTTTGGTATAAACTGATATGGAATATGCACATATTCTATCTTTTTTTCTTTTAAAAAAACATCAAATGCATCTATTGTTTTAAACCTATAGGGTTGTTTTCCTGTGAAAAATTGAGAAAATAGAGACCCTTTTTTTCTCCAAAAATTCTTCCTATTAATTTCAGTTATATATATATCCCTATCGGTAACTAATGTACAACTACTATACGATTTTATAATCGCAAATACTTCTGGGTCTTGTAAATTATGATAGATATAGAAATGAAATAAATTTTGATCAAAATTTGCTATTGTAGCCAGCAAATTAATAGAATACTGCCTTATTCCTCCACGGGTTTGATCTACATCTGGAATATAAAATAATATACTAGTAATCATTTGTCTATATATAATTTATAATAACAAATCTTAGCAGTTTGTTTTTCCAAATTAAATCCTATTTTTTCATATAATGCTCTAGCCTTATAATTTTCTATATCCACAGATAATTTTATTGAAGAAAGTAGTAATTGTTTTGCATTATTAATTAATTCAGTCATAATTCTTTTTCCTATACCCATGCCTTGAAATTTGTTAAGAACAACGATTCCAAGCCAAGTAGTTTCTCCTTCTTTATCAAGGTGACCATATCCAATAAATGAGTTGTTGTTTTTTACTATTAATGTCTCCAAATGATTTTTTAACACCTCTAAAGTTCTATTTTCAAAGTATCTAAAAGAAGATTTTTCATCATTAAGACACTTAATAAAATCTTCCACTAATAAATGACTACCTGTTTCTATTTTATAAAATTGAATAGAATCACTTGACATAATCTAAAACCTTACTAGTTATATATTGTATATCAACTTCTTTCAGCTCTGGGTAACTTGGCAGATTCATACCTCTTCTAGACAATTTCTCAGCAACAAGATGTTTTTCATATTGCTTGGAATAAATAGGCATTGTATGTATTGGGTAGAACATAGGGCGTGTTTCCACACCATGTTTTACCAAAAATTGTTTTAAAGCTTCTCTATCTATATGAGCAGGTAATAAAATTGTACACATCCAGTAAGAATGAAATGTATTTTGTCCTTCTTGATGAAAATGAATATTAGATTCCTGAAAAGCTTCCTGATACCAATTGGCAATTTGTCGTTTCTTTTTTAAAATAGTATCAATTTGCTCAAGTTGAGCATATCCTATTGCTGCACAAATATTTGTCATTCTATAATTATACCCTACAATATCATGCCAATATTCTCTATATTTTGCAAGTCCTTGTCCTTTTAGATGCATTATACGCTCATATAATGTCTCATGATTTGTTACAACCATACCTCCTTCACCTGTAGTAATTGTTTTATTACCATAAAAACTAAAGATAGAGACATCTCCAAAAGTTCCAACATGTTTTCCTTTAAAAGAAGTCCCAACTGCTTCTGCACAATCTTCTATTAAGAATAATTGATGTGTTTCACAAATTTGCGTCAATGCATCCATATCACATGCTTGTCCATACAGATGGACACATAACACTGCCTTAGTGTTCTTAGTTATTTTCTTTTTAACATCTTCTGGATCTATTTGCCAAGTAGTTTCCAAACTATCAACAAATACTGGTTTTGCTCCTGTATATGTAATAGCATTTACAGAAGCTATATAAGTTAGCGTTGGTACAATCACCTCATCACCTTCTCCTATTCCTAAAGCTTCTAGAGCCAAATGTAATGCCACAGTTCCGTTGCATACAGCAGCGGCATGTTGAACTCCAATGGTCTTAGCAAATTCTTTTTGAAATAAATCAACAAATTTTCCTTTACTAGAAATCCAAGTAGAATCTAGACATTCATTCACATACTTCTTTTCATTCCCGTGCAAAGAAGGTTGATATACAGGATATTTTATTTCTGACATTAAATTTCTTCTATTTGATTGGTTATTGTATTAAAAATAGGCATTCCTTTAAGCTCTTTCAATCTATCATCACCTCTAAGATACGTTAATTTACCATCCTTATTTCTGGATTCTCTAAATTTTGAAACTACATATCCATCCTTGACATCAAGTGTTTTTATATTTTTTTCGTATCCTTTTTTCAAAAAATAAGCATTATTCCCTGCACTATTACTTCCTATAAATACATAGCCTTTTTCTAAAGCCAAATCACATAAAGCTGGTAATGAACTCCCAGCATATAGGTGGCTATAATGTGCTTTACTTCTAACAAAATCTGGTCTGTAAGGAATTGTAATTGATCTATCTGATCCAAATATGCTATTATACTCCACAATCATAATAATTGGTGTTACTACTTCAAGTGCTTTCCAGATCCAATAATCATTACCATCAATATCTATATGCAATAGGCCTATTTCACCAGAAAATCCTGCATCAGAAATAAGCGTATTTATATTTTTAACAGTAATAAAAGCATGTGTTGCTTGCAAATCATATTTCCAATAAACAGCACTGTTTTTTATAGCATTAATATTTGCAGAACTTCCATCTAATACCAGTCCCGACCAATTGTTATTCATTAGAAGAAATCGCGTATTTGATTCTTTATAATCTTCTACTCCAAATTCTACAAACGTGGTATTAGGAAGGTTTAAGTAATTTATCAAATATTGAATGATTCCATCATCCCCCCATTGTGAAAAAACTTTAAATTCAGCATCATGTATATTATGAAGTTCTCCTTTCAATGTAAGTTGCGATGTCAAAAGCTGGCCATATTGGAATGTATGTATTTCATACATTTTTTCTGATTTTGACAATCGTTTTTTAATATCTCTTAATAAAACAACTATTTCATCAAATTTGTCTCGGATGATATGTATATATTTTTTTATCACTAATTTACTTTAAGTAGAATAATATTTTTTTAATTTTCCTTTTATTCTCTTTATAAGATTATTGCTCTTACTATTTGTATTTTTCTCGAATTCTTTTCTTGTTAGATTAACTATTTTAGTATTTAGTTTTACTTTTATTTTTTTAAATTCAAATGCTTCTTTATTGAGATCAATACTTGAGAAAAACTCATCTTCAGTACAATGTGTTCCGCTACTATCAAATCCTATATTTTCAACTAATGAAAATTTAGGGTATAAAAAAAAACTATTTTCAATAAACATTGAACTATAAAATCTAATTGCCCAAGAATCTACTTTACCACTTATTTGATCTTGTAACATTTCGTAGAACTTATATCCACCAAAGTTCATTTTCTTTTTAAGCCCTTTTTTAGAAATCGTGTTAAAGAGTGATTTTGCATCAAAATTTACACTACCCCATCTATCTTTCCAAGTTGCATACCCCCAAGAACATGCTATTGGTAAAAAAAAAGTATTTTCTTTTACTTCCGTTAAGGATGGATATTTATACCCTGAAATACCATAGACTTTACGTTCATTAGCATATGCATCTAATGCTTGATTCATAAATTTAATAAAATAAGGAGCTATGATAATATCATCTTCTAAAACGATTACTTTATGATAGGTTTCAAAAACCTTACTAATTCCAGATATCACACTTTTTGCTAATCCATTATTTTCAGTACTTTCATAAATTATTTTTTTCTTAGGCCATGTTTGTAATTTACATATAGTTCTAACTAACTCAATATCCTCTAGTATTTTTTCTGAGCAATTATTTTTAGGCCCATCACAAAAAACAATTAACTCTATTTCTGATGCCATATCATTCCTAGACAAAGCCTCTAAAGTTTGTCTTGTATGAAAAGGTCTATTATAAACAAAAAGAACAACGGGAGCTAAATTCATGATACAGTTGTGTCTTTAAAAAATAATGTGTTAAATGTTTTTGCTACTAGAGAATATCCTAATTCGTTCAAATATTTATACAAAATACTTTCTTTAATAATATTAGATATATCTTTTCTTTTTAAATCTTCAATTAAAATATATTGAGGTCTAAATCGGGTCCAATCATTTGATTGTATCACCTGTAGATCTAATCCTTCCACATCTACAGACATAAAATCAACAGGTATATTTTCAGGTAGATACTCCTCTAATATAGAAGAAAGAGGGAATGTTTTAATTTTTTTTGTATTAATCACTTTAAAATTCCTCAATCCATCTTTCTTAGTTGCTTCTTCTTTACTGAAGGTATTAAGTGCAGGTTCATTAAAAATATAATAGAGAAGCTCTCCTTTAGTTGAGGAAACTCCTAATTCAAGATTAATATCTCTTGGACGTATCTCATTAAAGGCTTTCATTGAGCCTGGCATAGCATCTATATTTATACCACTCCATCCCTTTTTATAAAAATAAAAAGTATTAGAAAATCTTTGCGGATGATGTGCTCCTACATCTATGTAAAATCCATTTTTTTTTTGCTCTAAAAAACGTTCCAATAATAAATCTTCCCCTTCTTGAGAATATGAATAATTTGTATACTTAGTAATTTTACTAACAGATTCTTCTTGATATAATCTCATTATTCTTTGAGGTGTAATCTTTAAAAGAATTTTTTTTAAATATTGCTTGACCATTTCCCTTTTATTAAAACTTGAGTTTTACCATCAAACCCTAAATTCCCAGTATTATAGAAATCTCCTTTAACTATAGTTATTTTACCTAGGGGATCTTTTAACCAATCAGATTCTTCTTTATCTACTATTAATCTACCTTTTACCATATACTCTCCAACATTAAGAGGGAGATTAAGAATTTCACATTTTATTATATGTTCATTACTAGAAGTTAACTTAGGGACAAAGTTTTGATAAGAACTATAAAGTACTGAAATGATATCCCCTTCTTTTGTATGAATTGAAAAACCTATATCAATTTTAGATTTTTCAGGCAATTGTTTTTCAGACAAAAGGTTAAAACAGAAAATAATTTGTTCCCCACTTAAACAACTATTAATAATTTGATTTTCTTTATTTTCTATGTGAAAATTTTTAAATTTCAGCACTCCTGATCCTGACCTATTACTCGATATTAATAAATCTTCATTAAAAGTAAATTTGTTTTCTTTTAGATAGTGTATAATGCCTTCGTTTGTTTCCCCTTCAAAGTCAACTGAACCATTTTTTAAAACTATGACTCTTGTACATAAATTTTTTATGGTAGCCATATTATGACTTACAAATAATACGGTACGACCTCCTCCTCTCGATATATCTTGCATTTTACCAATCGCTTTATTTTGGAACTCTGCATCCCCAACAGCAAGCACTTCGTCTACCACTAAAATTTCAGGTTCCAGAAAAGCAGCTACAGCAAAACCTAAGCGTACTCGCATCCCACTAGAATAGCGTTTTACAGGAGTATCTATATACATCTCACATCCAGAAAACTCAATAATTTCATCAATTTTATTGGTTATTTCTGCTTTAGTCATTCCTAAAATAGCTCCATTCAAAAAAATATTTTCTCTCCCGGTTAATTCAGGATGCATTCCAGTTCCTACTTCAAGTAAACTGGCGATTCGTCCCTTTGTTTTAATCTCTCCTTTTGTAGGTGCAGTAACTCTAGAGAGTATTTTTAACAAGGTAGATTTTCCTGCTCCATTTTTCCCTATAATACCTAAAACCTCACCTTTTTTTACTTCAAAGTTTATATTTTGCAGTGCCCAAACATATTCAGAATTTGCTTTAGCACTACGATCATTAACACTACCTATCTTAAGATATGGATCTTCTTTTCCTCGTATTTTATGCCAAAATCTATTAAAATCATGAGCTAGCGTACCTAAGCCTACAACACCAAGACGGTATTGTTTAGATATGTTCTCTATTTTCAAGATTTTATCTTTCATAGATATTTTTTTGGAAATGCATTTTTAAGTGCTATTCGTATTTCTTTTAATTTCTCTTCATTTGGTAGTGTGTTTACACTAGAAAAAATAGCTTCATACGCTTGTAATGGCAATTTTTCATCTACATATATAGGCTCATAAGGTTCAATTCCTACTGATAAAAAATAATCTTCATATTTCACATTATCGCCACTTAATTTATTTGAAAATTGCACCCATATCGCAGGGATACCATACGTATGTGCTACTATCACTCCATGTAATGACGAACTGATTATCTTTTTGCATTCTAAGATACGATCTGTGGTATAAAATATGTTATCATTAATAAGATTTAATACCGTTGTATTTTTCTCATTATCATACCATTGCGAAACAACATTTTGATCTACATAATGTGGGATAAATCCGCACTCGGATTTCTTTTCAATAATTGGTTGATAATAATCTGGTAATAAAATGGCTGGATCACCATATACTTCTGGGCATGAATAGCCTAATTCTAGTATACGCTTTCGCGAAAGCGGACCCCGAACAGCAAAAAAAGTAGCGTTAGAGAATTGATCTTTTCTTGATATAATACCACTTCCCCATACGTTTGCTTTAGGTTGGGTATGGGACATAATACTTCCTATTGCCATTAAATATGGTTTTTTTAACCATCGTTTCTTTTTATAAGGTGCATTATAGAATATAACTTCCTTATCACTTACCCAAGATACAATTTGAGAAGATAAAATATCACCATAATTCTCTTGATTTTTTTTCTCAAAAATCTTAGAAGACCAATAAAAAAGAGGTATTTGTTGTCCCATACAATTATACGGTATCTATAAATGTTTTTTCAGTTTTATTAAATACAATAAGTCCTAAAATCACAAATACAACACTTAATCCTAAACCTATAAATAGTCCTTTCATATTTGAATTCCCTGTATTTAATAGCATATAACGATATGCTTCTATAACCTGTGCTATTGGGTTATACTCAACTACCCAAGCATATTCTGATAATTTTTCTTTTACTAATGATAAAGGATACATCACCGCAGATAAGTACAAGAGTAATTGCGTTCCAAAAGATATTAATATCTTAACATCACGATATTTAGTAGCAATAGCACTTAACATCATTCCCATACCTAAGCCAAGCATTGCCATAGTCGCTATAGCTACAGGTAATAGATAAATAGTATTTCCCACACTAATAGGTTTTCCTTCGTATAAAAGAAAATAAAGGAAGAATACTATGAAAATGAATAGCTGGATTCCATACTTAAAAAGACCAGAAATCACTCTTGATAAAGGTGAAATAAATCGAGGAAAATACACTTTTCCGAATAAACTTGCATTAGAAGCAAAGGTTGTAGATGTATTAGTTAAGCATTCTTTAAAATAGGTCCATATTGTAATTCCTGCAAGATTAAAAAGAAATGAAGGAATTCCTTCTATTTTAATACCAGCTACATTATTAAACACTAATGTAAAAATAATAGAAGTAAATAAAGGTTGGATTATATACCATAAAGGGCCTAAAGCTGTCTGCTTATATACTGTAACGATATCACGTTTTACAAATAATACTAATAAATCACGGTACCTCCATATTTCTTTAATATTGAGATCTATAAATTTTCCTTTGGGTTTTATCTCATATAACCATGCTGCCTCTTTCATTTTATCCAAAATATTATGTATGAGTAATTAAAATTACTTTCTTTTAAGCATTTTTTTTATTTTTATATACATACGTTTAAAAAGTGGACTTCTTTTGGCATCTTCATGATATCCATTCCCATATGCACCATAACCGTAACCATAGCCATAACCGTAGCCGTAGCCATATTTTCCTTTATTCTGAAAATAGTTTAAAACAAAACTTACGTTACTTACTTCTCCCTTTATATATTTTTCATTAATTAACCCTAGCATTCCTTTTTTTGTATAGCCTTGACGTATCATATATAACGATGCATCAGCATAATTCATAATTTCTAATGCATCAGCAACTAATCCTACAGGTGGTGTATCTAAAATAATATAATCATAGGTCTTTTTTAGCTCATTCATAAATTCTTTCATGGCATCACTTAGCAATAATTCTGAAGGATTTGGAGGAACTGGACCTGACAAAATAACATCTAAATATGGGATACCACTTTGTTGTTTAATTTCATGAATTGTATTCTGTCCTATTAAATGGTTAACAACTCCTATTTCATTAGATAATTCAAAATCATCAAAAATTTTAGGTTTACGTAAATCTAAACCTACCAATACAGTTTTCTTTTCACTTAAAGCAAAAACAGAGGCAATATTAATAGACGTAAATGTTTTACCTTCTCCACTCACAGAAGAGGTTACCAATACAGTTTTGGCACCTTCAATATCCTGCTTACGATATATAAATTGTAAGCTAGAACGTATTCCTCTGAAAGCTTCTGCTATTGCAGATCGAGAACGATCACGCACTACTAAATTATTACGATGTCTACTCTTTCCAATAACACCTAGTACTGGAATGTTTGATAGTTTTTTAATTTCTTCAGGATTAGCAATTTTCGTGTTAAAAAACACCATTAAAAAGACAAATACTAAAGGAGCAACACCTCCAACTAGTGATGCTATAATATAATTAAGGCGTGTATTTGGACCTACTTGACCTCCCCCTACATCTTTTGCTTTATCTATAAATAAAATATCTGATACATTTGACGCTTTAATAATAGTCGCTTCACTCCTCTTTGAAAGATATAGATTATATGCATTTTGACTTAGTGTAAACTTTCTCTGAATGTTTGCAAGTTCTTGTTCTTCTTTCGGAAACTTACGTAATTCCGATTCTGCAATGCTTATGTCTCTATTTACTTGCCTGATCTCTCCATTTATAATATCTGTAGATGATTTTATATTTTCAAGTAGCACTTCTTTTTCAGCATTAATACTCCTATCTATTTCTCTAAATTTAGGATTACTTTCCTTAGCAGAATAACGTAAATCACTTCGCTCTACAGATAATGCAATTATTTTACTAACACTTGCAGATATATTTGCTTCTTCTATACCAGAAACAGAAGGAGCTGGAACGCTACTATAATCTGTGCGAGAAGTAAGATAATCTTCTAATATCTTATAATAAGACAAACGTTGTTCCAGTTGATCTTTTTCACTATCATATCCTTTTAACTTTCCAGTTAAAGTAGCAGAACCGCCTTTGAGAGCTACATCTATATTTTTATTCTTAAAGTCATTGAGTTCTTCTATAACAGACTGTAACTCTTCATTACGGTATGTTAAACTACTGTCTATAAATTTTATAGTATTTGTTGCAAATAAATTTTTACGATCCAATTGATCTTTCTCTCTAACAATAACCGAAGCATTTAAATAATCTACAATGCGATGTTTATTAGATCCAGAAAGACTTAATGTCAAAATTGATGAACCTCTAGGGGTTTGAGTAATATCAATACCTTGATACCTTCTCACCGTACTATTAAAATTTCTGAAACTTATATAATATTCTTTTCCTAATCTTGGCAACGTCTCTGTTTCTTCAAATACACCTTTTAGAAATGGAAAATCTAGTGTATCACCCAGTTTTATAGTCTCTTTAAATTCTGTTGTTGGAGCTGAAGCATATTCATACTTATGTGTACTGTAATTATATAATCTTGCCTTATCTGTTGTAAAAGGAATAGACATTTCAAAGAGTCCGTCCCCTAAATCTTTTATAACAATACGCTTATTATATAATTGACCCCTTGTATCATCTAGTCTAAACTTAAAAGGTGTTTGACCATATACATCAATCAAATTGTATTTTCCCTGCTGTTGATAATTAATATAATATTGTAAATAGGATACTACTTTTTCACTATGTGTACGTGATTTAAAAAGAATAATATTTGTTTGAACTTTGTCTGTTGTTCCTCCCCAGTTAAAAACAAGACTTGTATTTCCTGTAAACAAAGGATTTTGATCATCTTTTATAGAGATCATATTACTCAATCTATATACAGGTTGTTTACGTATATTTTTATTATAAGCAACTCCAAATGCAATCGCTAAACTGACTACAAAAAGTGGCCAAAAACTTAAAACTTTAAGAAGAAAACCTCTAAAATCAAAAAAACTACCAGAATCTTTTATGTCAAAATCTTCATCCATAATTTATAGACGTGTAAATAATAATATAGTTGTTGTAAGAGCTGTTATTACCGTAAGTATCGTTCTAAACGAATCCAACCCTGTAGTTCCCGCACCTAAACTTTTTTGAGCTAATGGATTTACGACTATCATATCATTGGGCTGTAAATAATAATATGGAGAGCTCATAGCGTCAATAGTTGTCAAATCAATATGGTGTATTTTTTGACCCCCAGGATATTGTCTTATGATAATGACATCTGTACGATCACCTGTTAATAGTATATCACCAGAATTTGCAATAGCTTGCATCACTGACAACTTTTCTATTAGTTCTATTTTGATACCTGGACTTCCAATTTCTCCAACCATCGTATATTGTATCCCTGCTAATTTAACAGTTACAAAAATATTTGCTTCTTCTTCAAAATAATCTTCCAGCAATTTTTCTTCTACAATACTTCTTATTTCTTCCGTGGTACGTCCTAATACGTTTACTTCTCCAAGTGTGGGCATTCGTATATTACCATGTCTATCTATAGCAAAACCATCATAATAAAAACCTTCATCAAGATTAGTAGATCCCGATCCTATAGGGTTAAAAAACTCTACAAGCTCTTGATCTAAAGCTTTTAAACGAATACTCAACACATCCCCTATCTGAACTCTATAAGGTTGTTGTTGTAATTGTAAGTTAATCAAACTATCATTAGTGGCCGTTGTATTTTCTTGAAGATACGTAAGCTTTTTAGTAGGAATACAAGAAGAAATGCTCGCAAGAATAACGAGCAATAAAAGCACAGCTGGGTATTTCATCAGGTTAAGGTTATGAATAACAAATATAGGCGTTCATCGTTAATAATGAAACTTTCGTAGATGTTTAACGTATTCAAAACTTAATATCTTCAAAAAAAGGAAGCCTATTTTATGATATACTATGTATATAAATTAGGTATTTTAGCATCAATTTAAGTAGCCTTCTTGTAGGTGGAAAATAGAATTCCATTCTTAATCTTTAATTATTTGAACTATTAAAACAATACACATTGAACTACCTTTCTGTAGAAAATATATCAAAATCTTTTGGCGAACATACTTTATTTAGAGATATCTCTTTTGGTATTAATAAAGATCAAAAAATAGGGTTTGTAGCAAAAAACGGAACTGGAAAAACTTCCATGTTACAGATTATAGCCGGCCTAGAAGCCACAGATGATGGACAAGTAGTATCTCGCAAAGGAATTACAATATCCTATTTATCGCAAGAACCTAACCTATCTCCTACACGTACTATAGAAGAAACTATACTTACTGGAGATAATCAAATAGTTAAAACAATTACGGCATATGAAAAAGCCTTACTTAACCCAGAAGATCAAGATGCGTATCAACACGCATTTGAAGCTATGGATGCTATGGATGCTTGGGATTTTGAAACTCAATACAAGCAAGTATTATCAAAATTAAAACTAAATGATTTAAATCGAAAAGTAGCGCTCTTAAGTGGGGGACAGAAAAAACGCCTTGCTCTTGCTTCTCTCCTTCTAAGTAAACCTGATTTAGTAATTCTTGATGAACCTACTAACCACTTAGATCTTGAAATGATCGAATGGTTAGAAGAATATTTTAAAAAAGAAAATCTTACCATTTTTATGGTAACACATGATCGATACTTTTTAGAAAACGTGTGTAATGAGATTATAGAGCTTGATCAAGGTAAACTCTATAGTTATAAAGGAAATTATGCGTATTATCTCGAAAACAAAGAAATGCGTCTGGCAAATGAATCAATCGAGTTAGCAAAATCGAAATTACTCTATAAAAAAGAGCTCGAATGGATGCGTCGTCAACCTAAAGCTCGTACCACAAAATCAAAATCACGTATTGATGATTTTCATAAAATTAAAGAACGTGCTAGCCAGCGACGAAATGATCATGAAGTACAGTTAGAAATCAATATGGAACGGTTAGGAAGTAAAATTCTTGAATTTCATAAAGTAAGTAAAGCCTTCGGGGATTTAAAAATACTAAATCAATTTGAATATGTTTTTAAAACTGGAGAACGTATTGGAGTTATAGGAAAAAATGGAACTGGAAAGTCTACGTTCCTTAATATTATGACTGGCGCTTTATCTCCAGACGCTGGTAAAGTAATTGTAGGAGATACTGTAAAGTTTGGATACTATACTCAAAAAGGAATTACTAGTAAACCTGGACAAAAAGTAATTGATGTTATCAAAGAGTTTGGAGATTTTATACCTCTCAAAAAAGGGCGAATCATCTCGGCAGGGCAACTATTAGAACGCTTCCTTTTTGATGCAAAAAAGCAATATGATTTTGTAGAAAAATTAAGTGGTGGTGAACGTAGACGATTATATTTATGTACAGTTTTTATACAGAATCCTAATTTCCTTATTCTTGATGAGCCTACAAATGATCTCGATGTTGTCACCTTAAATGTTCTCGAAAATTTTTTATTAGATTTTCCTGGATGTCTTGTTGTAGTATCCCACGACCGCTATTTTATGGATAAAATCGTGGATCATCTTTTTGTATTTAAAGGCAATGCTATTATTGATGACTTCCCTGGTAATTACTCTGATTATCGCACTTATGAAGGTAATGTGAGTTTCAATCATACAGATGCAGCAACTAAAATTACTAATCAAGCAGTAATTGCAAATGCTACTAAAAATTCGTCATCAGAAACTAAGTCTTGGAAAGAAAAACAACATACAGGAAAATTAACCTATAATGAACAAAAAGAACATACCAAACTCGAACGTGAAATTGCACAACTAGAACGCGAAAAAGTTGAGAAAGAAAAAGAATTCTTAAACCCAGACTTAACACAAGATCAAATCACAGAAGCATCTATAGCTCTAGATAAAATCATTAAAGCTATAGATACTAAAGAAGAGCGTTGGTTTGAACTTTCTGCAAAACTGGAAGAATAACTATACTACTTTGCTATATCAAGTAATTACATATTTAAAATGGTTTCCTAAAATTTTTTATCTACACGGTATACATTCCCCATTTATTTACACTTTCAGAAAAGAATGCCTTAAAAACAAAAGAGAGTTTCCTAGTTACAAGATTTTAAAATCATATAGAAAAGAGTTATTACAGAATAAAGATACTATTAGTGTAACTGATTTTGGTGCAGGATCACGTGTATTTAAATCTAATCAAAGGATTATTAAAAATATAGCACGTTATGCTGGGGCTACTCAAAAACGTATGCAAATATTACATCGCACAAATACATACTTCAATACAAAAAGCGTATTAGAAATAGGCACCTCTTTAGGGATGGGTACTGCTGCATTATCTGTAGATTCGCTTTCGCAAATCACAAGTTTAGAAGGATGTCCTGAAACTGCAAAAATTGCAAAAGAACAATTAAAAGCATTTAAAATATCTAATATTCAGGTTAAAATAGGTGAATTTGGTAAAAATATAGAAGAGCTTCTATCAAAAGAATTTGATCTTATTTATTTTGATGGTAATCATTCAAAAAAAGCAACGCTTACTTATGCAAATTCTTTATTGACAACAATAACAAATGATACTGTATGGATATTTGATGACATTCATTGGTCTCGAGAAATGACAGAAGCGTGGGAGAGTATCAAAGAACTACCTGAAGTTACTGCTACGATAGACTGTTTCTGGTTAGGATTTGTGTTTTTTAGAAAAGAACAAAAAAAAGAACATTTCTATAGCTACATATAATTTTTTGATATGGTGTAGATGGTTGTTATTTTATAAAGTGTATATTTTTAATTACACTTTATAAAATAACTTTCCGTAAAGTAATCAGTAGAAAAGAACATTTTTACAGTGCATTATAAGGTATTAAAAGTTAGTATAAATACAGCATAGCAAAAATGCTCTACGTTGCTCAAGACAACTACTTTACATTAATATTTTAGGTATATCTTAAAATAGTTAGCATAAAATTGTAACAATCCCTTACTTTAGTCTTCTAATAGCAAACCAAACGGTGTTATTTAGATATAACCTTGCATCAATCACATATGGGTAACTTGATTAAAATTCGTAATATCATAAGAGATTTTCCGTTAGGAAACGAAATTGTACATGTTCTTAAAGGTATTGACCTTGATATAAATAAAGGAGAATATGTAGCTTTTATGGGGCCATCTGGTTCTGGAAAGTCTACATTAATGAACCTCTTAGGGTGTCTTGATACTCCTACCTCTGGAACATATATTCTTAATAATCGTGATGTAAGTAGTATGACTGATGATGAACTGGCAGATGTTCGTAATACTGAAATAGGTTTTGTATTTCAGACATTTAATTTACTACCCCGTACTACAGCTTTAGATAATGTAGCCTTACCGATGATATATGCAGGAACTTCAAAATCAGATCGTCATAAGCGTGCTGAAGAAGTACTTACAGATGTAGGACTTTCAGATCGTATGGATCATAAACCTAATCAATTATCTGGAGGGCAACGACAACGTGTTGCTGTAGGAAGAGCTTTAGTAAATAAGCCATCTATTATTCTTGCTGATGAGCCTACTGGAAACCTAGATTCTAAAACTTCTGTAGAAATCATGGCCTTATTTGATGAAATTCACGCAGCTGGAAACACAGTAATTTTAGTAACTCACGAAGAAGATATTGCAAAGCATGCACATCGAGTTATACGATTACGTGATGGTGTTATAGAAAGCGATGTGAGAAATAAATAATAACCATTTGCCATCTTCTCAAGAATAACATATTACCATCTTACTTTTAATTATTCCAAAAGTATAGTACATTTAGCTGGAAATAGATTACTATGAGTATCCCAGATCAAGACATCCAGCACGTCATACAAGAAAACAAATCCTTACGTCTTGAAAACGAAGATTTAAAAAGAAGAATCGATGAAATTTCTTCAAAACAAAAGACGAATAATGCACGTCTTTTAAGAGCATCTATAAAAGGAGTTGGTATATGGGCTGGCGCAGACTTAAAAAACAGTTTTAATATTGTTTTTGAAGAGCTTCCCAATGTTTCAAAAAATTCATTTGCACAACTTTCAGCCAGTATTGCCAAACGGATAACACGTATTGGTCTTTTTACTATTTTATTTGCTGTTATTCCTGCATTAGTATTACTCGTACAAACAAGTATTTTATTCCAACAAAATAAAAAGCTTGAAATTCAAAATGATAAAATACAACAACAAGTATATTTAGAAGAAGCTAGCAGACGTAACAATCTTGTGTTTTTAATGGATAATGTATTAGATATTATACATGATGAGTTGGAAAAATCTCCTAGATTAAATGAATCTACAATTGCAAGAACAAAATCATTAATGTACGGTTTTAGGCCTTATAAATTTTTAGAAGGAGAGAAACTTACAAAACCTTTAAGTCCTGAAAAAGGGCAATTCTTACTTGCTCTTATACATAGTGGTATTAGCAAAAGCAGTATGCAGAAAATATTCACGACTTCTTTTAATAACATATACCTAAAAGATGCTAATATGTTTGGAGTATCTCTAGAAAATATTGATATGCCTTTATCAGATTTACAAGGAGCAGATTTGTGGCAATCCAATCTTAAAAATGCAAATCTTTACCAGACAAATCTCACATATGCAAAATTAGGAAAGGCAAATCTAGTTAATGCAGACTTGAGGTCTTCTCAACTAGATCATACAAATTTAACAAGTGCAAGACTAGACGGCGCTTTTTTAGAAGGAGCTAGTATAGAAAAAACAAATTTTACTGATGCTTCCCTTCAAGGTGCACATGTAACATCTAAAAACTGGATCAAGGATTTAAAAAAATGGAATGTTATTGGTGCAGAAGAAATTTCAAAAAAATATAGTATACAAGGACCGCACAAAAATGAATTTGATAAAGAGTATTATATTTTAGAACTCATAAAGTCATAAAACGTTGTTCTTACGCTTTCGCGAAAGCATAAAAAATAGAATTCTCTAGATATATACTGCTAGAAATTTGTTAAACTCAGATTATGCATTAGAACTTCGTGATGAAGTGCAAAACGATAATAAACACTAGTTTTTTCTTGCTTTTAGCATAGCATCGCTATGATTAAAGTAAAAGATACAATGCAGTGGTAGTGTTTGCAGTTGTTTTGCAATGTAATAGACTTTCTAATGCATAATTCGGGTTAAATGTGCTTTCTTTTTTAAAATTGATCATTTGTAATTTGAGACATATGGACGTATCTTCATCACATAGAATATAACTATATGGATTTTTTTGATTCACTATCAAATACTACTCAAATTTTTATTGTTTTTATAGGACTTGCAATTCTATTTTTACTTGTTTTTGCTAATAATAGAAGAAATAAAAAAAGACTCTATAATCGTAAGCGACGTAACTTTAGAGATAATTACGAAGCTAAAAGAAAAGAAAAAAAAGAATAAGCTTGTTTTAATCATCAATGATTAAAATATAAGTGCTATACATAAAAAATCATATCATCTCACATGAAGATATATACAAAAACAGGAGACAAAGGAACAACAGCACTTTTTGGAGGTACACGAGTTCCTAAACATCATATTCGCATAGATAGTTATGGAACAGTAGATGAATTAAATTCACATATAGGATTAATACGCGATCAAAATATTGATTCTAGAAGTAAAGAAATTTTAGTTCATATTCAAGATAGACTCTTTACGGTAGGAGCAGTTCTTGCAACAGATCCAGAAAAAATGACTTTGAAGAATGGGAAAGATCGTTTAAATATTCCACGAGTCAATGAAGAAGATATCACACTTCTAGAAACAGAAATGGATACTATGAATGAGCATTTACCTCCTATGACACACTTTGTACTTCCTGGCGGACACACAACAGTGTCATATTGTCACATAGCGCGTTGTGTATGTCGTAGGGCGGAGCGTTTAGCAACAGAACTATTTGATATAGAGCCATTTGACAAACATACATTAAAGTACCTAAACCGACTTTCTGACTATCTTTTTGTACTGGCACGGAAGTTGTCGCACGATCTACAAGCAGACGAGATCAAATGGATCCCGAAAAAAATAGAATAGAGAATATTCTGCTAAAAACAGTCAAGCAAAACGACACTTATAAGTATCAATAATATAAAGTATCGCAATGCCTTTGATAAACACGTTCTTAAATTTATTTTGAAATAATCGTCATTTCACTTGGTTTTCTGCTCAGAAAAATTATTTTTGCACAAAATTAAAAAACATATTTTACTATGTACTGGACTTTAGAACTAGCTTCGTACTTAAGTGATGCACCTTGGCCGGCAACAAAAGATGAATTGATCGATTATGCGATTAGAACAGGAGCACCCCTAGAAGTAGTTGAAAACCTACAAGCAATAGAAGATGAAGGTGATTCTTACGATTCTATCGAAGAGATTTGGCCAGATTATCCTTCTGATGAAGATTATCTCTG
This sequence comes from uncultured Flavobacteriaceae bacterium, assembly GCA_964474345.1. GTDB lineage: Bacteria > Bacteroidota > Bacteroidia > Flavobacteriales > Flavobacteriaceae > Dokdonia. The sequence continues at coordinate 21,075 of CAYYSK010000030.1, forward strand.
GAACGAAGATGAATATTAATAAAACATTACGTTAAAACACTATAAAAAGTCTC
>CAYYSK010000031.1:0-20946 GCA_964474345.1 uncultured Flavobacteriaceae bacterium
TTATTAAAATATTATATCATTTACTTTTTCTGCTGTTTCTCCTGTACTCACTACTTTTTTCTTTATTTCACTTCGAACTTCCTTTATAATATCATATATTTCTTGATCTAACCCATCTGTATTGTCTTTAAATCTATTTTTAGCTTCCAAAATTCTTTGCGCCATCCTTTCTGTATAATCAAGATGGTTTCCATGACCTCCAACTGAAAATAAATCATCTTTTATAGTGCTTCCATTTTTTTTGATTTTTTGGAATTTATGAATTGGCACTCCATTATCTGGTCCATTAAAATCAAATGTATCTTTATTACGATGTAAAAACTTACGCAAAGAATCCATACGATCATCCAAAAGTAAATCTTTAAAGATCATATAATGTGCCTCAAACACAAAAGGCCGTCTAAAAACAATTTAAACGGTTTTTAGACGGCCTTTTGTGTTTAATTAAAAAAAGATTATCCAATAAAAATTTCTTCTATTTGTATTTTATCAAAATCTATATTGTCTACTTCTTTTCTTATATAATTGATTCTGCCCAGCATTTTATTTTCATTTTCATCATTTGACACTTGATTTTTTAAATGCTTTTCTATTTTTAATAACTCAAGAATTAGTTCTTGCAGTTCTTTATAACCTATTTCAACTCCATATTGAAATTCGTCTATTAAAATTAAATTTAATTCTTGAGTTAATTTCAACCAATGACTCTCCTAAAGAGAATTCGTTGAAAATAATATTTCAATTGTTTCTTTATTTTTTTCTTTTATTAAAATAGAATATGACATGTGATTATTATAAAAAAATGAAAGTTTATTCTTCTGCCTTCTTATAATATTTCAAACTGTCGTTGTTTATAATCTAGATCATCTATAATTTTCAATAATTGATGACTCCAAAAATCTGTTTTCCCTATTACAATCCTTTCATTATTACTTTTAAGAATAATTATCTCTCCATTAAAAAGAAATAAAATTTCAGAATTCACTATTTCTCTTATTTTTAAAACAAGTTCAAGCATGTTTGTTTTGAAATCAGTAGGATCTTCATAATCTTTATTTATTCTAAAAGTTATTGAATTTTTAAATTCTTGCACTTCATCTTCAATTTCTAGTACGCTTAAATTGCCATTTAGCAAATAAATATCAAATCCTATAGAATTTTCAAGAGAGAAAAAAGTACTTTGTCTACTTAAAACTTCTTGTTTATTACTCCAGTCAAGGTCTAATAGTATTCTTTTAAGATTATCACTATTTATTTCATCTTCTTTAATAAGTAACTTATATTCTAATGCCATAATTAAAAAGGGTAATAGTTAATAACTTTATTTCCCTTAATAATAATAATTTCTTCTAAATTATCAATAGGAAATTCGGTTAATTGTTTTTTAAATAAATCTAAGTCAAGTTTTGAATCTTCTAAATTTAAAACTATTCTATTAGTTTGTTCACTTTTTATTTTATCTTCTATGTTAGAAGCTATACTCCTTGGGTTTTTTCCTGAAGGAGCATAATTATCAAAAACTTTCCCTTCTATCAAATAATCAGGTTTTTTTGTTGTTCCTTCTATTTTAGGATTTTGTTCTATGTTATAACCTTTTTTAGCAAGTACATCTGCAGATTCATTTTCTCTAGTTAACCCTCTTCTCGTTTCAAAATCATCATTATCTCTAACCTTTGTAGATCTTCCGTTTGGTTTTGCTTCAGGATTTACTTCATTACTAGGATCTGTGCGTTTTTTATTTTTTTCACCCTTCCCACTTGTAAAATCATCAACTACTTTTTTAGGTTTACTTGCCTTCATATAAAGATCAAAAGACTTTGCTTTTATATCTTTTTTAGGCCAAGTCACTTTGAGTTTAGGGAAAAAGTTAGCTTGAGTTTTTAGAGCTCCTATTAATTCTACCTCAGAAGCGCCATTAGCATCCATAGCTTCCGCAGTAGTTCTGGCTTGTACTAATAATGCCCATCGTTGCCAGTTATCTCCATCATCGTCATTATCTTTATCATAGTCTCCTTTTTTGAATTGATTAGGCATTTTCTTTTTTAATGCTTTACGCATATCATCGCCTAATTCTGCAATTTTATTTAAGACCTTTCCAAGTTTTCCTAACTTCCCTGCCCATTTTGCTAGAGTAACGCTACCTCCTGTAAAAATGGCTACCAAGATTTCTAATAAAATAGCACCTATAATGATCCCTATAACACGTCCTCTTTGAAATGCAGAAGCTGTCTTCCAATTCTCTATAATATCTTGTATTGCTTTACCTATATTGCCTAAAACAGCATACATTACTTTTTTAAGGTCTTCAAACTCTAAATCTGCAAACCCAATAATGGTTTCATATATTTTTTTGATTTTATCAAAGAGCTCTCCTGTAATCAAATCTTTAATAGTACTAATTATTGTACTAATGAGGTCAACAATACCTTCTAAAGCATCATAAATAGCTCTTAATAACCCTTCTATAATCCCTACAACTAGTCCTGCTGCTCCAGCTAAAATTTCTGTTACGGCATCTACTACATCAATTGTAGCGTTCATAAAGTCTGAACGCTTAGATAGGTTACCTAACTCTTGCTGTAATCGTATATAGTTTTCGCTAGGAAGGCGTACAATGTGGTTTTCTGTTAGGAACAACTTTTTATACAATGCCCTAGCTTCTACAAAGGCTGGATCAATACTGGCTTTATACCCTGATTCTAATGCTGATAATAAACTTTGATCTGCATCTTTAATAACAATTCCTGTGTTATGATCGCTTTGCTGATTTAATAAGTGAAAAGCCTGTGCAATCGTACGATAATCATCTCCTGTCTTGACTTTGTATTGACTATATTCTTTGGCTGCTATATTCGTTTCAAATGTATCACCACTTTTTACGTAGTAAAACTTCTTTGTGTAGCTATCTAATAAAGTATCTACAGGTATAATTTGTATAAATTGTTTTTGAATCCAACCTATATTTCCAGTATTTATAATTTTGATACGTAACCATCCTTTTTTATCTTCTTTCCCTCGAAATAAAACTTTTACTTCTGTTGCAGGCGGGTATGGAGTTCCCGTATCTATCTTATCTCCTATAAATTTATCATCTCCTGCGTATAGATAGATTCCTTTTTCTGCTCTTACAAAACCTCTAGCATCTGTATAATCTATGGCTTTTGCTGTTACAACAACCTCATCTAAAGCGAGTCCTCCAAATTCCCATTCATCATCCAGATTTCTAACAAAACTATACTTTTGTCCCTCTATGATTTTTGTAAGGTAGTTTTCTTTATGGGCTCTTACTGGCAAATCGTTTAATCTATGTACCTCAGCAAATACAAGCCTGTTGACACGTGCTTCTTTTTGCTCTTCTTTTTGCATCCTAGCAATTTTATGCAGTAATGCTGGGAGTTTTAACTCTAGTTCTGCTAGGTTTTCTACCTGAAGTTGATGTGTGATGACTCCCATAGGATTCTTGTTTTATTTTTTTAATCTGTCTTGATTATTCTTTGTATTACATTTCGTTTTTTAGGCCATTAACACCCTTTCTCTCAATGTTATTGCTACCACTTTACCATTGCCACCTTTCCTTTAAAGAGGAAGGAGCTTTTTGAATGATTTAATGGCTTCACGATGTTATTGGGTCTCGACTGCACTCGACCTGACATACTGCGCTCGATCTAACATATTGTGTTCGATCTGACAGTTGAGTTTTACTTCTTTAAGGATTTAATTTTGTCATAACTAAGCATAAAACACCCTTTCCGTCAATGATATCACTATCGCTTTATCATTGCCACCTTTCCCTTAAAAGGAAAGGAGCTTTTTAAAATTTTTAGTTTATTAACCTATCTTTGATTCTTATTAATAGGTTGCGTTAGGGATTGTAGTGACATCCTTTTTTGAGTGGCATTTATGCTCAAAAAAGATAGAGCGTAAAGCCCGACCGAAGGGAACGCCCTACAACTTATAATACTTCTACTTTTACTGGTTTGGGTTGGATATGGTCTGAAAATGCTGTGGTGATATTTAAGCGTAAATCATCTTCTTGCTCTATAATGGCATCACCTCCTAAATAGCAATTTTTAAAGAGTACTTCTAATGCTTTAAACTCATCCATTTTTGATGCTTGTAATACCGCAGAACGTATGCTTATATCTGGTTTTCTGAAATAAGCGTATACAATGTTTGTATCATCATCTTCTATTTGAAGTTTTACAACACGACCAAATTTATTTTTCCACTGATTGAATTGTGCTTGTGTAATGTTTCCGTCCAATACTTCTTTATTGTCTTTTACTTGGGTTTTCATATGCTATTTTTTATAGTATTATAATGAGAAAGGTTACTTTTAAGAAACTAGTATGGCTTATAAGTGAATCTTAAAAGCAACCTTTTTGCGAGTGATATGTGAGTCCAACTAGACGCTACAAACGTTTTTAATTATTGCTTGTTTTGCCCGTTTAGGGTCTTGTGAAGTCACATATATATAAAAGTAAAAGGATTTGGAATCGTGTGGTACATATATCTCGTATGAAAGATATATACGTATCCAATCCTATAACTACTTTTTAGTTCCACTCAATGTGAGAACAAATAAGATCAAAAGAAACTTCAATTTTTGTGTCTCCTTGGTTAATACCACGTGAGTTTGTATTAAACTCGCAGTTACGTACTACATGTGTAATGATATCATTGCTATCATCTAGGTAGCTTACTACGATATCAAAAGCAGGAACGTCTTGTAAACGTCTTCCTCTTGGTAGTGCTGCGATGATCGCTTCTACTTCATAATTGTATAAGGTAATAGAAGCTTTTGCTTCATATTTACCACGTCCTCTGTGTACTGGAAAGTCTCCAGCTCCATAGTGGTTCTCCTTCATCACTGAGTCGTCATAATTTACAGAGGTGATCCCTGTAACGATGTTATCTAACATACGTACTTCGATAGAAGACCAGCTATGTTGTTGTCCGTTTATTAATGGTAATGCATTCATATTTTAAATTCTAATTTTTCTTTGTGAATAAATGTGTTAAGGCGATTCTTATGCGTCTAGTCCAAATGGATTTCTGAATCCAAGGTCTACGATGATCCTACGTGCTGTTCCTACTGGTGTTACTTCTGCTCTGATGCGTAGCTCAGAGGTTGCAAGGATGTTTTGAGATGGATCTACAAATACGTCAAATGCTGACACTTCTTGATTTGATATCATTCCTTCTAAAGCTGCACGACATAAGGTCTCAAATCCTTTTGTTACTGATGGTGCTAATAGCCCCTCTTCACTTACAAGAACTGGTGAGTTTAGTTTTGGTAATAATGCGGTACGTAATAAACGCGCTGCTTTATTAATCGTACGATTGCTCTCTACATAGGCAAAGTCTGATGTACCAATAGTAGCTGTATGGCTATCATTGAAATATACGCCTGGTAATCCTGTATGTGTTCTTGCAAATACATAGCGTTTTTCATTTAATGTTTCAAGATCTCCTTGTGTAGTTACTTGTTCTCCTCCAACAAATGCTGCTGCTGAGAATCCTGCTCCTGCAAGGTTAAATTGCTCTACCCATGCGATGTTTTCTGATACTTTTGCACGAGAGATCGCTCCTAATGCTACTCCTACTGCTGCTGAGTTTGGATAATTTACTGCTGCTGCTGCATCCATTGCTACAACAATAGACACGTTGCTTGCATTAAGGTCTGCAAGGTCTGCTGCGTCTGATGCTCCAGCTGATAATTCATCTGCAAATCCTTTTCCTTCAATAAGGACTTCAAAAGGCATATAATCTGCAAAAGCCTCATCTGCTTGAGTTTGTGCTGCTTCTGCTGCTGCTATTGAATCTGCAAATTCATTTGCTACTCCAGAATAGATAATTGCCATCTGGCGAATTGCTCCATTGGTAGACTCTTGAAATGCTTTTGCTTTTTCTACTACTTCAGTATATGAAATACCTGTAGTTGCCTGAATGAATAAATCACCTGATGGATTTAATCTAAAATACTGTTGAATTTGGTAATACGCTGATTGCCCATTTACATCATACGAATCGTTAATTCCTAATGTTTCAGCATCTTCTAAAGAAGCTAAACGATACGTTTTGTCTTGCTCTAAACCAGCAACACCAGTCGTTTCATCTTCTGCTATTGCCTGTCCGTCAAATAGTAATCCAGACACCATGTCTTGACTAGGATTTCTTCTCCCTAATCCGCCTGAAAGTTTGTTAATTACTACGTCATTTAATGTACCCATAATTTAATTTTAATGTTAAGGTTTTAATTATTTTACTTATTTAATTGTTTTAACCCGCATTATGCATTAGAAAGTCTATTACAGCTTGAACGTACTGTAAAATATACCGTTACACTACATTTTTGAATTTAACCGTAGCGATGCTACGCTGAAACACATAAAATGCCATATTTTATTGTACATTCAATCTTCATAACGAAGTTCTAATGCAGAATACGGGTTTAAAATTTGAGCATAAAAAGAGCTATACGAAGCGTTCTATAGCTTCATAAAATCTTAGTATTCAAAAATTTTAGGGTAAAGTTCTTCTTAAGAAAAAAAGAAGAATATATGAACTGATTTGATATAAGGAGCGCGCTTTGTTCCTAGTCCAAATATATCGTTCATTTTTTTATAAACTTGATTTTAAAAGATTCAAAATCAATCATTTCAGTCACTTTACTATGAAGCTTTTAATTGCACTCCTTCATTGATAATTGTATAAATTGTACGTTCTGTTACAAAGAGTTTTTCTGAAAGTTCGTTTACAATAACTTTCATTTGTTTCTCTTGATTTTCTTGTATGTAATCTAATACAAACGTTCGTCTCTTTTCTAATAATTTATTACTTCGTCTCATAGCTTTTATAATTTATATATTATTAATTATTGTTATTTCTTAATGGTGGATCAATGATTTCATTAATTTCTTGATCTTCTAAAGAGATAAATTCACCTGTAGGTCCTTCTGTAAGTGTATATCCTTGACTTTCTAATTCTTCAACAGTAGCTCCATTATATATCAATCTATATCTCTTTTTAAGTTCTGTTTCTATAAGTGTTGTTTTATAATAGATTTCCCAAATAAAATAATCTGTCTTATTCCAATCATCTTGCTCCTGATTGCAATATTGTTTTTCTTTTACTTTAAAAGTTGAGTTTGTATTGAGCATTACACCTGTAGAACGCACTGTTTCTTCTCTTGAAAGAATTGCTTTATCTATATTCTGAGCTATATCAAATACAGCTTCATAATTTTGATCTGCTGCCATACGACCTTGTAAAGGCAATACAACTGCTATACAAAAAGTAACATCTGCTTTATATGTTTGCTCTGAAGAAGTTTCCCAGTCTACACATTCATATTTAAACAATAACGTAGTGTTACTAATAGGTTGTCTGAAAATATTATCGTTATACAGCGTAATATCAGGTATAGCTCCACTGAAACCCATTTCTGCTTCAATGCGCTCTTTTTTATCTAAATAAAATTCTCTTAAAATCATTTGTTTGTTTATTTGTTACAAACATATAACATATGTTATACGTGTGCAATAATTATTTTGTAATAATACAGTCTTTTCAGTAATATTTAACACAAAATGTTTAATAAACACTTCAATTGTTTATTTGAAGTGTGTAATTTGTTTACATTAATTGTGTTTTCTTTTATGAATCATAAGGTGGAACTTTATGTTGTCAAACATATTACATATTGTTTTATGTTTACAACGACTCTAACACTTAGCATAATTGTGTGTTATTTTATTATACTATATGGAAGTTTACAGAATGATAAAAGAAGTATTCTTATAGAGCCAAATCTTCTTTTGTATAGATTGTAATAATGTATTAGGTAGTATATAAATATGACTAAGTCCATTTTGAATTGTTATCAGTTTGTTTATATCGTATCATTAGTATCTGTATATTTTATACTTACACAATTATTTACATCATCTTGTTTATGAATACCTTGTTTACATTTTTTAGAATCACATCCTTCATGCAAAAGAATAAAGAGTAATATGATGCTACCAAATATGTGCTGAGGTTTAATTTTCATTGTACTCTAAATAATCACACGATATCCTAAAAGTCTTGATGAAGGATATGATGCAATCTTTACTTGATTATCTTGATTTCCTCCTAGTACAAAAATTTCATCATCTACTTTATTGACATAAAACCCTACATATCCTTTTTTACTATTCTTACTGTCTTTCCATAGCACTACAATATCTCCTGGCTGTGGGTTATTTGTTTTCATACCAATTTCTAACCAACTTCTAGCATCTAACTTACCTGTATAAGGAGCGTCACACATTTTAAGCACCCAATTCACAAAAACTGAACACCAAGCTGTCTCTTCTTTTACATCTTTTACAGCATATCCTAAATCATTAAAATATGTAATGGCCTGAGAGCTATATTGAGTTTCTTCTAATTCTTTTACACCGTATTGACTAAAGGCGTATCTCATATGTTTTTTCATCATTTTCTTACTGTAATCAATGGTTATTAAATCGTTCATCACGTAATATTCTCATCTATTGTGTGTAAAAACCTTTTAAACAATTTTACTAATGAGTATCGTATTGTTTTTAAAAGCTTGGTCAATGCGTCAAAGTTTTTGACTTCCTTTTTTGTTCTGATTGCTATAACATTACTGAAAATAGAAATTCCATCACTTACAATAAGGAGGTCTATAACAAGTGTTATGAACCATTTGAAATCGTAATTAAGTCCTTTTCCCATAAGAGCTAAGGACATAGGGATAACTAGTACTGCAATTTTTGACACTAAGCCTAATATTAACTTTCTAAAAGAGAATACTTTTTCAAGTACAATGACTTTTACAACCCCTAAAAAAGTGTCTATCATCATCAGACAGAACAATACTTTTAAAAGTTCTACATCTATCTCTAGGTATACAAAAAATGAGTATATAAGAATCTTTAACTCATTAGAGTATTCTACTATTTTATTATACATGTGTTCTTAATTATTTATCTTCAACAATAGATTTTCTTGCATGATCAAAATCAAAAACACTTAAAAGATTTGTAAATCTTTTCCCAAAAGGGGTTAATGTTCTATCTCTTTCGTTCTCTCCAAGATTATCGCTAATTGTTTCTTGCACAACTCCGAACTTATGTACAGACTCTTTGGTTATAAAATTGTCATTTAAAAGCTCTCCCATAATAGTATTTCCATTAATATCAATACTAAGACTTACTTGTCTGAGGTAGTTTTTAAACGCACTCCATTTTGCTATTCTATATAAAAATCCAAGTGGATATAATCCTATTGCGCTTATACTTGCAAAGAAGAATAGAATCCATTCTCCATAGTATTTTTTTGAAACACATAAAAAAGGGGTTACTAATAGACTTATAGGTATCATACAACTTATCGTCACGACAAGCCATAGCAATGCCATTGCTGTAAATAAAATTTTTACAGTTTTCATATTTAATTTTTAAGGGTTAAACTACTATGTACTGAGTACAACCTGGGGTGTTATACCAAATGAATATTAAAACAAGCTTTGTAATTAGTTTCTATAGCACTTATATTTCACAATAAAATGAAACCGTAGCTTAGGCTATGCTTGAATTTCCTTATTCATCTAAGCACTATATAATTCAAATTACATGAGCTCATTTCAAAATACATTTGGTATTACTGCCTGCATAGTATATACAGGCTAGTATTTGAACCTGAATTATGCGTTAGAAAATCTATTACATCACAAAATAACTGCAAACACTATCACTACGCTCTATTTTTTACTTGAACCATAGCGATGCTATGCTAAAAGCAAGAAAATACTAATGTTTATTATCGTTTTGCACTTCATTACAAAGTTCTAATGCATAATTCGGGTTGAAAAGTTTTTAATTTACTTTTCCTTTTAATTTTTCTATAAAGTAATTACGTATCGTATTATCTTGCATGTCATGTAATTCTAGTGCAGTTATATATGATTGAAATACTGCAGCTTCTTCTTCTGTTTTTCCAGATGCTATTAATTGTTTTTGTGTAGGCACAAAAACATCTAGCCAAGGCAATGATGTTGTACTTTCTATAGCAGCATAAAGATCTGTAGTAGCATATGCTTTGTACTCTGTAAAATCTGTAGAAAACTGTCTAGAAAGAGCTCTTAAAGCATCATACGCTTTCTTTTTTGCTGTAGACACTTCATCATCTTTAAAAACTCCTAAAATCACAAGTATTGCACCTACTTTTTCTGACAACACACGTGTAATATTGGTTCTTCTCTTTAAACCTACGTCTAATATCTGTCTATTAGTCTCATATACTTTATATTTAATTTTAGCGCTTTTTTCTCTTTCATCTAATGTTCCATCTTCAAAGTAGTATTGCCATTTCTTTTCTCGAGAATACATTCCTCGTTCTGAAGGATTAAATTTTAAATCTGTATTTCTATATTCATATACTTCTGAAATTTTTACTACAGGTTTTCTTTCTTCTCCTTCTTTGTAGTAAAAATTAGTTTCTTTAACCAAACCATCATTTGTAAGTTCTACATCTTCTACAAGGCGCACTCCAGATTTAAGTTCTGTTACATAATTAATTGCTGTAATCTCTTTTCTCTCTTGAGATGTTACTACTAATGTTTTTAAAAGATGCTTAGGGTCTGGGTTTTCATATTCTGTCACTTCTTCCCAAGTTAGACCTAAATGACCATCTACTGGTTGAAAGTCTATCTGTGCTCTTACTTTATTATCTATATCTTTTCCTATCCAAATCATGATTATTTAATTTTAAATTGCGTATCTGCTCTTAATTCCCACCAATTAGGCATTCCAGATGGACTGAAATTCACTGCTGAACTCGGAGATACATATATTCTGAATCCTGTCTCTCCTGTTGGCAGTTGAATAATATCTACAATACTTCCATCTCCAATTGATTGCGCACTTTGCCACTGACTCGAATCGTCCCCGTCATCTTCTCCAATCCTGATATTTTGATCTGGAGTAGTAGCAATGGTATTAAGACTTACATCAACATATTCATTACGACCACTAAAATCTCCCCTAAACTGAATATTTTGTAATTCTATTTGATGTCCTATTTTTAAGGTTGTATAGGCTGATAGATCTATAAAAAATTCTTGATTTTCTATATTAGTTGTAGATCCTCCTAGGAACAAATTGGTTACATGAAAATAAACAGGTTCTATTACATGAAATCCTTTAACACCATTTGCATCAGTTCCATAATAGTGGCAAGATTCAGGAGTTTCTACGTCTCCTTGTAACTCTAAATTTCCAGAAATATCTGTTATAGATTTCGCGAAAGCGGATTTATCACGTTTTGTCTCATTTAAATCTTTTCCAGTCCCGACATATCCTCCATTATCAAGCTTCGTATCTTGTAAAGAAGTTACATTAGATCGTAGTGATGCAATCCTTGCTTCAAGCCCTGTTAGATCTTCTTCAAGACCAGAGAGGTCTATATCTATCGTTGCATCACCAACAAATCCCAAGGTCAATGTTTTAGTAGTATCATCATACGTCGTAGCATTTACAAATACATCGGCAGCAATAGCTTGCGCAGAAACTGTCCCATCTGCTTGTACTACTAAATTTCTAAGTCCTGTTCCTGAAAAATTTGAAATTTTCAGGCCATCTAAAAGTTCGACAATTTGATTGAACACTTTCATCCCCCCGATAGTTTCATTACCTGTTGTAGCAACTTTACCATCTAACGCAGTTTGTAAATCTTCTACTTTATCAATACTGATCTTATGATACCCTTTTGTTCCGGTTTCGTCTGTTCCATAATAATGTGTAGGTAATGGAGCTTCTTGATCTCCTTGTAATTCTAAATTTCCAGAAACATCTGTAATAGATTTTGCGAAAGCGGATTTATCACGTTTGGCAATATCCAAATCTTGCGCAGTCCCTGTAAATGTATCTTTATCTAGCTTCGTGTTTTGTAAGGATGTAATGTCTGCTTCATTCCTACTGATAGCTGCTTGTAGTCCAGTAAGGTCTTCTTCAAGATCCGAAAGGTCCACATCTATATCTGTACCATCAACAAAAGACAAGGTTAATATTTTAGTGATATCATCATAAGAGGTGTTATTTACAAACACATCTCTCGCAATGGCTTGTGCTGCCACCGTTCCATCTGCTTGTACAACAAGATTCCTAAGTCCTGTTCCTGAAAAATTTGAAATTTTTAACCCTGATAAAAAGCTTACAATTTCACTAAATATTTTTTGTCCTTTTATGGTTTCATTACCTGTAGTAGCTACTTTATCATCTAATGCTGCTTGTAAATTTTCTACACTATCGATATCAATTTTATGATACCCTTTTGTTCCCGCTTCATCTGTTCCATAATAATGCGTAGGTAACGGAGATTCTTGATCTCCTTGAAGTTCTAAATTTCCAGAAACATCTGTAATAGATTTTGCGAAAGCGGATTTTTCACGTTTGGTATCATCCAAATCTTGTGCTGTCCCTTCAAAGGCTCCACTATTCAATTTTATGTCTTCTAAAGATGTTATTGCTAATCGCATTGATGCAATGCTTGATTGGACACCTGTTATGTCTTCTTCAAGACTAGAGAGATCAATATTTATCGCCGTCCCATTAACAAATTCTATTGTTAATCTCTTTGTTTGCTCGTCAAATTGCACATCGCTTACAAACACATCTGTTGCTATAGCTGTTACATCTACCGTTCCATCTGCTTGAACTACTAGATTTCTAAGTCCTGTTCCAGAAAAATTTGAAACTTTTATTCCATTTAATAACTCTACTAATTCAGAAAAAACTTTTTGTCCATTTATGGTTTCATTTCCAGTAGCGTTTACTTTTCCATCTAGAGATGTTTGTAGGTTTTCTATTTCTGAAATATCGTGAGTTACAGGATGCACATAATTTTCTAACTGTTCTAGTTTTACTTTTAAAACCGATGTAAAATCTTCGGTAGATAATTGTTTGTTTCCATCTTTATCTACTTTGTCATTTAATATATTTTGCAAATCTGTAATAAAACTGATAGGCAATGCTTCAGGTAATTGTCTTACTGTAAATAAGGTATTATCAGAAAATGTAACAACAAAATGTCCTTCATTATTGACGGTTATATTTTTAATTGTGACTCCAGCATCTTTATGTACAAAGCTATCGATAAGGTCTTCAAAATCTGTTTGGGAAGGTCTATCTCCGCTCTCAAATAAAGATTTGAGTATTGCTATACTTCTTTTCATATAATTTAGTGTTATTTATATTAAAACAGGCTTCCGTGCTTTGCTTCTACAGAAGCCTTATTCTAATATTATTTTGATATAAAATTAAAATTGATTTGGAGGGAAATCATTTCCACTTTCGTCGGCAATAATTACATCGCCGCCACCGCCGCCACCGCCAGTTGAGCCACCGCCATTTAGAATTGGAGTGTCATCCATAGGAATAACATCAATAGGTGTATCATCAATAGGCACAATATCTATAGGGCCTTCAATTATAATATCGCCTGTAAGAATAAATGCAAATCTTAAATTCACTCCATTACTTACTGGATTACTAGCTAATGTAATTCTTGAATTAAGAGTATATGTAGTCCCATTATTAATTGAAGTTAATGGTGGAACTGTCATCTCATGTAATACTCTAATTACTCTAACTCCATTACTATCTAATATCACATCAAATGCTCTATTTAATGTTGTTAAATCAAATGTAGCTGGTATTGTACCTGTATTAGAAACAGTAATTTCTCCGTTAATTGCATTTGAAAGTAATCGCTCTGCAATTAGAGACACCGTTGTATTTGGTGTACCTTGAATTCTAACATCAAAGAATCTCCCAGTTTTTCCAATAAATGTTGGGAATGGACCTTCTTGAGAAATCGTTATACTCGGTTCTATAGTTACAACTAAGTTATATGTTTTTACAGTTTCAGCCCCGTCTTCATCTGTAACTACAAATTCAAGAATATCAGTTCCCACTAATCCTAGAATACTAAAATCAAAGAATCTTTGATTAATTGCTAATTGATTTACATCTACTATAGTTGTGTCTGCACTACTTACACTTAGCCTATTTATATCATCTAAAAGAAGTAATGACTGAACTGTTTCTACTGATCCATTAGCTCTACGTACTCTAGCAATTACACTTACACTTGAACTAAAAATATTACCATCTGGATCTGAAACCCCTACTCTAAAGTTAGTTCTTCTTAAAACTAGTTGATTTGACATCCTTACAAGATTTCCATCTAATTGATCTTGAATTATCATATCATTCGCTACTTCAGTTGGCGCAGCTAATCGAGATAAATTATTTGCTAAAACTAAAGCTGATGTTATTTCTATATCCATATCATCTGTTACATTCACACCACTTGTTGTATTAACAATAGAATTAAATACTGGCGCTATATTATTTCTTCTTATTTCAATGGATACTGTGTCTGTAAACTCTGCTCCTAACGTGTCTATCCCTGTTACTTCGTATACATATGTACCTACAATTAAATTACCCGTAATTGTTGTTGTTACAGCACCTGGTGTTGTAATTGTTGAATTATTAGGTGCAGAAAGTTGTCTCCATCCTTGTAATGTTAAGTTTTCTAAAGTGACATTTAACGTAAATGGATTTGCAGTTGCGTCAAAAGATGTTTGTCCTCCAGTGAGTGTTCTTATTACTGATTTTCTATCTCCTGCATCGCTTGAGATAACAGCATTAATAGATGGAGTATCTCTTCCTACATAGATGATATATCGCACTCTATTCTGATTTATCATAACAACACTATCTGCGATATTTATAGTATTGTCATCAAGATCTGGTATTGTAATAGAACCTACTTGTCCTGCATTATCTTCATCACATAATCTCCATCCCGGAGGAATGGGATTATTTGTATCATACCATAATGAGATAAGTCCTAATGGAATATTTTCTGAAGCACTCCCTTTACATACATTTCCTCTATTATCAATTAACAAAGGGGCCTTTCTGGTTGATGTACTATTTTCTGCAAATTCTGGAAGATTTATCTCTCCTCCTATTACAGTTGTTCCCCAAACACTATCATAATTAAGATGCAATGCTGTATTATCAGGATTTACGGGTCTAGCATCTATAGCTATAAATTCATTAATATCCTTATCTACTAAAGCTGCTCCAGGAAAACCAAGTCCATCTGTATCATTTGGATCTCCTAAAAGAAGAAATTTAGATCGTAGAATTGCAAATTCAGAAGACAATGTATCTAGATTAGATAATTGATTACCTCCCATATCCAAGTCTCCTTCCATAGGTTTGCTACCATCTATAGGTAAAAACCCGATACTTTGAAATCTATTTGAACTATTGTTTCTAATGTCATAGAATCTAATTCTACGTTCATTAGGAGCAGATATTGTGGGATCTATAACCCCATCTCTCTCTAATATTGGATCATTAAGATCATACCCATTTAAAACAGTATCAACATACTCTACAAAATAATCTGTATATGCAGCATTGTAAATCCCATCTCCAAAACGTAACCCTATAGTTGTTTCTGTTGTTCTTATAAAACCTGTAGGTGTTACTACTCCTGGTTTCATAAGATGCAATATTCCATTAATTACAAACAATCCATTTTCATCGCTTGTAGGTTCTGAAATAATATAATTTTGGTCTTCTTGTATTCCAAAATTCCTTTTTAGCATTTCATAGAGTTCATCTCTATATGCTGTTTGTAATCTAGCAAGTGTTTCCTGCTCTAGAGGAAAGCCTCCTGTCCCTGTAAAATTTATTTTTTTCATCGTAATTGTTGAATATCATTTATTTCATAAAGCATTAGAAAAGTCTCTTCTATTAATTAAGACAGAAGGTTTCCTCTGGACATTATGGTTTTATTATTTGTTTATATATCTTCTAAATAATCTAGACTATCTTATGTTACAGACATCGTCGATTCTACTATTGTTGATATTTGAGTATCAGGATTACATATTCGTGTCTCTTCTACTGTAGATTGCGTTGTGACTTGTTCATTTCCATAGATATATGTCTCATATGTTTTTCCTGCTAGCTTATAAAAATTAAGCACTTGATGGAATCTTGGTGTTCTTACTTCGACAGCATCAGCAAGTGCTTTTTCAAAATCAGGATGAGGTACAAAAAAGATTTGATTTGTAATTCTCTGTAAAGCAGTAGCAATTTCAAGATTATCTACCATGTTATCGTCATTACTATTGAACGTTTCAATATTTATATTCAATTCTGCAGGTATCATAATTCTAAAGTTGGCATAAGCTACATCTGTAAAATCTGTTCCTGTTGCCAAATATGTATTATATACAGGAAGATCTCTAGCGTCATTACAAGCATCTGACACGTCATCCGTATTCGTCAAACATTTAAACTCACTACACGTAAAAAGCTCAATTGGATCTAAGAATCCTAATTCATCTAACACTATATTTCCACTACTATCTGTAGGCGAAATCTCTATATGTTCCTGTTCTGTATGCATATAATATTCATTATGTTTATAGAGAAATTGTAACCTTGGTTGCAATGTTTCGTCTATATAAATGAATTTTGCATCTCTTTTCTCTTCAATTGTAAGATTAGGATCATAAGTAACACCTAGATTAAAAGTTTCATTAAGGACTTTTTCTAAATAGATGACTTGTCCATTGTGTTGCATCTGAAAAAGCGTTTTTGTATATAAAGTCCTCAAAGGCTTTAATAGCGCAATTAGCCAAACATAATGTCTTTGCTTCCTCAGGATAGGTGGCAACAGCCAGAGTATTATTTTACTCCAGTTTATAATTAAATAGTTTCTCATAATTTCTGGATTTAAAATATATTCTGATTATTTCTAAAAAAAGTATAAGGAAGGTATCTCACATTAATCGTTAATTCATTTAAATCAAAGTATCCAGAATCAGGAATGTAAAATTCCCCATCAATTGTATTTAGAGTACTCATAGTAGCTCCTGCTCTCATATTTTGTAAAAGTGGAATATTTACTCCTGGAGCTTGTTGAATGGCATCTACCAGAAATGTTTTAACAATAGCTCCATTAAATTCAATGTTTCTTAAATACGTTTCAATTGCATCTACTACAGGGCTTGTACCATTGGCTAGTAATACTCCATTTTCTTCATCATTAGAGCCATCTGGATTAATGAAAATAATTAAAGGGTCTACGTATACTACTAAATTCAATTCTAATTTATCTCCTGGAAAAGAGCTTATTTGCACTTGATTTCCAGCATCTTTAATACGGTTGACATATTCTCTAAACCTAGCCTGTTCCTCAACATTTAGATTTGTGATATTAGTTCCATCATCTTTAGCTACTTTCATAAATACCACTCCTACTTGGTTGCGGAAATAATTTGATAATAATTGATCCGCATCTACGTTACCAACATCCACATTGATTCTATCTCCACTATCATTTCGGATAGTCAACTCTCCTTCAGGATTTAATATGGTTGTTAGGTCTATTTCGCTTACAGCACAGTGTTTGACAATTTTAAGGTCTTCAATTTGATCTCCATCTAATCCTGCAGTATCAAATTCAAAGAATCCATCGTTAAAAACAAGATCTCTTCCATCTACAAAATCTAGCGCTTGAGTTCGGTACCAGTCTAAGGTATGTGGGCGAGATATTCTCGCATTTCTTTCAACAATTTGTTCGTGTATCCAAATCGCTGAGGCAACAATGTAGGTCCATAACCTCCATATTGCAGTTTTAGATTCATTAGTAAGACCTGCTAGTGCAGATTGACTTTCTTTTTCATCCAAAATTTCTTGTTGTATTTCGGCAATTGTTCTTGACATATTTAAATTTTTAATATAGTTTTCCCTCTAAACATCTTTTAAATGCTTATAATCAAGGTTTTAAATTTTTTAAGTAAAAAGTGTCTTAATGATTTTTTTATTCCTTGTAAAGGAATTTAAGAGATAAGAAAATCATCCTCTATAATCATAAAATTAACTCCTGAGAAGCCTGTGAATAATAATTCTTCTTCTCTTGTTGAATCTGTAGCAGGTTTTACATTATTAGCCAGATAATAGGCTACAATATCTCTTTTAAAAGCTTCTCTTCCTACTTCTAAATCTTCATATACAGATATATCATCTGTAATATCAAATCGTTCATTGTCTTCTAGTACATCAAAAACAGTTTCTATACTGCCGTATTCTTGTAAGGCAATATCGAGAATGTTTTGATTTTGTTGCGGTCTAATAGTTTCCATCTATTCTTATGTTTTTCAAATCATTGACGTCTAATGTGCTCACATTAAAGTTGTCAAAAATTAATTGTTTATCTATTTCATTTTCTAAGCGTAAACGTCCTGTAGAGTCTGGACTATTTATGTATCTCGTAAGTCCTACTCCAAGAATTGGATACTCTTTATAACTTCCCTTTTGACTTAACAAAAGATGCGTTAAGTTTTGTTGACTTGCTTCATCGATACGAAAATCTCCATTTCTTATTTCCAGATCGTCTTCTATGATAAAATCATTCATAAATCATTGTTTTAAATTGTTTGTAATTGCCGAAGACTATCTTACTTTAGTATCTCAAAACGCAGTTAGTATTCAACACTGTAAAAATAGGGTAACCTCGCAATAAAAAATAAGATTATCTCCCTGACAATCTGTAGTTTCAGTACATTTAAACACTTTCTTCTTCCTTTATTAATAGTGCTAAAAATTCTTCAAGCATCGGTACTCCCAATACCTGCATTGCACATCCTTCTGGACATGTTTGCACAGCTGTTTTAAGCTCACTCAATCTTGTTATTTCTTCTGTTGTCATCATATTATTTTGCTTTAATCAATAGCGTTATTTCCTGTGAAGTTTCTATAGTTCCATCTACAAGGTCTGTTACATTAGCTTTTCTGTATACTAAGTGTCCTTCTTCACTGTTAAAAATATATTTCCCAGATAGGTTGGGCATATCTTCATACAAGAATCCAAAAAGTGTTTTAGGAATATTTCGATCTGAGGTATCTACACTTATATTATTTGTAAAGAAATCTCCAGCATGTTTAAACGCAGTTAAAAACATAATACTGTCTGAGATTTTAAGATACTGTCCTCTACTATATCCAAATAAGCATTTATTAGTTTGTACATTACTAAATGCCAATTTATCAACACGTTTTCCTCCGATCATTGTATTACGTATCTGACATGCCGCATCAAAATTGACATCCATATAAGTAACACCAAAACCAGTCGCATTTGCTGCCATTCCTCCTAGTGTTAAAAACTGTATCGTTCCGCTATTTGCAATTACAGCCGTACTCAATATATGTAGGTTTGAAATAAAGCCTGTATTCGCCATATTTACAACACTATCAATAGCTGTTATTCTTGTTAGGAAATTAGTTGAATTCACAACTCCTCCTGCCATAAAACTAGATTGAGAAAGTTCATTAGGAATAGAAAAAGAGATTCTTTGATCATTAGAGAATTGACCATTATTATTTATAATCACTGAGTTTTCTAAGTTTTTTACTTCAAATCGCTCTACTCTACTATCTGGATTAGATCCAGCATCTAATGGAAAAATAAAAAAGTCTTTCCCATTAGCTAGTAAAGGAGCAATTACATCAATTTTATAAATATCGTCGTCTACAGTTTCCATACGTTGTCCATATACAATAGAAGATCCATTAGAAATCCCTGTTTCAAATACATTAGGAACCGTACCAGTTGTTGTAAAATCTTGATAAAAATTATCATTTTCCACACCTGGAAGTATATATCTATGCTCCTCATTTGTAGTAATATTTCCTAATGTAAAAGCATGATTGCTTCCTACATTATATAATGAACTGTCTACTGGATTTCTAAGAATATAATTTGCCCAATCTTCATCAGATAATTTATAACGTCTATAGCGTTGTACTCGCCAATCTTTATTTACATCGATTGTTCCATCTGCAGAAATACGTCTTTTTATAGACCCTTTACGCACTCCAATAACGACATCATCTTCATTTGTAATCTCTGTATCTGTAAAATCATACTCCAATACTTCTCCAGGATATGTAACACTCTCTGCTCGTCTTGCAAAAGCGTTGCCTGAAATGGCAGTAAGCACAATTTTCTCAAAAGGAACTTCTCTGTTTTCTTCGGCAGTCATTTCCATATATGGAGTCCCATTATGTACTTCTGTATTGATAACACCATTAGGTTTCATCATTACTTTTGAATTTGCATCTAGAATCACAGCATCCTCATCTATGGTATCAAAACGCTTAATAGAATAACTAAAAACAGCTCCTTCTACTCCTTGAAGACCATTTGCAAACTGTATAAAAAACCCAGAGAAAAAATTACTTACAGAAGACACGTCTCCTACCTGAATAGGTCCAGTATAATCCATTGGCAAGCTTACAATTTCAATTGGCGTTCCATTACTTACCTCATTTAATGGAGGATCAAAAAACGCAAAACCAGAAATAAGCCCTCCTACTGTTGCTTCTCTATTAATATTTGTCGTATTTGTCCCTTCAATATAATATCGGGTTTGATAATCTGAGATGGTATATTTCTGTCCTACAATAAGTGCATTATTTGCAATCATCGTAGATAGATCTTCATAAGAGAAATCAGCGGCAGATCTAGCCGCTATGTCTTCATCTATAATGATACTATCTATCAGATCAGAAAATTCTCCTTCAGTAGGTCTATCTCCACGCTCAAAATACGTTTTTAAAGTACTTCTTGTTTGTTTCATTCGTATCTATATTTAATAATTTGTTTGAAAATTATGTATAATCACTTATTTATAATTCTAAGTATAAATGCTTATACAAACAGTAATTTAATTATATAACATGAGATTCTTTTTTTGATTTTTTTTCATCATCACATAAAAGCAATTCTTGTATATAGAGTGTAAAAATAATACGAACTCTTCTATTTTAAAA